>JANXNS010000104.1 GCA_025353965.1 Aquihabitans sp.
AGGCACTACCCACCGCCCGCCACGTGGGGTTGGGCACCTGGCTGCGGTCCTTGCCCTGGCCGAACACATCGGCCTTGTCTTGGCGGACCACGATCAGGACCACGAACAGCATGATGGCAGGCACCGTGTCCACCGTGATCCAGCTGGGGAGGCTGTCGCTGTATTGGTTGGCGGCCTCCCGGGCCAGGCCCAAGATGATGGCGCCTACGGCGGTGAGCGGGAGGCTCCGAAGCCGGCCCACCATGGCCGCGGCGTAGGCATTGATCACCAGCAAGGTGAGCTGGGTTTGATCCAGGTTCAGGATCGGCGCGATCAAAATGCCAGCCAGCCCGGCCAACGAACACCCGAGCGCCCAAGCCAGGCCCGACACTCGGTCCGGCGACACCCCGTTGAGTGCGGCAAGGTCCCGGCTGTCGACTACGGCCCGCATCGCCACGCCGATGCGCGTGTTGTAAAGCAGTACCCGCAGCCCAATCGCTACGGCAATGGCCGTGGCGAAGATCAGGAGTTGGTGGTACTCGATCACGATGCCACCGAGTTCCACGGTGCGGCCCAGGAAGAATCGAGGCAGCGAGGCCTTCACCGTGGCTGGTGGCCAGATGATGGTGGCGATCTGGATAAGGGCAACCAACAGGCCGATGGGAACGACGATCCGAGTGATTGGGGTTGCGTCGTGGAGACGACGCATCAGGACTCGGTCTATGAGCAGTCCCAGCCCGGGGGCAAAGACCATAAGGGTGAGGGCCAGCGCTAGCGGCACCGGCAGGCCCCAAGCGTCGGGCGAGCTGAGCTGCCAGTACACGAAGGCCGACATCATGGCCACCGCACCGTGGGCAAAGTTGAAGATGCCCGACGTGGTGTAGGTGACGACTAGGCCGCTCGCCGCCACGGCGTACAGCGACGCGCTGGCCAGCCCCAGCACCAGCAGGGTAAAGAGATCGTTCACGCTGGACCTCCCGGCCCCCGTGATGGTGCCAGCATCAACCTGCGGCCTTGGCGCCAGTGCCGTAGTTGCCCTTGAGCTTCAAGGCGTAGTTCTTGTTGCAGTCGAACGTGCCAACCTTGCTCGGGTGGTAGCGGACGAACTTGCCGCCCTTCACGATCGAGTACGAGAAACAGGTGTTGACGATGTTGTCGCCCGGGTTGGCGGTGAACTGCAATCCCCCGGCATCCCACTTCTTGATTTTCTTGAGCTGGGCGAGCACAGAATCCCGAGTGAGTTCCGGCCCTGCGGCCTTGGCCGCGGTGGCAAACAGCAGACCGGCAGAGAAGGCCTGGACACCAAGCGATGTGGGCGCAATGTCGGTGCCGACGGCGTCGTAGGCCTCGATGTAGGCCTGCAGGGCCGGGCTCTGCTTGACCTCTTCGAACGGTGCCGTGTTGAGCTGCACAATGGCACCTTCCGCACCGGACTCCTTGAGCAGCGCAGGGTCGTAGTACTGCTGGCCGAGATCCATGATTTCGGGCTTGAAGCCCTGGGTCTTCATGTCTCGGAGGAGTTTCACGATCTCATCGGTGGCCGACACCATGGTCACATAGTTCACACCGGCGTCCTTCATGGCCTTGACCTCAGACGTGTACGACTCCTGGATCTGACCGGTCTTCTTGTCGTAGACGAAGTCCCACCCCTTGGACTTGTACGCCTCTTTTACCCGTGCGGCCTGAACTGTCACCGACGGCACATCGCCATGCAGGATGGCCGCCTTCTTGATGGCCTTGGGATGCTTTCCCTTCACGAAGAGGGCCGGACCGATGTTGATCGAACTGCTCGGGTTCGGGATGGGGGCGACTACCCGCTCGCTCATGCCCTTGGCGGCGGTGACCGTGTAGGCGGGGACGTCAATCAGCTCACAATCGACCATGGTCTGGGCGCCCTTGTCGTCGAAGACGGCGCCGGAACCGACCAAGGCAAACAAGTTGTCGGCGCAGGCCGCCTTGGTTGCAGCCAGATCCTCGAAAATCTTGGCGTCGTACTTAACGAGTTCCAGCTTGCGGCCGTTTATCCCGCCGAACCCGTTGCAGAAGCCCACAAACGCCTCGACCGATTCCGCGATGCTTGCCGTGGGCAGCTTGATGAACGAGACATTGTCGGTGATGACACCAATTCGGATCTTGTCGGCCGAGACTCCTGGGGTGGCCTTGGCAGGCGCCTTCACCGCGCCACTTTTGGCTGCCCCACACGGCACGGGCAACGTGCCCAGCATCGGACCCGAATCCTTGACGTTGGTGATGCCCGCGCCCTTGGTGCCCTTGCCCCCAGCGGCACTGTCGGTGGCCGCGGTGCCTCCGCCGGTGCCGCCGCCGGTGGCCAACTCGGCATCGCTCAAACGGCTACCGCACGCCGAACCCAACAGGGCCACCACGCAGCAGAGGGCAATCAATCGGGTCTTCACAGGCTTTCCCCTTTGTTCGCCGGCGGAGCGGGAGGCGTCCCTCGGCGGCTGCTTACATGATGCGTGCGGTACACGATGCCATACGCCGCGGCCAACCTTGCCCACTCACCGGGCGGTTCAAGCCCCTTGGCTTAGCGGTAGAGCAGAGACTCAACCGGCGGCGAGCAACGCGCCCAACCGCCGGAGGTGGGTGGTCCCGCCTCCGAGCGCGAGTTCGATGTGCTTGGCCCAGCGGAACGTGCGGTGGACCGGGTAATCGGCGTCGACCCCGATGCCTCCGTGAAGGTGCTGCGCGGCGTGGACCACGCGGTGCGCACCCTCGGCAGCCCAGAATTTGGCGATCGCCAGTTCTTCGGCTGCTGGAAGTCCTTCGGACAGTCGCCATGCCGCCTGGTAGGCGGTGAGCCGCACGGCCTCGGTGTCGATGTACGCATCCGCGGCGCGTTGGGCCACCGCTTGGAACGTGGCGATCGGTGTGTCGAACTGCTTACGTTCACTCACGTACTTCGCGGTGATCCGGAGGGCGGACTCGCACACGCCAGCCTGTAGAGCGCAGTAGGCAGCGATACCCCGATCCGTCACCCAGGACACAACCTCGGCCCCACCGTCGACCGCACCTAGAACACCAGCAGCCGAGACCGTCACATCATTGAGAGTGAGGGTGGCGAGTGGCTCCAGGTTCGGCCCAAAGCTGATTTCCATACTGACCCCATCCGCCTTGGGGTCCACCAGGAACACGGTGGATACTCCGTCACCAGAGCGGGCTGGCACCAAGATGAGCGACGCAAGTTCTGCTGCCGGCACCAGTTGTTTGACGCCCTTGAGACGCCAGCCGTCACCGTCGGGTGTGGCCGTTGTGGCCGGGACCGCAGGGGGTAGGCCATCGCCACCCTCCGACAGCGCCGCCGTGAGAATCACATCACCGGCAGCCACGCCTGGTAGCCACCGTGCCTGCTGTGGGTCGGTTCCGAACTCGGCAATGGGCAAGGCGCCGAGCACCAGGGTGGGCAGGACCGGAAGCGGCGCCACCGTACGGCCGACCTGATCGAGAATCAGGGCCAGCTCAAAGAAGCCGTAGCCACCCCCACCGTGGGCCTCGGGCAAACACAGACCGAGCAGGTCTGCCTTGGCCAACTCGGACCACGTGTCCGGCGCGAACCACTGGTCGCTGTGCTCGATGTCTCGCACCCGGTCAGGGGTGATCTGCTCGCTGAGAATTCGTGCCGCCAGGTCGCGGATGGCGGTCTGTTCGTCCGTGAGTGCGAAATCCATGGGAGCTGCTCCTTACATCCGGGGCGTGCGGGGCATGTTCAGGCCGAACATGGCAATCAGGTCTCGCTGGATCTCATTGACCCCACCACCGAAGGTGAGGATCAGGGTGCCTTGTGAGCCACGGTTGAGACGGGCGGCCAATGCCGAAGCCGGGCCCGAAGCAAGGTTGGCCGGCTGGCCGACGATCTCGGAGAGCAGACGATAGGCATCGGTGAAGAACTCGGTTCCGAACACCTTGATAGAGCTGGCATCGGCCGGGTTAACCGTCTCGCCGGCCTCCGCCAGCGAGGCGACCTTCCAATTGAGAAGGGTGAGGTATTCAACGCCGGCTCGGACTCGGGCCAGGTTGACCTGCACCCATTCCTGGTCAATCAAACGGGCCCCGGCGGCATCGGTTGTGGTCCGAGCGAACTGGAGCACGTCCTCATAGTTGCGTTCCATCATTCCGGGAGGGGCCAGGCCGACCCGCTCGTAGTTGAGCTGGTTCACGATCAAGCTCCAGCCGCCGTTGAGCTCGCCGATGATGGCGCTTTCGGGCACACGAATGTCATCGTAAAAAGTGTGGAAGGTGCTGGCGTTCACCATGGTGTTGATCTTCGTATATGAGTAGCCGGGATCATTGGTGGGCACGGCGAAGATCGTGATGCCACGGTGCTTGGGCGCATCGGGATCGGTGCGAACGGCGAGCCACACATAGTCCGCATAGCTGGCCAGCGACGTGTACGTCTTCTGGCCGTTGATTACCCAGTCGTCGCCGTCCTTGACGGCTTTCGTGGTGAGCGACGCGAGGTCCGTGCCGGACTCGGGCTCGGTGTACCCGATGGAGAAATGGAGGTCTCCCGCCAGGATCCGGGGCAGGAAGAAATCCTTCTGCTCCTGGGTGCCGAACTGCATGATCGTCTGACCGACCGTGTTGATGGAGAGGAACGGGGTAGGAGCACCCGCCCGCCAAGACTCGTTCATGAAAATGAACTGTTCCATGGGCCCAAAGCCCCGGCCGCCGTATTCCACTGGCCACCCGGCACCCAACCAGCGGTCACGCCCCATTTGGCGGACAGCCTCGAGCGATTCCGGACTACCGGTCTCCCCTGCGAAGCCCGCCTCGATCACCTCGGGGGTCATCAAGGCGGCAAAATAGTCCCGCAACTCCTTGCGAAGGGCTTCTTGCTCGGGCGTGTAAGCGATGTGCACAGCAACTCCTGACGGTTTATCAGAACTAGAACAGGTTCTAGCAGAGACGCACGAAGGTCAAATCGAGCGACCCTCAGCCGGGAGCCACATCCAGGCACGCATCCACGACGGCGGAGCCAAACCCAGCCCTGGCGCACCAGGTATGACCTTCGTCGTGCAGCCTCACCGAAGCGTGGGGGACCGCCAGCAACAAGCGCAGCTGCTCCTGCGCAGGGATGGCCTTGTCCTGCACTGTGACCATCAGGGCGGTCGGTACGTCCACCGCGTGCAGCCACTTCCGGCTGTCAAAGTTCGTGGTGGCCGCCAACGCCTCGGCGACCATTCGAGGATCGTGACGGCGCATCTCCGCTGACGCCCATTTCCGCAAGCTGTCCGGCCTGGCCCGCACGGCGGTGGAGATTCGACGCGGCCACGGCTTGATGGGAATGCGGGTGGCCATCTGCCCAAGCCGAGTGGAACCCGCCACCGCGGACACGGCCGTAACGAAGGCGAATCGTTCTTTCACGCCCGGCACGAAGCGGTTGCTCGTCGCGCAGAACACGAGACCGGAAACCTTCTCAGGGTGGCGATGCCAGAGCAGCTGCGCAATCGGTCCGCCCATGGAATAGCCAACGGCGATCGCCTGGTCAATCCCGAGTTCGTCCATGAGCTCGGCACAATCATCGGCGCAATCGGCGAGCCGGAACCGCCGCCAGGATCGGATGCCCCGCCCGTGGCCCCGGTGATCAATGGCCACCACTCGGAAATACTCGGCCAGGGGCTCGAAAACCTGGAACCAGTTCAAGCCACCTGACGCCATCAGTCCATGGAGCAACAAGACGGTGGGCGCCCCCGGCGGGCCCGCCACCTCGCGGATGAAGGTGGTTCCACGACCGGGCAGTTCAATCCGACGCCCCAGGGGGATCGGCGGCCCGCCGACCGCTTCGGCCTCCTGCTCTGTGGTCGCTACGCTCACGCCGTCAGGATATGACGACCCGTCAGATTTCGGAGGAATACCCCGTGGCCGACCACGAGACCCGCGACGACATTGACTTCATCAGTGGAGAATTCTGGGGAAGAAACCCCCACGAAGATTTCACCTGGATGCGAGCGAACGCCCCCGTGTACTGGGACGGCCGCGCCTGGGGTATCACCAAGTACGCCGACCTCAAGGCGATCTCCAAGGACCCCGAGACGTTCTCCAATGCCCAGGGCATTCGCGCCGAAAGCGATGCCATCCCCATGATGATCGACATGGACGACCCCGAGCATTTCCGTCGTCGAAAGCTGGTCAACAAGGGCTTTACACCCCGCCGGGTGCGGGATCGTGAGGCGGAGGTCCGGGCGGTCTGCGACCAAATCATCGACCGCGTTGCGGAGAAAGGCGAGTGCGATTTTGTCTGGGACATCGCCGCTCCGCTACCCCTGATCATGATCGGAAACGACCTCGGCGTCGCCCCCGAAGACCGCGATCAACTCCTGACGTGGAGCGACGCAATGCTCACCGCCCTTACCGGCGATGAGTCCGCCATGGGTCCTGCGGCGGAAGCGTTCATTGGGTACACCGAGTACGCCACCAACGTCATTGCGGACCGCAAAGCCAACCCTCAGGACGACCTCATGAGCGTGCTCTGCCACGCCGAGGTGGATGGCGACAAGCTCGGCCACGACGACCTTGTCCACGAATCGCTCCTCATCTTGATCGGCGGCGACGAGACCACCCGCCACGTCATCTCGGGCGGCATGTGGCAGGTGCTGGCCAACCCCGACGAGTGGGCCAAGCTCCAGGCCAACCCGGTCTTGCTCGACTCCGGCATCGAGGAGATGCTCCGGTGGGTGTCACCCATCAAGAACATGAACCGCACGGCCACCCGAGATGTGGAGTTCGGTGGCCAGCACATCGCGGCAGGCGACAACGTCCTGCTCATGTACCCGTCGGCCAATCGGGACGAAGAAATCTTCGACGACCCGTTCCGTTTCGACGTCGAGCGCACCCCCAACGAACACGTCGCCTTCGGCTTCGGCACCCACTTCTGCCTCGGCAACAGCCTCGCCCGGCTCGAACTCAAGGTCATGTTCGAGCAGCTGTTGACCCGCCTGCCAGACCTTGAACTCGTCTCACCTGAAGAGCC
>JANXNS010000222.1 GCA_025353965.1 Aquihabitans sp.
ATTTGGCGGGACGGCCGGACGATCACCCCGCTGAGGGGCTCTTTGCGATCTCGTCGAGGAACGCGTCGTTGGTGCGGAACGTCTTGAGCCGGTCCGTGAGCATTTCGAGGCCAGCCGCGCTCGAACCACTCTCGTCCTTCAGGGCCGACAAGACCCGACGCAGACGGAAAATTTGCTGGAGCTGCTTGCGGTCGAACAGCAACTCCTCATGGCGGGTGGACGAGGCATCCACATCTATGGCCGGGTAGATCCGGCGCTCAGCCAAGCGACGATCGAGCTTGAGCTCCATGTTCCCGGTGCCCTTGAACTCCTCGAAAATGACCTCGTCCATCCGGGTGTTGGTCTCCACCAAGGCCGTGGCCAGGATGGTGAGCGAGCCACCCTCCTCCACATTGCGGGCCGCCCCGAAGAACTTCTTGGGCGGGTACAGCGCACCGGTGTCAATGCCGCCAGCCATGGTGCGGCCACCGTTGGGCGCGCTCAGGTTGTAGGCCCGGGCCAGGCGGGTGATGCCATCGAGGACAATGGCCACGTCCTTACCCAACTCCACCAAGCGCTTGGCCCGCTCGATGACCAACTCGGCCACGGCAATGTGCTCCTCGGTGGGCCGATCAAAGGTTGACGCCGCAACCTCGCCGTTGATCAGCCACCGCTTCATGTCAGTCACTTCTTCCGGGAGCTCATCCACTAGGAGGACAATGAGGTGAACCTCCGGGTGATTGCGCTCAATGGCCCGAACGATCTGCTTCATCACCGTGGTCTTGCCCGCCTTTGGTGGCGACACGATGAGGCCACGCTGGCCCTTGCCGATGGGCGCCAGCAGATCGATGATCCGGGCGGTCATGTTCTCCGGGAACTCGGGCTGCTCGAGCCGCAGCCGGGAATCCGGAAACAGCGGCGTGAGGTCTTCGAAATCGGGGCGGGGCGGGGGCGGGCCCGCAGGGAGGCCGTTGACCTCCGAGACCTGCAGGAGCGCCGGATTCTTCTCGTTGCGGTTCGCCGGGCGGCTCCTGCCCTTGAGGGTGTCTCCCTTGCGAAGACCAAACTGCCGGGCCTGCTTTACCGAGATGTAGGCATCGTCCTTGCTCGGCAGGTAGCCAGCGATTCGCAGGAAGCCGTAGCCCTCCTCGCGGAGATCGACCAACCCTTCGACATCTACCGGATCCGGCAAGAATGCCTGCTCATCGGCCTGGTCGGGACGGCGATCGCGGTCCCTCCCCCGACGCCGACGCCGACGGTTGCCAGCTTCGTCGTCGCCCATCGCCGGACCTGCCTGCGGATCGGCCTGGTTCCCCGGACCGGCTTCTTCCTGACGATGTTGTGGGTTGCCCCCTTGCTGGTTGCCCCCTTGCTGATTTCCGGGCCGGGGCTGGCCTTGGGCCTGGTTGCGGCTTTGCTGGTTTCCCTGCTGGCCGGCACGGTTTTGCTCAATGGCGCCTGGCGAGGTGTTGGCGCCGCGCCCGCCCCCACGGAGTGGCGGTGAACCGGCCGACTGGCTGGCCTCCGAAGCGGGCGCAGACTCGGCGGCTGGTTCGGTTGCCTCGGGCTCCTCGCTGGCGCCGGCCTCGTCAGGGGACGGGGCCACCTCGCCATCGCCTGACTCAGCGCTTGGCTCAGTGGCCAGCGCCTCGTCGAGCGCTGGTGCGGGCTGATCGGGGGCCGCACCGTCAGGGCCATCCGGCTCAGCACCAACAGCGCGCAGGATCAGGCTGACGATCTCTGCCTTCTTGGCCCGTGATGGTGGCTTTTCGCCAAGCGAGGTGGCAATGGCTACCAATTCGCTGCGGTCTTTTCGCTCGAGGAGCGACGGGTCGAAGTCCTGGCCCACAGACATGCGGAACCTCTTTCGGTGTGCGACGTGAAGTAGGTGACCCGGTCTGCCTTCGGCCGCGTGTCCCACAGAGGAACCTTGGCCAACCCCCGCAGTGGGTCGAAAGTCTTCCACCGGATGGCTCCGCACACGCGGCACCAGCAAGGGAAGGAACCCCGGGCAACGGATGCACCGGGGCCTAGTCATGGTAGCGACGGCAGCGAAGCTGAGGCGAAATGGCCAACCGCGTACGCTTTGAGTATGACCAGCCCGTCGCCCGTGCAGTCGATCGTCACCTTGGACCTCGAAGGGGTCCTGGTCCCGGAGATCTGGGTGGCGGTGGCCGAACGCACGGGCATCGAGGCCCTTCGCCGCACTACTCGCGACGAGCCCGACTACGACGTGCTCATGCGCTATCGGCTGGACCTCTTGGTCGAGCACGGCCTCACCCTCTCGGCCATCGATGAGGTGATCGGAACCTTGGAGCCGCTACCTGGTGCCGCCGATTTCCTGGCCGAACTCCGCACCCGCACCCAGGTCATCATCTTGTCCGACACGTTCGAGCAGTTTGCCGCCCCGCTCATGCGCCAGCTGGGCTGGCCCGCCATCCTGTGCCACCGCTTGGTGGTGACCGACGACCGCATTGTGGACTATCGGCTGCGCATGGCGGACCCCAAACGGCACGCGGTCGAGGCGCTCCACTCGCTCAATTACCGAGTGATTGCGGCCGGAGATTCCTACAACGACACCACCATGTTGCTGGCGGCCGACGCCGGGTTCTTGTTCCATGCGCCGGCCAACGTGATAGCTGAGTTCCCGCAACTGCCAGCCCTCGACGACTACGACGACCTGCTCGCCGCCATCACCGCTCAGCTGACGTAAACCCCTACGCCAGGGTCTTCTCGATGCGTTCGAGAGTTCCGGCCATGGCCTTCCGGGTGGCGTCGGCGCCAATCTTGACCACCGGCTTGGTGAAGGCGGATTCCTGGGAAATATCCCAGCTCTCCTTGACCAGCGTGCCGCCCTCAACTTCTTCAAGCTGGTAGCGCCAAATCCGACCGCCCACCAGGCCGCCGATCTTGCCGGGACCACGGGTTTGCCAGGCCAGTAGGCGGTTTTCCTCGAACTCGATGACCTTGTTTTGCATCGAATAGGGCATCCCCATCTTCATGGACATGCCAAACGTGGAACCGAGGCTGACCCGCTCTGACCCTCCCTTGGCGCTACGGACGGTGCCCGACCCGTCGATCTCCTGATGGCGACTCGGATCGGCGATGAGATCGAAGATCTTGGCGGCCGGAGCCGGAATGAGACGCTCGACAGTGACGACATCCTTGGAATCGGTCATAGCTAGAACGGTACCCTCGCCGGCGGAGATGAACGATACCAACCACGATCGGGGCTGGTTGCGGCAGCTCGGGTCGGCCGTCGGCCCCCACCGCCGCAATGTGGTCATCGCCCTCGGCGCTGCCGCCGTGGGCCAAGTCATTGCCGCGCTCGTGCCCTTGGTCGAGCGGTACATCGTCGACGACGTGATCATCGCTGGCACCTCGCCGATCGTCCCCGCAGCGATCCTGCTGGTGCTGGCCGCGTTCATCCGGTTCGTAACCGCCTACGTGCGGCGCTACTGGGCCGGACGGGTGGCCCTCGACGTCCAGAACGACCTTCGCACCCAGGTGTACGACCACCTCCAGCGGCTCGAGGTGACCCGCCACGACGAGATGGGCACCGGTCAGCTGGTCAGCCGGGCCATCTCAGATGTCAACTTGGTGCAAGGCCTGCTCGCCTTCATGCCTCTCGTTCTCGCCAACGTGTTGTTCTTGGTCGTTGCGCTCATTGCCATGTTCTCGCTGAGTCCCTTACTCACGCTTGTGGCCCTGGCCGTCACGCCGCTTCTGTTACTCACGTCGCTGCGCCTCCGCACATCGGTGTTCCCCGCGTCCTGGGACGCGCAGCAACAGGCCGGCGCAGTGGCCGGCGTCGTCGACGAAACCGTGAGCGGCGTGCGGGTGGTGAAGGGCTTCGGTCAAGAACAACGCGAGGTGGCCCGGCTGGCCGAAACGGCGGAACGGCTCTTTGCCAGCCGGATCCGGGCTATCCGTTTACAAGCGCGGTTCCAGCCGATCCTGCAGACGCTTCCGTCGCTAGCTCAGGTGGCTGTCCTGGCCCTCGGTGGTTGGCTGGCGATCCAGGGGGAGATCAGCCTGGGGACATTCCTGGCCTTCTCCAGCTACATGGGTCAGCTCCAGGCCCCCAGCCGGATGTTGGCGGGCCTCGTCACGATCGGCCAGCAAGCCCGGGCTGGGGTCGAGCGCGTCTTTGAACTCCTTGAGTCCACTGCTGCTGTTCGCTCCGCCCCCGATGCCCCCCGCCTCATCGTCGCCGCCGGCCGGGTCACCTTCGACGACGTGGGCTTCGGGTACCTGCGCTCCGAGCCGGTACTCAATGAGTTCAACCTCACCGTCGAGCCGGGTGAGACCATGGCGCTGGTGGGCACGTCCGGCTCGGGTAAGTCAACCGTCGCCCTCCTCCTCCCCCGCTTTTATGACGTGCAGTCCGGCACGATCACCATCGATGGCACCGACATCTCATCGGTAGACCTGGAGTCATTGCGTCGCAACATCGGGCTCGTGTTCGAGGACACGTTTCTCTTCTCGGATTCGATCGGCGCCAACATCGCCTATGGGCGGCCCGACGCGTCGGCCGCGGACATCGAAGCGGCGGCGCGCGTTGCCGGCGCCCACACGTTCATCGGGCAACTGGCTCACGGCTACGACACCGAGGTGGGCGAGCGGGGCCTCACGCTGTCGGGCGGGCAACGGCAACGGGTCGCACTAGCCCGAGCGGTCCTGACCGACCCCCGCTTGTTGATCTTGGACGATGCCACCTCCGCGGTGGACAGCCGCATCGAGGCCGAGATCCACGCAACGCTCCACCGGGTTCTGGCCGGGCGCACCACTCTGCTCATCGCCCACCGTCGCTCCACCCTGTTGCTAGCCGACCGTATTGCGGTGCTGGATGCCGGTCGGGTGATCGACGTCGGCACCCACGACGAGCTGCAAGGCCGCTGCGAGCTCTACCGGCGTCTGCTTACGGGGCCAGGCGACGAACTGGTCGACGCCGTGATCGAAGGCGCAACGCGAGCATGGGACGACGTCGATGAACACGACCTGGTGGCCACGCCAACCTTGTGGGTTCGCGAGGGCAGCGAGACCGCCGCAACAGATCGCGCCCTGACCGCCGCTGGGGCCAAGACTGCGGCTCCGGCCCTTGGCATGGGAGGCGGTCCTGGAGGTGGCAACTGGGCCAGCGGCTTGGCGGCCACCCCCGAGTTGTTGGCCCGGGTCGCGGCGTTAGGGCCCGCAACTGACCGACCAGACGACACCGTGGCCGCGGCATCAACGGCGGACCCGAACTTCCGGTTCGGCGCCTTCATCCACCGGTGGCGGTGGCAGCTCGCGGTCGGCTTCGGCCTCGTCGTCCTCGACGGTTTCGGTTCGCTGGCAGGGCCGCTGCTGATTCGCCATGGGATCGACGCGGGCGTGACACCGAAGGTCACCGGTGCCCTGTGGGCCGCAAGCTTGATCTATCTGTTGGTCGTCATCTTGAACTTCGCCGTGATGGTGGCGGAGACGTTCGTGACCGGACGCACGGCCGAGCGGGTGCTTTGGTCGCTCCGGGTCAAGGTGTTCGCTCATCTTCAACGGCTCGGGTTGGATTACTACGACCGAGAAATGGGTGGGCGGGTGATGACCCGCATGACGTCCGACATCGAAGCACTCACCCAACTGCTCCAGACCGGGCTCGTCAACGCCATCGTTGCCCTCCTCACCTGTGTCGGGGTGGGCATAGCGCTGGTCTTCATGGACTGGCGCCTCGCCCTGCTGGCCCTCCTCGTGGTCCCGCCGCTGGCGGTGGCGACTGCCTGGTTCCGGCGCACCTCGGCCGCCGCCTACGACGATGCCCGAGACAAGGTCGCCGTCGTCAACGCCGATTTCCAGGAAAGCCTGACCGACGTCCGGGTGGCCCAGGCCTACGTACGCGAGGACCAAAACACCGCCCGGTTTGCCCGCCGATCACGCGACTACCTCGGGGCCCGGTTGCGGGCGCAGAAGCTGGTGGCGTTGTATTTCCCCTTCGTCGAACTCCTGTCTGGCCTAGCCGGTGCGGTCGTGATCGCTGGAGGCGCGGCGTTCGTCCGCAACGGCTCGCTCAGCCCGGGTGAACTCATCGCGTTCCTGCTCTACCTCAACTTGTTCTTCACCCCGATCCAACAGCTATCACAGGTGTTCGACACCTATCAACAGGCTCGGGTGGCTCTGTCACGGATCACCGAGCTGCTGTCCGAGCCATCGTCGGTACCCGAAGCCGAGCACCCGGTGGACCCCGGCCGACTACGGGGCCAGATCGAGTTCCGCGGCGTGCGCTTTGCCTATCCCAGCACCGGGGTCGAGGTCTTGAGTGGGGTGGACCTCATCATCGAGCCGGGCGAGACCGTGGCCATCGTGGGCGAGACCGGCGCCGGTAAGAGCACGCTCGAAAAACTGGTGGCCCGCTACTACGACGTCACCAGCGGCGCAGTGCTGATCGACGGCCACGACGTCCGGACGCTCGATCTCGCCGCGTACCGCCACCAACTCGGGGTGGTCCCGCAGGAACCGTTCCTCTTCGCCGGAACCATCCGCGACAACCTGGCCTACGGCCGTCCCGAAGCAACCGACGCGGAGGTCGAAGCGGCCGCTCGCGCCGTCGGTGCTCATGAGGTCGTCGCCGCCCTGCCCGGCGGCTACCTCCACGTGGTGGGCGAGCAAGGTCGTTCCCTGTCAGCCGGTCAGCGGCAACTGCTGGCGCTGGCCCGCGCCCGGTTGGTCAACCCTGCAGTGCTTCTGCTGGACGAAGCCACCGCCAACCTCGACCTAGCTACTGAGGCGAGGGTAAGCCGAGCCATGGGTGTGGCCGCCAGCGGCCGAACCGCGCTGGTGATTGCCCACCGACTTTCCATCGCGGTAGATGCCGACAAGGTCGTTGTCATGGACGCGGGCCGAGTCGTAGAGATAGGCGCCCACCAAGACCTACTCCAACACGAGGGCCCCTATGCCGCCCTCTGGGCCGCCGCCACCGGCCAACCCACAACCAGTTAGCGGTTGGCTACGTTGCGCACGTAGGCCTTGATGAGGCCGAGGTCCAGGGGAAGAGTGTCGAACCGCTCGGTGCGGTCCAGGAGGTCGGCTAGGTGTTCAGGCAACTCGGGGCGGATACCGATTGCTGACTCCACCGCGTCGGGGAACTTGGCCGGGTGGGCGGTAGCCAGGCAGATCATGGCCACGTCGGGGTCCCGACGGGCCTGGCGACCGGCGGCAACACCAATAGCGGTGTGGGGATCGAGGATGATGCCGGTGGTGTCGTAGGTGGAGCGAATCTCGGCCCGAACGGCTTCGTCGTCGAAGGCCGCTCCGTCGAAGACCTCGGTGACGGTGGCCAAATGGGTGTTGCCGGTCTGAACGGTGCCCTCTGCCTTGAACTCGGCCATGCGGTCCGCCAACTGCGCGGGGTTTCGGTCGTACAGCTCGAACAGGAGCCGTTCGACATTGGACGACACCTGGATGTCCATGCTGGGACTGATGGTGGGGTGGACGCCCCGGGTTGCCATCACGCCACTGGCCAGCCAGCGGGGCAGGATGTCGTTGCTGTTGGAGGCGACCACCAACTGGCTGATGGGGGTCCCGGTGCGGCGGGCCACCCACCCGGCGAACGCGTTGCCGAAGTTGCCGGTGGGGACCGAGAACGCCACGGGCGCGCCCGCCCCCACCGTGCGGGCCGAGGTGGCGTAGTAAACGGATTGGGCCATTACCCGAGCCCAGTTGATGGAGTTCATGGCCGAGAGGCCCACGATCTGGCGGAAGCCCGTGTCGGCGAACATGGACTTCACGATGTCTTGGCAGTCGTCGAAGGTGCCCCCCACCGCAACGTTGTGCACGTTCGGTTCGTCGACCGTGGTCATCTGGCGGCGCTGGACATCCGAGACGCGGCCCGCCGGGTGGAGCACAACAATGTCCAGGTTGTGGCGACCGCGGCAGGCCTCGATCGCCGCCGAGCCCGTGTCTCCCGAGGTGGCCACCACCACCGTTGCCCGCTCCCCTCGCTTGGTGAGTTCATGGTCGAACAACCGGCCCACGAGCTGCAGGGCAACGTCTTTGAAGGCGATGGTCGGGCCCCAGAAAAGCTCCAGGAGCGAGAGGCCGTTACCGAGCGGTCGGACGGGACACACCTCTCGATGACGGAAGGTGGCGTACGCCTCGGTGACCATGGCGGCCAGTTCGCTGACCGTGATCGACGGTGCGACGTAGGGCGCCATCAGGGCAATGGCGGTGTCCACGTAGGTGGCGTCGGCGGACAGGTCTGGACGAGCCGGCCACTCATCGGGCACATACAGCCCGCCATCGATGGCGAGGCCGGCGAGTAGGACGTCGCTGAAGTCCAGGATCGGCGCCTCACCCCGGGTGGACACGTACTTCATGGCGGCCTCAGCCCTCGGTGTCGTCGCCGACGACCCGCAGCACCGAGGTAATGCGCAAAATCACATCCAGCTCGCGGAGGTCATCCAGCGTGAGCTGGACGTCTGCCTCCCGGGCTTGATGCGTGATGAAGATGAGGCGGGCGGCATCGCCCACGCCCTCCTGCTCAAGCGAAAGGATCGACACGCCGTGGCGCTCAAACGCCTCCGCAATAGCGCGCAGGACGCCGGGCTGATCGACCACGTCAAGGTTCACGTAGTAACTCGACTGCAGTTCGTCGATCGGACGAATGGGCCGGCGGATGAGCGCCGGAAGGTCCGCATAGGTGCCCTTGCGCAGGTTGACTGCCGCATCGACCAGATCGCCGAGCACGGCCGAACTGGTTGGGCTACCGCCGGCACCGCGGCCGTAGAACATGAGGTCCCCGACGGCGGAGCCTTCCACGAAGACCGCGTTGAACGAATCTCGGACCCCGGCCAATGGGTGGGCCAGCGGAACCATGGCTGGGTGGACCCGCACCGCAACCTCGTCCGGCCCACCGTCTACCGGCACCAGTTCCGCCACCGCCAGCAGCTTGATGACGTAACCCAGCCGGTTGGCAAAGGCGATGTCGGTGGCGCTGATGTTGGAGATGCCCTCGTGGTACACGTCCCCGGCAACAACCTTGGCCCCGAAAGCAATGGAGGCGAGGATGGCGGCCTTGGCCCCGGCGTCGTACCCCTCCACATCTGCGGTGGGGTCCCGCTCGGCGTAGCCAAGCTCCTGCGCCTCCGTGAGCGCCGCCGCGTAGGACGCTCCCTCCTCCGACATACGGGTGAGGATGAAGTTGGTTGTGCCGTTGACGATGCCCATGATTCGCCGCACGTCCTCGCCCACCAAGGACTCGCGAAGCGGCCGCATGATCGGAATGCCGCCGGCCACTGCGGCCTCGAACAGCAGATCGACCTGGCCCGCCGAGGCGGCCTCGAACAATTCTGCGCCGTGGTTGGCCAGCAGCTCTTTGTTGGCGGTGACCACCGGTTTTCCAGCGGCTAGCGCCTGCAAGATGAGCTCGCGGGCGGGCTCGATTCCGCCAATGACTTCCACCACCACGTCGACCTCGGGGTCGGCCACCACCTGCGCGGCGTCTCGGGTGAGCACGTCGTCGCCCAGATGGATCGGACGCTTCCGAGACAGGCTGCGCACCGCGACCCGGGTGATTTCCAGCCGGACCCCCGTTCGCGCTTCGATCTCGTCGCCGCGATCGCTGATCAACTGCACTAGGGCCGCGCCAACGTTTCCGCAGCCCAGCACCCCTACCTTCACCACGGATCCACGCATCGTGGCGCAGGCTAATGGGCACATCACCTGCGCCCGAAAGCAGTTCCTCTGAAGGCCGCCAGCCCGGCTAGCCGACGTCGGTAGCGAGGAGGTCTTGGTCGGTCTCGCGACGAATCACTAGGCGGGCTTGGCCGTTGGCCACGAACACCACTGCCGGGCGACCGAGCGAGTTGTAGTTGGAGCCCATCGTTCGCCCGTAGGCGCCGGTTACGGGCGTGGCGATGAGGTCTCCGACCACAACACCCGGGGGCACCTTGGCCTCGGGAACCAGCACATCTCCGGACTCGCAATGCTTGCCCACCAGACGCACCGTTTCGGTCCGGTCGGCGGCCACCGCTCGGGGCAGGAACGTCTCGTAGCCCGAGCCGTAGAGCGCGGGCCGGGGGTTGTCGATGAAGCCGCCATCGCAGGCCACAAAGGTGCGGATGCCAGGAACGTCTTTGACCGTGCCGACCCGGTACACGGTGAGCCCAGCGGAGGCAGCGATCGAACGCCCCGGTTCGGCCGACACACGGGCGGTGATGCCGGCGTCGACACACGCGGCCCGAACCACGTCTCCCCACTCGGTGATGGACGGCGCTTCTTCGCCTTCCACATAGGCCACACCGATGCCCCCGCCAATGGAAAGTTCCGGCAGGCCCAGCTCATTCACGAATGGGGCCAAGGCCTCAACGGCCTGCGTATAGAACCCGGCCACAAACACCTGAGACCCGATGTGAGCGTGGATGCCCAGTAGCTCAACCGCACCTGAGCTGCGGGTGCGTTTCACGGCCCGGGCTGCGTCGCCCACCTTGAGCCCGAACCCAAACTTGGAATCGTCCTGGCCAGTCATCACGAACTCGTGGGTGTGGGCCTCCACCCCCGGCGTGATGCGCAACAGAACCTTGGGAACGATCCCGTCAGCGGCGTGGAGTCGCTCAAGGCGATCCAGCTCATCGAAGCTGTCCACCACCAGCCGGCCGACGCCGGCCTCTCGAGCGGCGATCAACTCGACATCGCTCTTGTTGTTGCCGTGCAACACCAGCCGATCAGCGGGCACCCCCGCTGAGAGAGCAATGAGCAGTTCACCACCGCTGGCGACGTCCAGCTGCATGCCCTCTTCGTGAGCCAGGCGGGCCATGGCGCGGCACAGAAACGCCTTGGTTGCGTAGGCCACGCCATCACCGAACGCGGCCACGGCCTCGCGGCAACGGGCCCGCAGCTGCTCTTCGTCGTAGATGAACAGGGGCGTTCCGTATTCCTCTGCGAGGGCGCCAACATCGCACCCACCTACCAGCAGCTGTCCGTGTTCTCCGACCGCCGCCGAATCCGGCAGCAACCCCCACGGCACCGCCGTCACATTGACTCCGGGGCAGAGACGCCGAGCAGGTCGAGCCCGATGGAGAGGCCGATCCGAGCCGCCTCCACCAGTTGGAGCCGGGCCTCGGTGAGCTCCGGGCTGATGCCATCACCCACCACGTAACAGTCGTGGTAGAAGCCGTGGAACGTACCCGCCAGCTCTCGTACCCAGGTGGTGACCTTGTGCGGGGCGCGGTCCTTGGTGGCCAAGCGCACCACATCGGGAAGCTCCGACAGCGATCGGAGGATGTCCAGCTCGCGCTCATGGGTGAGCAGCGTGAGGTCCGCCTGGGGCCAGGGCCCCCGAGTGAACCCGGCCTCGGCCGCCTTACCGACGATGCCGTGGATCCGGGCGTGAGCCATCTGGACATAGAAAACTGGGTTCTCCATGCCTTGGCTGGCCACCTCAGTGAGGTCGATCGTCTGACGAGAGTCGATCGACTGGAGCAAGTAGGTGAGCCGAGCCGCGTCCACCCCCACCTCGTCGACGATGTCGCGGAGTTCCACCACCGTGCCCGCCCGCTTCGACAGCTTCATGGGCTGGCCGTCCTTGAGCAGGTCGACCATCTGGACGATCTCTACCTCGAGCTGCTCGGGGTCATGGCCGAGCGAC
>JANXNS010000234.1 GCA_025353965.1 Aquihabitans sp.
GGGGGTTTGGGCCCACCACATGTTCGCCTCCGGTATCGGGCCTATCTCGGTTGCTGCCTTCTCGGTTTCCACCATGTTCATCGCCGTACCTACCGGCGTGAAGATCTTGAACTGGATGGCCACCATGTGGGGCGGCAAGCTCAAGTTCTCCGCCCCGATGCTTTACTCCATCGGCCTGGTCACCATGTTCACCATCGGTGGCCTATCCGGCGTCACTCACGCCGTGTCGCCGGCCGACACGCAGCAAACCGACACCTACTACATCGTGGCCCACTTCCATTACGTGCTTTTCGGCGGGGCCCTCTTCGGCTTCATCGGTGGCTGGTACTTCTGGTGGCCCAAGGCCTTCGGCTATGCCCTGAGCGACAAGCTGGGCAAGGCCAACTTCTGGCTGCTGCTGCTGGGTTTCAACCTCACCTTCGGCCCTATGCACATCTTGGGTCTCCAGGGCATGCCCCGTCGCACCTACACCTATCGAGACGGCTACGGCTTCAACCTGTGGAACTTCGTCTCCACCGTTGGTGCGTTCCTGATTGCTCTCTCGTTCCTGGTCTTCTTCTTCAACATCTTCAACAGCCGCCACAAGGCTCGAGTCGCTGGGCTGGTGATGGTGGGAGACCCATGGGATGGACGCAGCCTGGAGTGGATGCTCCCCTGCCCGACCCCGGCCCATAACTTCGACGTGGTCCCCACCATCACGACGCTGGATGAGTTCTGGCACCGTAAGTACGGCGAGGATGAGTCCGGTCGCCTTTTCCGAATTGCCGCCACGGCTGATGTCTCCCAAAAAGGAGATGCGACCGACGTGCATCTGCCATCGCCGTCGTACTGGCCGATCGTGTTGGCCTTCGGGCTGCCTTGGGTGGCCTACGGCCTGATCTACAACCTCTGGTTCTGTGTGTTGGGTGCGGTTTGCATCATCGGAGCAATCTATGGCTGGGTCATGGAACCCTCCACCGAACCCGGTGGTGACCACGGCGACCACGACCCCCACCCATCTGATGCCAGCGGCGATGCCGTGGCCTCCATCGAGGAAGCTGCACTCGTTGACTGATTTGGTCGATACTCATGTTTCGAACGCACCTGACGCTGCTCATGTGACCAGCACTGGCATTTCCAACGAGAAGTTGGCCATGTGGGTGTTCCTGGGGTCGGAGTGCTTGCTGTTCGGTGGCCTGATCTCCACCTTCCTGCTGTACAAGGACCGGACCGCCGGTGGGCCCAAGCTCCATGAGCTCTATGACATTGGGTTCACCTCCATTTCGTCGTTCGTGCTGCTCATGAGCTCGTTGACCATGGTGCTGGCCGTGTCGGCTGTGCAGCGTGGTGACCAGCGGACCTTGCGGGCATGGCTAGCCGTTACCGCCATCCTGGGTGGTGTCTTCATCTCTGGCCAGGTCTACGAGTTCACCAAGTTCGTGAGTGAGGGCCTGGGTTTCACTACGAGCCCGGCCAGCTCCGCGTTCTACACCCTCACCGGTTTCCACGGGGCCCACGTGACCATCGGCATCGTGATGCTGGTGTCCACCTTGGTGCTGTCGTTACGGGGAAGAATCACCCAGGAAAAGGCCGAAGTGGTCGAGATCGTGGGCCTGTACTGGCACTTCGTCGACGTGGTCTGGATCGTCGTCTTCACCATCGTTTACCTGATCAAGTGAGGCTTGAGGCATGACCGACACCACTAGCGCAACGCTTGCCGACCCGATCGAGGGTGGCCACGGCGCAAAGGCCCATCATGGCCTGAGCGACAAGGGCTACATTCGGATTGCGTTCATCTTGGCGGGCATCACCGCAGTCGAAGTTGCCTGGTCGTACCTACCAATGTGGGACGGGGCCACCGGGATGAAGGCCCTGTTCTCCACTGGGGTCCTTTTGGTGATGATGGGCTTCAAGTTCTTCGTGGTCGCGTCTAACTTCATGCACCTCAAGTTCGACGACAAGATCCTGACCCGGGTTTTCTATGCCGGCCTCTTTCTCGCAGTAGGCGTGTACCTGGCGGCCCTCACCACCTTCCAAATTTGGGGTAGCAACACCCCCGGCTACCGCTGATCAAGCGCTAGTCCTGGATCTTTTGGCTCGGCGGCCGATAGGCACCGACGCCTTGGATCCTCCGGTCTCCGAGGTCCGGTGATCGGAGCCGTTGATGTCGTTGCGTTGTTCAAAACGCCAGGTGCTGGCGGCTGCGGCCGTGGGCGGCTTGAGCGCGCTGCTGGTGGGCTGTACCCCGTCGGTGCCGCTTGGTCGGCCCGCACTGCGCCAGTTGGCCCAGGCGCCGAGCGTGTTCGACAACGCCGATTCCGCAGTATTGGTGGACGGCACCAGCACCTTCTTGTTCGGGTCAACGAACAACAAGAAACTTCCGGTCCGCCCTATCACGAGTTTCTCGACTCAGCTGGCTGATAGCCAGATCAACTGGGCTCAGCATCCGACCGATGCCATGCCCACCCGACCGGCATGGATCGATCCAAACGAATGGGAGATCTGGGCCCCGTCGGTCCTCAAGATCGGGACCAGGTTCTGGGTGTACTTCGCCGGGCACAACGGCGCGGCGACGACCGACGAAGCCAACGACCAGTGCATTGGTCGGGCCGTGAGTTCGGCCCCGGCCGGTCCGTATACGCCGGAGGCCGCTCCGCTGTACTGCGGTCTTGCGCCGGAAGGTGGGGGCAATGGGCTCCCGGCGTCGAATCGGTTCGGGCGCGGTGCGCTCGATCCGGAGGTCTTCCGGAGTGCGGACGGCCGCTACTACCTCGTGGCCGCGCTCAGCCGGACGGGCGGCAACATCGGTGTGGTCGGCCTCCGCCAAGACGGGACCATGATGGGCACGCTCAACGCCAACCCGGTCACCCTGGCCAGCCAGAGCCTCCCCTGGCATGACGGCACTGATGACACAACGCAGGGCAACTCGTTCCTGGAGAACCCGTCCATGATCTACGACCCGGCCACCCGGACCTACCTGCTCTTCTATTCCGCGGGCCATTGGTACTCCGATCAATACCTGACTGGCTTTGCCCGATGTGGCAGCCCAACCGGGCCGTGCACGCTGGACAGGCGCGGACCCTTCTTGAAGGGCGGCAACGGTCGAACCGGCCCCGGCGGGCTCACCGCCTTCAAGGACGCCAATGGCGGCTTCAAGGTGGCCTATTCGTCCTGGCTGGCCGGACACGAAGGGGAGGCAGGCAACGTTGGCCAGTTCAAACGCCAAACCCACTGGGCCACGCTGGTGCTCAGCGTTGGCAGCGACCCGGTCACCCAGACAGTCACCTTGCGTTAAGGCCGAACTGGGGGACCCCTACTCCCAGCGGAAGAGCCGGGCCGCCAACACCGGCGTGACCAGCGCCCACACGGCAAGCACAACCCACGCATGACCCGGAATTTCGCCACGTCCCAAGGCCCCGTGAAATACCTCGGCCAAGGCGCCGCTCGGCAGCGCCTGGGAGAAAACCCGCAATCCTGCCGGCAGTTTGGCCAACGGGATCACCATGCCGCCGAGTAGCAGCAGGAGTAGGTAGACGCCGTTGGCGGCGGCCAGTGTGGTGAGAGCGGGCAGCGTCCCGGCCATGAGCAAGCCGAGGCCGGCGAAGGCAATGGTGGCCAGCACGGCCGCCGCCGCCGCGGCCCCGATGGAAGGGCTGGAGAAGCGGAACCCGAGGGCATAACCCTCGATGACCAGTACAACGATTTGGATGGCCTCGATGACCACCATGGCGGCGGTCTTGGCCCCGAGTAGCTGGCCGCGTGAGAGCGGTGTTGAACCCAGACGCTTGAGCACGCCCATTTGGCGCTCGAAGCCGGTGGCAATGGCCACGGAGACCAACGCGGTGGACATGACGGCGAGGGCCAAAATGCCGGGGAAGAGAAAGTCCACCGGATTCCCAGTTCCCGTGGGCACCACATCGACCAGGGAGAAGAACGCCAGCAAAACCACCGGTATGGCAAAGGTGAGAAGCACGGACTCCCCGCGTCGGAGGGTGAGGATGAGTTCGATACGGGTCTGGGCTCGCCAGATTTGGTGGGCGGGGGCGGCCCCGCTGGCGCCGCCAGCCGGCGCCGGTGCGGGTGTGCTCACGATGGACCCTGGCGTCGGCGAGAGCGGCCCGATCGAGCTTGCGGGGCGGAGTCCACTCGGACCGACGGAACCTCACCGGTGATTTGCGTCATGCGAAGGAACACGTCTTCCAGTCGTTGACGCCCAGCCCGCAGGTCCGCGAGCGGTAGGTCGTTTTCGGCCAGCCAGTTGGTGAGGGCGGCAATGTTGGCGGGGGAGGGGTCTATGGCCACCCGGTACTCGCCGGGCGAGACCTCCTCCACGGCGGCGATCATGGCCTTGCCGAGCGAAGCGGTGTCTAGCGCCGCAGGGGCACCAAAGCGGATCTCCCGACTGCCGCCAGCAGACATGAGTTCGTTCGGGGTGCCGCTCTTGATGAGGCGACCCCGATCGATGATGACGACCCGATCGGCTACCCGCTCGGCCTCGTCGAGATCGTGGGTGGTGAGCACCACACACACGCCTTCGTGTGCCAACTCTCGTACGAGGCGCCGAATGAGTTGTCGGCCCTGGACGTCGACGCTGGCGGTCGGCTCGTCGAGGAAGGCCACGCGCGGTCTGCCTACCAGCGCCAGCGCCAGGGACAACCGCTGCTGCTCGCCGCCCGAGAGCTGGCGCCAGGTACTGCGGCGCACGTGGGTGAGCCCGACTCGCTCCAGCAGCTCCTGAGGGTCGTCTGGGGCGGCGTAGAAGCTGGCGTGGAGCCGGAGGGCCTCCAGGGGGCGGATCCCGGGGTACACGCCGCCGGACTGCGCCATCACGCCGATTTGGGGGGTGAGCTGGGCATGTTCGGCGATGGGATCCAGCCCCAAGACTCGCACCGTTCCTTCAGAAGGATTGCGGTAGCCCTCGAGCGCCTCGACCGTGGAAGTCTTCCCGGCACCGTTGGGACCGAGCAGAGCGAGCACCTCGCCGAGCTCGCCGGTGAACGACAGGCGATCTACGGCTCGATTGGCGCCATAGGAGATGGTGAGGCGGTTCACCTCTATGGCAGACATCCCAAACAACGCTAGTGCGGGCCAGACCAGGAACTACCGTCGCTTCTCATGCTGGACATCCGCCGGATCCGAACTGAACCCGAGGTGGTCAAGGCGGCCTTGGCCCGCCGCGGGGTCGGCGCCGCCGAAGTGGACCACGTCGTCGAGCTTGACGCGCGCCAGCGCGCGCTCGCGTCCGAGCGTGATGATCTCCGCAATCGAATCAAGTCGTTGTCCAAGCGGGTGGGTGCGCTTCACAAGGACGGCAACGCCGACGAGGCCGGCGCCGTGCAGGCCGAGAGCCGGGCCCTGGGCGAGCGCGAGCATGAGCTGGCGGAGGAGGCGGGCGCCATCGGGGCCAGCATCCGTGACCTGCTTCTGAGCATTCCCAACCTGCCCCATCCCGATGCCCCCGACGGTGCTGGTGATGCCGACAACCCCGTGTTGCGGGTGGTGGGTTTTGATCCTGACGGGTACGAAGCTCACCAGCGGATCCCTCATTGGGAGCTTGGCCCTACGTACGGCATTCTCGACAACGAACGGGCCGTCAAGATTTCCGGTGCCATGTTTACGATGCAACGCAAGGGCGGGGCCACCCTGGCCCGTGCGCTGGTTCAGTACGGCCTTGATCGCAACGCAGATCAGTACGAAGAAGTACGTCCACCGAGCTTGGTGAGCACCGAGACCCTGACGGCCACCGGGCAGCTCCCCAAGTTTGCCGACGACGCGTACTCCATGGCCCACGATGACCTGTGGGCCATTCCCACCGCAGAGGTACCGCTCACCTCGATCCACCGAGACGAGATCGTCGACATTGCTGAGCTGCCCATGAAGTTCATGGCTGCCAGTTCGTGTTTTCGCCGCGAGGCGGGCTCAGCGGGCCGAGATACCCGCGGCATGCTGCGCACTCACGAGTTCGACAAGGTCGAGGTGTTTGCCTACGCAACCCCCGAGCAGGCTCCGGACCTCCTCCAAGACATGGTGGCCCGGACCGAAGCCACCATCGGAGCCCTGGGCCTGGCGTATCGCACGCTCGAGATCTGCACGGGCGATATGGGCCAGAGTCACCACCGGTCGTTCGACGTGGAGGTCTACGCCCCCGGAACAGACCAGTGGCTGGAGGTCTCGTCGATCTCCTGGTTTGCCGACTATCAAGCCCGCCGCGGCAACATCCGCTACCGACCCGGCACGGGCGGGACCGCCATGGTGCACACCCTCAACGGCTCGGCCTTGGCGGTACCGCGTGTGTGGGCAGCGCTGGTGGAGACGTATCACCGCGCCGATGGCGGGATCGATGTGCCTGAGGTGCTCCTTCCGTACTTCCGTGGCCAAACCCGCATCGCCTGATGAGCACCGAAGTAGCCGACGCCCTGAGTGTCCGAGGGGAAAACGAAAGAGGACCCCACCCGAAGGTGGGGTCCTCACTCGAAGTACTACGTACTAGGTACTGCTTTTAGCCGATGGTGTGGAAAGCCAAGGCAGTGATGCCGAAGGTGGTGAGCGGCGAGGTGATGCTGCAGTCGCCACCCTGACCGGTGGAAAGCAGGCCCTTGTTGAGGGTAAAGGTACCGGCGACGGCCTTGCCAGAGGCAAGGTTGCTACCAGTGGTGGTCACGAGGCCCGTGAGGGTACCCGTGGTGGTGTGGCCAACCGAAGAGGTCACCTTGAGGTTCATCTTCATGGTGGAGGTGCCCATGTTGAGCGGAGCACTCCAGGTGGCCGTGGCCGTGCCCGCGTCAACGGCGTTCACGAGGCCCGAGCAGCGCACGTCAGGCGTGGCTACCCTGATGACGACCCTGCCTGCGGTGACGTAGCCACCGGTGCAGGTGAGGCCACCCTGGCTGGCCCGAACCTGCTGCGGAAGGCTGGTCTTGAGCAGCAATCCGGGCGTGAAGGTTGCCGTGCCACCGCTGCCGGAGCAGCTGAAGCCACCGCCAGCGGCGCTAACCGTGGTGGTGGAAACGGCGAACATGGCCGCAACCAATGCAATAACCAAACCAAGCGCTTTTAGAATGCGCATAAAGCTGACCCCTTATTGTCTGGGATTCCCCCGGCTCCCCTTGGTGCCAAGCCCGATCAGTTTTCTAACCCACCCGGAGCGGTGTGTCCAGCGGCACACAGAACTTCTTCTTGTGTCTACCTAGCAGACTGCATACATGAGCCGCGACTTGAGTCACTTCCGGGAGAACTACGAGCATGGCGTGCTGCGCCGAGCGGACCTGGCGGATGACCCGATTGTTCAATTTGAGCGTTGGTGGGACAGCTGGATGGCCAAGCCCCGCTACGACGCGGCGGCCTGTGTATTGGCAACCGCTAGTGCCTCGGGGGTGCCCGCTGCTCGCTATGTGTTGTGCCGGGGCTTCGATGCCGATGGGTTCGAGATCTATACGAATCAGGAGAGCCGAAAAGCGCAGGACCTCCGAACGAACCCACAGGCGGCGTTGGTGTTTGGGTGGCTTGAAGAGGACCGGCAGGTCCGGGTGGAGGGTCCGGTGACCCAAATCGACGATGCAACTGCGGACGCCTACTGGGCCTCGCGGCCGCGGGGCAGCCAACTCGGCGGCTGGGCCTCCGACCAAAGCGAAGTGTTGGCGGACCGGGCCGAACTTGAACGGCATCGGGCCGAGGCGGCCGACCGATTCGGTGGCGAGGAGGAAGGCGACCCGGTACCCCGCCCGCCGTACTGGGGTGGCTACCGGGTGGGCTTTGACCGCATGGAGTTCTGGCAGGGCCGCCCCAGCCGTCTGCATGACCGATTCGCGTATCGCCGGAACTCGAGCGAGCCGACGGGCTGGACCATCGACCGGCTCTCCCCCTGATCGATCCGCCCTGATGCATCAGCGGTGTCAGGACAGGAGAGGCATGACCTCTGTTGCGATCAACGCCAGATGGTCGAGATCGTCAAGGTCCAGAACCTGCAGGTACATCCGTGTTGCCCCCACCGCCGCGAAGCGAGCGAGCTGCTCGGCCGCTTCGGCTGGCGTACCGGCCACCCCGTTCTTGCGCAGCTCGGCTGGGTCCCGCCCGATGGCTTCCGCCCTCCGGGCCACCTCGCCCTCGTTGGCGCCGACGCACACCACCTGTGCCGCGGAATATGTCATGTCACCGGCTGGCCGGCCGGCGGCGTTGACCGCAGCACGGACTCGGTCGAACTGTGCGCTGGTGGCTGGCGCTAGTGAGAACGGCATGTTGAATTCATTGGCGAAACGGGCGGCCAACGCGGGGGTGCGTTTCGGGCCGTGGCCACCGATCACGATCGGAGGTCGGGGTGTCTGCACCGGCTTGGGTAATCCGGTGCCGTCCTTGAGCTGATAGTGGGTGCCGTCGTGTTGGAAGGCGCCGACTTCCTCGGTGGCCCAAAGCCCGGTGATGATCTCGAGCTGTTCCTCCAGGCGGTCGAACCGCTCGCCGGTGCCGGGGAACGGAATACCAAAGGCGGTGTGTTCGCCGTCGTACCAACCAGCACCGAGACCCAGCTCCACCCGGCCGCCGCTCATGGCATCGACGGTGGCGACGCTCACGGCCAGTGGGCCAGGCAGCCGGAAGGTGGCCGAGGTGACCAGCGTACCGAGACGGATGGTGCTGGTGTCTCGGGCCAGCCCAGCGAGCGTGATCCAGGCATCGGTTGGACCGGGCCCGGGTTCGCCGCCCATGTTCAGATAGTGATCTGAGCGGAAGAACGCACCGAACCCGAGCCGCTCGGCTTCAAGCGCAACATGGAGCAGTTGGTCGTACGTTGCGCCCTGCTGTGGTTCAGTAAAAATTCGGAGTTCCATAGGAGGAACGTACTGATTAACGCTGGTGACGGGGGCTGCCGGATCGAATCAGTACGACGAGCACAACGGCGGCTAGGACAAGGGCGAGCAGTAGGGCAGCCGGCAAGGCGTCGATGTGCTGGATCCGCTCGGTGAGATCGGACGACCAACCGGTCACCACATCCACCGGGCCTTGGCCGCTGGCCTGGCCCTGGCGGCCGATCCGAATCTCGTAGATGCCGTACCAGGTGAGGTAGGCGCCCATGAGAGCCATGATTGCGCCGGAGATGCGCTGGACGTACGGCAGGGCCTGTCGCAGCCCGGTGACGAGCCCGCGCTGCGCCAAGGCCAAGGTCACGGTGAGGACCATGAGCAGGAGCGCCATGCCGGCGCTGTAGGCCACGAAGGTGGCCATGCCGCTGAGGAACGACGTCCGGGAAAATGTGGTCGCCACCACACTGCTGAAAACCGGCAGGGTGCAAGAGAGCGACGCAATGGCATACGACAGGCCGAACAGGAACATGGACCACAAGCCGCGGTCCCGACCACCCTTGTCGAGTCGGGGCAGCAGCACCTTGGGTTCCCACCCGAGCGCCAACGCAACGCCCAGCCCGGCCAGGACCACGCCGATGACCACGGTGAGCCAAGGCGACCATTGGCCCACGCTGAGCGACGTCCAGGCCACGATCGCCCCGGCCAGGGCGAACACAGCCAGGAAGCCAGCGGAGACCACGGCGCCCACAACCAGGGCACGGAGCAAGCTGGCGGTGGTGTCGGTGCTGCCGTCGTCGCTGCTGATGCCGAGGAAGTAGCCGAGATACGCAGGCAGCATGGCGAACCCGCACGGGTTGACGGTCGCCACCATGCCGACGGTGAACGCGTAGGCGAAATTCGCGTCGATCATGCCAAATGCTCGCCGAGCCATTGCTGGAGTTCGGCCTGGGATTTGAAGGCGCCCGTCTTGGAACCGACGATTTCACCAGAGGGCTGAATGATGAAGGTGGTGGGCAGGGCGCTTGCCTTGGCCCCAACGAAGAAGTCTCCGGTTGGATCCTGTACCCAGGGATAGGTGATGCCGGTGCGGCGGGCCATGACTTTGGCCTTGGCCAGCTGGTCCTGGGTGTCGACGCCAAGAAAGGCGATGCCGGGATTGGCTTGCGACGTTTGTTCCAACAGCGGCATTTCTTTGATGCACGGCGCACAGTTCTGCGCCCAGAGGTTGACCACCACTGGTTTGTCCTGGACGAACGCGGCCAGCGACGTGGGTTTGCCGGACGTGGTGAGAAGGGGAATCTTGACCAGCTTGGCGGTGTCCACGGCCCGGAGTAGTTGGACCGTTGGGTCGGATTGGCCCGTTGCGGTGGATGCCTTTGCGCCCACCAAAACTGAAACCACGAGCCCAGCAACGATGGCCATCACCAGAGCAAGGCACACGCAGATCCCGATGGTCCGGCCGTCAAGGCGTCGTCTCCCGGCCTGAGGGCTGGCTTCGCTGGTTTCGTCCGGCGTATCCATGACGCCTCGACGGTACCGGCGCCAACCCCCACAACGCCCATCGGGGGGTTGCGGGGGCTGGTGGTCTCCAGGCGGGGTCGTTGGTCAGGCCGAGCGCAGGTGCTCGGGAATCGCCACGTCCGGCAGCTGATCCTCTGGCCGGGCCACCTTGGGCGGGCGTCCCCGACGACGTTTTGAGGTCAGGATTTTCCCGTTCAAGAACAGCTGTCCACCCCACACGCCCCACGGCTCTCGACGCATGAGCGCACCTTCGAGGCACTGCGCCAGGACCGGGCACTCGGCACACATGCGCTTTGCGGCGGCAATGTCTTGGAGCTCCTCGGAGAAGAACAACGGAGCGAGGCCGGCGCCGCCAGTGGCGCAGGATGCCGTGGCCCACCAGGACCGGTCGTCTTCATCTAGGTCTTCTTGGTAGTTGTACTCCGGTGCGGCCAGCATCGGGTTCTCCCTGTTCTCGTGAGTATTCGTTCGGTAGTGGTGGGGGGTTTCGGTGGGCCTTCTCGTTGGTTGGTGATCGAACGAGGCCCGGAAAAGGCGAAAGGCCGCTGGGATGTCCCAGCGGCCTTTCGGAGGTCTTCGTTCGATCTGGGCGGTGTGCCTAGCTCGAACCCTCCGTCAGCGACGCTGCGTGATTGGCGGACCAGCGCGCGGCAGGCGCGACCCGACCAGCAGCTACCAGGCTGTGGTTGAGGTGCGTGATGCCTGCCATGAAAGCGCTCCGAATACGTGTGGGTCGGGTTCGATCAGCGCCCCCGGTCGGGGCACCGGAAGCATCGCACCACGCGCGAGCGGGCTCCGTCAACCGATTAAACGAGGAAACCAAGAAAGTTTTTTGTCAGCCTGTGGGTTCGGCTTGGGCGGCGACGGTCGCTTCCGACGGAACCAGCAGGTTCTCGCGGTAGAAGGTGAGCTCGCTGATGCTCTCGCGGATGTCATCCAGCGCGCGGTGCGCAGTGGCTTTGCGGGGCTGCGATGCCAGCGCCACTGGGTACCAGCGCCGTGCCAGTTCCTTGAGGGTCGACACGTCTACGGACCGGTAGTGGAGGTAGTCCTCTATGGCGGGCAGGTACTTCACCAGGAAGCGTCGGTCAGTGCCGATGGAGTTCCCGCAGAGTGGAGTGCTGCGAGCATCGGGAATGTGGGCCTTGATGAACGCCAGTGTTTGCGCGCCAGCTTCTTCAAGGGAAACGGTGGAGGCCTTGATCTGCTCCAGCAGGCCAGACGACGTGTGCATGTCGACCACGAAGGGGTCCATCTCGGCCAGCGCTTCCGCTGGCTGGTAGATGACCAGGTCTGGGCCCTCCGCCACGACGTTCAGATCGTCGTCGGTGATGATCGTGGCGATCTCGACGATCACATGGCGTTCGGCATCTAGGCCGGTCATCTCGAGATCCATCCACACAAGCACGTTGCGGAGGATAGGCGCTGCGGAACTAGCTACGGTCTCGACGTGCTGCACATACCGGTCATCCGACTCGATCCGGACCTCGCTTTGCCCAGCTACGCCCGGGTAGGAGACGCCGGGGCAGACCTGGTGGCCCGGGAGGGGGCAACACTCGCCCCGGGCGGTGGCCGCGCCCTCATCCCCACCGGGATCGCGTTGGCCCTACCGCTCGGGACTGCCGGGTTCATCCAGCCCCGCAGTGGATTGGCCCTGCGCCACGGTGTGACGTGCCTCAACAGCCCTGGGTTGATCGATAGCGGCTACCGCGACGAGCTTCGGGTACTGCTGGTGAACCTCGACCCGACCCAGCCGTTCACCCTGGCCCGCGGTGATCGGATTGCCCAGCTGGTGATTCAGAGGGTCGAGCACGCCGATTTCGTGCCCGTCGACGAGCTTCCTGCGTCCGAGCGCGGGCCCGAAGGGTTCGGTTCCACCGGGGCTTAATGAGGGCCGAGGCCGTCTTGATCAAGCCCTTCGGCCTCAAGGAGCTGGCGGAAGTTGTCGAGGCAGCGGGTGAGTAGCCGCGAGACGTGCATCTGGGAAATGTCGAGGCGGTCGGCTATCTCGCTTTGCGTCATTTCTTCGTAGAAACGGAGGCGAACCATCAACTGTTCGCGGGGTGCCATGGTGGCCAGGAGGCGCTCGACCAACATGCGGTTTTCTACCTGGAAGAGCGCCTCATCGGTTTGGCCGAGCGTGCCAGCAACCCCTGGCCTATCTCCGTTGAGACTGGGACCATCAAGCGAGGCCGCACGGTAGGCCTCGGCGGCCTCCATAGCTTCGAGAACCTCCTCTGCGGAGGTCCTGGCGGCCTGGGCGAGCTCAGCAATGGTGGGCGAACGCCCGAGCTGATGAGTCAGTTCGCCTACTAAGACGTTGAGCCGCACGTGGAGGTCCTGCACGCGACGCGGGACGCGGGCCGACCAGCCCTTGTCCCGGAAGTGTCGCTTGAGCTCGCCGACCACCGTCGGTGTGGCGAAGGTCGAGAACTCCAGCCCCCGTTCGGAATCAAATCGCTCCACCGCTTTCAGGAGCCCGAGCGAAGCAACCTGTATGAGGTCGTCGAGCGGGACCCCCCGGTTGTCGAAGCGGCGGGCGAGGTGGATAGCAAGGCGTAGGTGTGCGGTGACCAGTTCGTCTCGGACGGCGGTATCGCCGGTGCGGTGATAGTCGTCGAATCGGCGGCGCAGGTGGTCCCGTTCTCGGTCCGAGATGGCCACGTCAGGTACACCACGTGGGCGTAGACGCCCGCTTGGAGATCACCGGCCGCCGGTAGTTCGGACCAGGCACTCCGTCAGTCCTGCCGCCGCTTGATTACGCGCACACGAGCTTCTTCAGGGAAAATCTCGAACACGTCCACCACTGCAAGCAGAATTTGACGACTCAGATCTGAGGCAACCGGGGGTTCTCCCACTGGTGTCCGGCTGGCTTCGACCTCTAACGCGTCGTCGGTGAGCAGGCAGCGGAAGGTGAGTCGGCCAGTTCGGTTGTCGAGTAACAGCCCGCACATTTCGGCGACGGCGATTCGTAGGTCCTCGATCTCGTCGTAGGAGAACCCCATGCGCGAGGCGAGGCCCGTGACCGCCAAACGGGCCACCCGGGAGTAGGTGACGAGCGCGGGCACGGTGAGCTTGATTTCCTCGACCTGCTCTACTCCATACGGTCCACTCACGGTGTCCGCAATGCTAGGTGGTCAGGTTCGGTGATGGTTGGGAGCTAGCTGGCGGAGCGCCTGGGGACCCGGCGGGTGATCAGCAGCACTACGACGGCGCCGATGATCGAGCCGAGGAGCCCGGCGCTTTGGAAAGCGCCCTCGGTGACGTCTTTGCCGAGCAGCAGGTAGCCGATGAATCCGCCGACAAAGGAGCCGAGAATACCGAGGATGGTGGTGCGGATCAGTCCCTTCGGGCCGGGCCCCGACACCAACGCGCGAGCGATCAGGCCCGCGAAAAACCCTACGATCAAGAACGAGAAAATGAACCACATGGGCAAAGACCTCCGTTAGCAGTATGCGTCGACGCTGTCGGGCTGATCGAGGAAGGAATCCAGCAGCCACACCTCGTCGACCTCATCCATGAACGACGCCAGATGCCGAGCTGGCAGCCCAGTTAGGGCACCCACCATCGACTGGCATGCCCCGAGGAACCCCACGATCGTC
>JANXNS010000022.1 GCA_025353965.1 Aquihabitans sp.
TCGCCGACGACCTTCGAAGCAGTGCAGGAGGTCCTTGACCAACGAAGCATTGGCAAGGAGAAGCCAGTCGCCCGAACGCACTACCTGAAGGGCATGCTCGCCTGCGGACTCTGTGGGTCACGGCTGGGCATTTCGCTGAACCAGGGGAACGGAGGCAAGTACGCGTACTTCTTCTGCCTTGGCCGTCATGGCCACCGCAAGAACGGCTGCGCCCTGCCATACATCCCGGTAGCGGAGGTCGAAGACAAGGTTCTGGAAATGTGGCACTGCTTCCAGCCAGCCGAGGATCACCTCGACAAGGTGGAGGCCGAAGTGATCGCCTTGATCGAGGTCATCCGGTCCCAACAGCAACGAGTCGTACAAGAACAGAGGGTCCGCCTGCAACGGGTCGACGCCGAAGAACGGAAGCTGTTAAATGCGCACTACGCAGACGCGATTTCGGTGGAACTGCTCAAGACAGAACAGGTCCGCATTCGCAAGACCCGAACCGCGGCGCAAGAACAGATTGACCAGCTCAGCCTTGAGCTAGATGCCACACGCAAGGGTCTCGATGCCGCGATCTCGCTACTGCGACGTTGCAGCGAGGCGTACCGGGCGGCCGGCAATCAGACGCGGCGGGCACTCTGTTTCGCACTCTTCAACCGGATCTGGGTTGGACCGGAAGGCGGTACCTGGATGACTCTGCGAGACCCGTTTACCCAGATCCTGGACCCTGAACTGCCGGGTCGAATCCAGTTGCACCGTGCCGAGGCGGAGGGGAACGCAACGGTGGACGACACGGGTCGGAAAACAAAGAACGGGCAGGCCCCAGTGGAGCTGCCCGTGTCGTTGCTACCTAGCTCAGACTGGAACCGAGGTCTTTTTTCAGGCCATGGTTCCAACCTGAGTGTTTTGGTCGGGGTGGCGGGATTTGAACCCACGACCTCTGCGTCCCGAACGCAGCGCTCTGCCAAGCTGAGCCACACCCCGGTGTTGTGCGGAGGTGGAGCGTAGCCCACCCCCACCTGGCCCGGTCCATCCGGTTCGGGCCCTGCCGGTTCAGCCGGTGACCGGCTCTGTTGCCTCGAAACGGCCCTCGGTCCACGTCTCGCCAGCCAGCAAGGCCATGGCCGCACGGCGGAGTCGGAAGGCGTCCAGTGGCTTGATCACCCATCCGTCGGCGTCGCACCGCTCAGCCAGGAAAACGTCGGCATCACGGTCGAGCAGCATGAGCACCGGCACGTGGTCCAGCTTGCCGACGCTCTCGTCCAGGCGAATGTCCATGCAAGAAGCCATGCCGCCCATGTTGCCGATCTGCAGATCAAGCACCACGAGATCCGGCTCGCCGGCATACACAGCTGGCAGCACTTCCACGCCCTGGCGGACCCGCAGAACCTCAATGTCGTCGCCCGCAATGGCGGCATCGACCTCTTCGTGGATCCAATCGGCATCGGTTGCTAACAGCACTCGGGGCACGGGCTGAGACTAGCGCCGGAGCGGTTGGGTACCATCGTTGAACGCGATCACTGCCGAAATGGAGCCACGCGTGCTCGAAATCGAAGTCGACGAGACCGCTGAGTACACCCTTTGCCGCCCAGTGGGCGAGCTGGACGCGTACACGGTCACCAGTTTTCGGGAGGCGTTGGGCGAGCTTGCCACCCATCCCCGGGTGATCATTGACCTGTCGGAGGTTCCCTTCATGGACTCCGCTGGCCTTGGCGCGCTCATTGGCGGTATCCGTCGGGCCCGTGAGCACGGGGGCGAAGTTGCTGTGGCCTGCAGCCGGCCCACCCTCACCCGGTTGCTTCACACCACGGGGTTCGATCGCATCGTCCCGGTCACCGAAACCCTCGCGGCCGCCGCGGAAGCCTTGGCCGGCGCCCTCGAACCCTGAGCCATCCGCGCCACGCCGGTGCCCCGCGCCACGCCGGCGCCCCCGCTTCTGGCGTGCCGCTTCTGAGTGCAGATTTGGCCGCTGGTTGCCGATCCTGCTCCCGAAACGCCTGGCGCGTCCTGGCCGCTAACTGCGGGCGCACCGGCCCCGGAACCGCTCACGCCCGACCAAAGAGGTGATCGCCCACCAGGCCCAGCCCGGTGAGGTCGTGTACGTCGGTCTGCAGGAACGGCACCCGAATGACGGGGGCCGGCGCGACCTGCTCGGCCAGGCCCGCAAGGTGACCCTCTTCCCTGTCGGCTACCAGGGCAAAGTCGGCGAGGTTTCGGTACAGGCCACCGAGGTCCGTGCCCGCCAGAGTTTCGGCACGAGCCCGGAGAGATTCCGGCAGGGCCTTGGTGAAATGGGGGTGCATCCGGTTGACCACCAAGGCGGCCACGGGGATATCTGCCTCAGCCAGCTTCTCGGCAAAGAACCGCGCCTCGGCCACCGTGTCGCGGTTCGGCGATGCCACCAATACAAAGGCGGTGGCGGGGCTGGTGAGCAGGTCCAGCACAAGTTCGGCCCGTTCCTTGAAGCCCTGTTCCATGCCGTCGAAAGCCTGAAAGAAGGCAATGGCGTCATCGAACACCTCGCCCCCAACCACCTTGGAGACACTGCGGATGAACGCTTGGGCGGCAACGTTCACCGCCTTCATCACGCCTCGGGTGGGAGCCATGAGCACCCGGTAGAGGCGATGGTCCAGGAAGCGGGTGAGGCGTTTGGGAGCCTCCAGAAAATCCAGGGCGTTGCGGCTGGGTGGCGTGTCCACCACCACCAGGTCGAAGCCCTCGTCGGCATGAAGGTCGTAGAGCTTCTCCATGGCCATGTACTCCTGGGTGCCCGACAGTGCCCCGGAAATGTTCTTGTAGAAGCGGTTGGCCAGGATCCGCTCGGACTGCTCGGGCTCGGTGGAATAGCGGGTGACGAGATCGTCGAACGTGCTCTTGGTGTCGAGCATCACCGCCCACAATTCACCGGGCCACGGCCCGTCTATCCGCTTGGGCTGGTTACCAATCCCGTCGAGTCCCAAGGCATCGGCCAGACGCTTGGCCGGGTCGATCGTGACCACCACCGCTCGGCGGCCCCGCTGGGCGGCCTCCATGGCCAGCACCGCCGCAGTGGTTGTCTTGCCGACCCCACCCGAGCCCGAGCAGATCATGATCTTCCGCTCCAGGACTAGCTCGGCCAGGCCTGGTGACGTCGCGCTCATGGCTGGCCCTCAGGGGTAGGGGCGGCGTCGAGCCCGTCGATACCGGTGAGCAACGAACTGGCCAAAAGATCCAGCTGGTCCGGGCCGAGTTCAGCATCGAACAGGTACGGCAAGCGCAGTTGCGGAAGAGGCAAGGCGTCGGCTAGGCGGGCCACTTGCTCGCGCTGGAGGGCCATACGTTCCCGGCGGAACTGTGCCGCGGCCAGCAGCGACTTCCTTTCGCCGGGCCGCAGGGAGGTTCCGGCCTCAATGGCGGCATTGGTCGGGTCCGCGTTGAGGCCGGTGAGCGCCGGGTAGTACCCGTTGACCACGACGGGCCCGAGGCTCACGCTCACCCGATCTTCCAGTTGGTACGCCGTCTCCACCAACTCGTTCACCGGTGTTTCCTCCGGCAGGGTGACCAGCACGACCTGGCAGCGCGCCGGGTCCGCCAGGAGCTCCAGCACGTCGCGGGCCTGGGTATTGATCGGGCCGAGGCGCACCGCGTCGGCCAAGCCACTAGCGGACTCCAAGAACGAGATGGCGTGGCCGGCGGCAGGCGCATCCAGCACTAGTAGGTCTGCGGTTGCCGCCCGTTCGAGCTGTTTCACTTTGCCGAGCACGAGGATGTCGCGGATCCCGGGGACCGCGGTGGACACCATGTCCAGCGCACCGCTGCTCATCAACCGCCTGGAAATGCGGTTCATCCCGGCGGACTCCAGGTATTCCACCAAGGCCTCATCGGGGGTCAAGGTCCGGGCCCGGACCTCGGCCACCCCGCGGTCAGGATCAGCCTCGGCCAGGGTCACTTCGTCGTAGGAGAACACGGGTTTGCCGTACATGGCCGCCAGCGCAGACTTGCCCTCGACCTCGACAATGAGCGACGTCAGGCCCCGCTTTGCCGCCGCCCTGGCAATGGTGGCCGACACCGTGGTTTTGCCCACCCCGCCCTTGCCCGCAACGATGACAAGACGGGATGCAGCGAAGAACTGCGCTGGATCCACCCCAGTCCCCTCATCATCAGCTTCGTTCGGAGCACTTGCGTTGCGCAGACTACCCACCCTCGGCGCCCTACTGGTCCTTCTCGGTGTCCTGCTCGGACTCGCCGGAACTGCTGGCGCGGCCACTGGCACATCATCCCAGTCGGCCAAAAATCCTGGTCGTGTGAGCATCATCAAGGTCGAAGGCCTGATCGACCCGGTGATGGCCGACTTCATTGAGAAGTCCATCCACCAAGGCGAGCAGTCCCAGGTCATCGCCGTCGTCCTGCAGATGGACAGCGCGGGATCGGTCGTGAGCGATGCCCGACTGATCCGCCTGGCAACCACCATGCACGACGCCAAGGTGCCCGTCACTGTTTGGGTTGGCCCCAGCGGATCCAGCGCCCTTGGAGGCGCGGCCCAGCTGGCCGGCGCCGCAGAACTGGTGGGCCTCGCCCCCGGTGCTCGCCTCGGTAAGACCGGAGACCTCATCGTCCCCGAAACGCTTCTTACCCCGGCCTTCGTTGCCGCTGGCGATCGGTTGCGCGATGGCACGATCAACGACAAGCAGGCCCGCCAACTCAAGATCGCTCCCGATCGCCGGGCCGCGGTGATCGGCGAGTTCATCATCGAGCTGGACGGTGTGAAGACCCGGACCGTCAAGATCGACGGACGCCCACAACGCGAGCCGCTCTCGATCCCGGTGTTCTCGTCTTTGCCCATCCAGGACCAGCTCTTTCACACGGTCGGCAGCCCACCTGCGGCGTACCTGTTGTTCGTCATTGGCCTGGCGCTCATCGTGTTCGAGCTCTACACCGCGGGCGTTGGCATCGCTGGCCTCGTCGGGGCTGGCTGCTTTGTGTTTGCTTGCTACGGGTTCGCGGTGTTGCCGGTGAGGCCCATTGGGGTGGCCTTGTTGGTGCTGGCCATTTTGGGCTTCACGATCGACGTGCAGACCGGCGTACCGCGGGCCTGGTCGGTCATCGGGGTGATCTCGCTCATTGCCGGATCGCTCGTGCTCTACGATGGCTTTTCTCTGTCGTGGGTGGCGCTGCTGGTGGGGATCGTGGCCACGTCGGTGTTCATGATCGCGGGCATGCCGGCCATGGTCCGCACCCGCTTCTCCACGCCAACCATCGGCCGTGAATGGATGATCGGCGAGGAAGGCGAAGCCGTGACCAATGTGTCACCCGATGGTGTCGTGCGGGTCCGTGGTGCGCTGTGGCGGGCGCGTACCAACCGGGCGACGCCCATCGCGCTGCACGGCGCCGTCCGTGTAGTCGAGGTCGACGGGCTGCTTCTGGAGGTCGAACCCCTCGAAGGCGGGGCGGTTGACTACCGAGAAAAGCGTCGTGGTGAAGACGACGACGCCGAGCCTGAGGTGGTTCTGGTCGACGGCCAGCCGCTCTCCCCGGCCGAACCAAGCCCAGACATCTGACCGCGCTCGCGATGGTTGTCCGTCCCGCTCGCGAAAGTTGGGTCTTGTAAGCCGTTCGACCTAGGCCTACGTTCGCGTTCACCGAAAGGGGGACTTCCGGTGAGTGCTCAAAGAGTCGAAGACGACTGGCAGCTCCGAGCTGCATGTAGGGGTCCGCAAGCGGCGGTTTTTTTTCCGCCAGGGACATTTGAACGGAAGGAAGAGAAACTCGGCCGAGAGGTTCGAGCCAAAGAGATCTGCCGGACGTGTCCGGTCAAGCAGCCTTGTTTGGACTACGCAATCACCATCCGGGAGCCACATGGCATCTGGGGTGGTCTGAACGAGACTGAGCGCAAAGGCCTGCTAGTCCAGGCCAGCTAATACCGGGCATCGGCCGCCGCAGGGGAGCGGCTGGCGTCCAGATAACTCACGATGGCCTGGTGCGGTCCGCCGCCCGGGCCATCGCCGCGCCTGCGGTCAGGCTGGATCTGATGGAGGAGGCTTGGCCGGGTCCGTAGGTTCGGCGATGCCAAGTTCTTTGCGGATCCGGTCGAGCCGGTCCGCTGACTCGCGCTGTCGGGCCTCAAGCTCGAGCCGGGTGGCAGCCTGTTCGGCGGTGGGCTCCACAGTGGGCTCGGCCGGAGCCGACGAGGGTGGTGTGGGCGCTTGGCGCTGGCGCTCGGCTTCCCACTCGATCCGAGCCCGGGCCTCGTCCAGTGTTGGCGCGTCGGTCTCGGAGCGGAGCCATGGCTTGTCGGCCACATCGGCCTCTCGTTCGGCTTCGAGCCGATCGAGCGACCGGTTGCCTTCGCCGACCGAGCTGTCGATCCGGGCTCTGGCGTACTTCATCCAGCGATTGACGTCGAAGGCCATAGCTCCATTGTTCCCGATCAGTGATCAGGATGCGGCACAGCTACGACGGTCAGCCTAATGGAGGGGTCTACGACCGTGTCGACGTCATCTCGCCGGCGGCCGGGATCGATACGTTGGAGCTGCTTCCGCCGAGCGATGAGCTGGCTCATAGCCACGTCACTCATTCCAAGAGTGTGCATCACCGGTGATACGGCTTGCATAGGGGCAAGGCGCCGTTAGCTTTGGGAGCATGATTTTCGTTGTGCTGCTCCTTGTGGTCGCGCCGCTTCTTGAGCTGTTCGTGATCTTGCAGGTGGCCCACGTCATTGGCGGGTGGGAAACACTGGCGCTGCTGGTGATTGAGAGTGCGATTGGGGCCTGGCTCCTCAAACGGCAAGGCCTCAGCGCGATGACCAAGATCGCCGAAGCGGTAGATGGCGGCCGGGTACCAAGCCGGGAACTGGTCGACGGGTTCCTGATCTTGATGGCCGGTGCGCTCATGCTCGCCCCTGGCTTCATCGGTGATGTGATTGGCTTTTTCTTGCTCATCCCGCCCACGCGGGCGCTCGTGAGAATCCCGCTCATCAAGCGGTTCGAGTCCGGCCGCCACGGTCGTCTGTTCACCATCGCTGGGTCCGGGGCCAGCACCCGCTTCGTGGGGAGCTTCCGAGCGGGCACCGTGGTGGACGCAACCGGGCACGAGGCGGAGCGCCGAGACGGGCCCCAACTCGACCCATGATCGGGGCCGTCGGACAATCCCTGGGTACGGTTCGCCCATGACCGATCGTGCTCCGGTGACTTTGAGGGACGCAGCAACCGTCCTGATCCTGCGTGATGGCGCCGAGGGCCTTGAGGTCTTCATGCTGAAACGGAACCTCAACTCGGACTTCGTCGGCGGGGCTTACGTCTTCCCCGGCGGGGCGGTGGATCCTGAGGATCGCCACGCCAACCTCGAGCCAGTCTGTGAGGGGCGCTCCGACGCAGAGGCCTCCCGCCGCCTCGGGATCGAGTCCGGCGGCCTGGCGTTTTGGGTAGCCGCGATCCGCGAGAGCTTCGAAGAGGCTGGCGTCCTGCTGGCCTACGACGCCGACGGAAAGATCGTGGATCTCGACCATGCCGATGGCGTGGAGCGATGGGCCGAGCACCGCACTGCGGTAGATACCGGCGGCCGCAGCCTCATTCAGGTGTGCGAGGCAGAGGGTCTGCGCCTAGCGGTAGACGGCATGCACTACTTCGGCCACTGGATCACGCCGGAGGGCGCACCCCGCCGCTACGACACCCGGTTCTTTCTGGCCGCCGCTCCCGCGAATCAGACCCCGCTGCACGACGACCATGAGGTCATCGCCAACGAATGGCTGCGCCCGGACGATGGCTTGGCTCGGGTAGAGGCGGGCGAACTCACCATGATGCCACCCACCACCGCCAGCCTCCGGGCCATCTCCCGCTTCGCCACCGCGGCCGAGGCACTGGCGGCGGCGACTGAAATCACCGACGTCCCCACCATTCTTCCGCGGGTCATTGCCTTCGACGGCGGCGTGCGCATCGCGCTGCCGGGGGACCCGGACTACGACGGCGAACCCGGCGTACCCGACGCGTCGATCGACTGGATGAGCGTCGCCAATGCCCGCACCACCGGACTCGACCAAGAAAGCCCCCTATGACCGACCCCGCCGTCCCCGATGGCCCGGTCCGCCCCGCCCTGATTCCCGATGTTCCTGTTGCCCTCGGCAAGCTGGTACGCCGCATTTTGTGCGGGAACCCGTCGATGATGACGGGCCCTGGCACCAACACCTACCTCGTCGGGATCGACGAGGTAGCCGTGATCGATCCTGGCCCCGCCGACGATGCCCACCTCGACGCCATCGCCGCCGCCGGCAGCGGTCAGATCCACTGGATCCTGTGTACCCACACCCACCCGGACCATTCGCCCGGCGCCGCCGGTCTCAAGGAGCGGACGGGCGCGGAAATCCTCTCCTTCGCCGACACCGATGGTTTGGTCTGTGACCGCCACCTTGCCGACGGCGACACCATCGAGGGCACCGAGTTCACGCTCCGGGCGGTCCACACCCCAGGCCACGCGTCGAACCACCTGTGCTTCCTCCTCGAACGCGAGCGACTGCTCTTCACCGGTGACCACGTGATGGACGGGTCCACCGTGGTCATTTCACCACCTGATGGCGATATGGCGGCCTACCTTGCGTCGATCGAACGCTTGCAAGCCTGGAAGCCGTCCCTGCGGGCTATCGCCCCCGCCCATGGGCACCTGATCGATACTCCGGCGGCCAAGCTCAGCGAATATCTGGCCCATCGGCTTGCTCGCGAGGCGGACGTATTGGCCACGCTGCAGGCAACCGGTTCTGATGGCGCAGACACCGCAGCGCTCGTCGCCACGATCTACGCCGACGTGGCCGCCGAACTCCACCCGGTTGCGCAGCGCACCGTTTGGGCCCATCTCCGCAAGCTGGCCGACGAGGGCATGGCGACCGCCAAAGATCCCGACGATCCCGAGTCAATCTGGGCCTGCGTCTAGGCGCCTGCTGCCTGCCTATCCAGTTCCTCGAAGGCGGCCATGGCGGTCTCCATCATCCGGGCCGAACACCCGGCCAATTCCGTTGGGGGGATGGCCTCGGTGACGATGCGGTCGGCGATTGCTCGGAAGGCATCGGCCGCAGGACCCTCGCCGAGAACCACTGGTTCGCCGATGTCGCCACCCTCGGAAACCGCATTCTCGATGGGTACCTGACCGAGCAGTGGAATGCCAGCGTCTCGCGCCAACGTCTCCCCGCCGCCCATTCCGAACAGCGCGTAGCTCTTGCCGTGGTCGCAGGTGAAGGCGCTCATGTTCTCGATCACGCCGGCCACCCGGAGGAAGGACTTGCGGGCCATGGAGACGGCCCGGATGGCCACCTTCTGAGCGGCCACCGCTGGGGTGGTGACGACCAGAACTTCTGCCCGGGGAATCATCTTGGCTACGCCCATCTGCACGTCGCCGGTACCGGGGGGCATGTCGATCAAGAGGTAGTCGAGGTCATCTCCCCAGATCACGTCCTGCAGGAAATGTTGGACGCCTCGGTTGAGCATCAGGCCCCGCCACATGAGCGCAGACTCTTCGTCCTCCACCAGGAAGCCCATGGAGACGACACGGAGAAGCCCGGTGCCGATTTTGCGTTCGAGGGGTTCCATGAGCTTGCGCTCGCCCGCTACCCGGCCCTGCAGGCGGCCGGAGACACCGAGCATGCGGGGGATCGAGAAGCCCCAGACGTCGGCATCGAGCACGCCCACCTTGAGTCCACGCGTGGCCAGCGCGGCGGCCAGGTTGGCCGTGACGGAAGATTTGCCCACGCCGCCCTTGCCCGAGGCAACCAGGATCACCCGGGTGGTAGGGCCTATGGCCGTTTGCTCGTCGCGCTGCGACACGTTGAAGCGCGCCTTGTTCATGGCGCCCGTCTTCTCGTCAGCGGTCATTTCGGTCCACTCGATTTTCACGGAACTGACGCCAGGGGCCGATCCGACCCGGGTGCGGATATCTCGCTGGATCTGGGCCCGGAGCGGGCACCCCGATGTGGTCAGGGCAATGGTTACCAACACCGCGCCATCGGGGGCGATGGTCGCATCGCGAACCATGCCCAACTCGACGATGTCGCTGCCCAGTTCAGGATCGATCACGCCGCGCAGGAGCGAGCGGAGGTCTGACGGGGTGGGCCGGCTGGCCGCAGAAGTGGGCACATCTGCAGCCTACCGGCCTCGGTCGTCCATCCCTGGAGGCCCCCAAAGACGTCA
>JANXNS010000201.1 GCA_025353965.1 Aquihabitans sp.
TGGCAGCGCCCGCGGCCGCACCGGACGATCAGGTTCACCGGAGCAGCAGCCAGGTCGACCGTTTGGAGGGCCTCGACAAGCGGACGATGGACGTCTTCGAGTGTGAGTTGGTGCCAGCTCATATTCGGTCGCCAACATGAATACGCCGGGCAGCATCCTGGGCCCGTTCCATCGCTGCGGAGCGGCCGTATCGGTGCGCCATTTCCGTTGAGGTCCAACCTGCGAGGTACATAAGGTCACCCTCGGCGCCACCTTCGGCGCGAAACATGTGAGCCCACGAGTGCCGGAAGCGGTGCGGGTTTATGTGGGCGATGCCCGCAAGGTCACATCGCCGGGTGAGCATCTGCGCGATCCCGGAGTCACCGAGCGCGCCCTTCGGGCCGAGCCATAACGCCGGGTTAGTGGCGTGGCGATGCTCGGCGCGGCGCCGGTAGTACCGGGCGAGGGCCTCACCGGTCGACGTTGAAACCGGCACGGTCCGCGGGCCGGACTTGCCATCGAGCAGTAACAGGTCGTTACGGCGGTCCCAGTCCGCCAGTCGGATATTGATGAGCTCACCGCGGCGCGCCCCGGTGTCGATCAGCACCCGGATCAGCGCGAGGTCGCGGCAGTCGGTGAAGTCCTTGCGATCGACGCACGTGTTGATTATCGCTCGAATATCGGTGATGGCCACCAGGGGCACGGGTGCGTCCTTGTTGATCGGCGGCGCGTCGGCCCGGTCGAAAGGATGCACGCCACCTTCTTCCTTGACCCACCAGGTGAAGAACGGGCGCAGGTTGGCGTAGAGGATTCGCCGGGTGGCTGGCTCCAGCAGCTTCGGGACCAGTTCCCCTGTTTCCGGATCGGTCACCAGCACCGGGCGGCCGTTGCGAACGACGGGCACCGTAAGTAGGTGGTCCGTCCAGGCGTTCAGCACCCGATAATCCACCGCTGAAGGAGAAGGGGCAATGTCGTTCGCTTCGGCCCACCGCCAGAAGTTCAAGAAGGACTTTTCGTACACGCTCACGGTGCCAGGGGTGCGGCCACGGCGTGCCAGCGAGCGTCGGAAGTCCAGCCATGTATCTTCCATGGATGAATGAATGCCGGTCATGGTCGCTCCGCTGTTTGTCGGATCTCCTGCTCTACAAGCGTAGTGCTAAGGTTCGACCATGCGGAGTATGGGCAATAAAGGCATGTTGACCAGGTAAAATACGCGGGGCCGTAGCTCAATGGTTAGAGCAGGGGACTCATAATCCTTAGGTTGCGGGTTCGATTCCCGCCGGCCCCACCACTCCCGCAGATGACAGTTAGGCGCTCGGCATCGAACGGACCCGCTTGCCGGAGATGGTGGTTAGGCCCAACTGTGGGCTACGTCGACTATCAGTCGGGAGCCTGTGCCTGGTCCCGCTAGTACGAAGACCCGGAAGGGGAGCCGGGCTCGGACCCCAACCCCGAAGGTTGTTGTGCCTTCGAAGGTGCCGGCGAAGGCAATCTGGCGGAAGGTGCGAAAGCCGGCAACGGAGACCGCTTCGGACGGGTGCGCCGGTGCGTAGGTGGGGTGACCGCTGGCGTCGTAGGCCGGGGCTCGAACGGAGACCTGGATGAAGGCTCCACCACGCAGCGGCACGGTAAAGCCGGAACCGTCTTGAACCACCCGGCTCACGTAGCCGACGTCCCAGCCCGGTGCGGGGGTACCGCGGAGGTCGATCACGAAGCGGTCGAAGCAGGGTTGCTGGCCAGCGCGGGCGCCGGTAATAGGGGCCTGGGTCATGCGGCTGTTGGTCTTGCCCGCCGATCCCCAGGTGGTGTGGCAGGTCGCGGCACCGGCCGGCGAGGAACTACCAACGCCCAGTGCGGCGGTGATGGCAACAATCACCACCAGTGGGGCCAGAGCCTTCCGAAGGCTTCGGGCCAGGTGTCGGTCAGTTGGGGAGCGGAACATGGGTGCCTCCTCAGATGGCGGCGGAAATACGGCCGCGCACGGATCCGATCACTGTGTGCGCTTGTCTAGCCGAAGAGCAACCATCAATTTGGTGACGGTTTGCGATTCTCGTCGTCACATGTCTTAAGAGAGCCAGGTCAGGAGCTGCAAGAAAGCATTGAGCAGCCGACCCTATGGCGGGCCCACTCGGGTCGTCTGGCCGCGAAACGCTCTCGGCCGGGCTGTTCGCTATAAGGGTGGCGGAGCACGTCAAAGAGCTCGTTGACCAGGCCAGCGTCACCCGCTTCTGCCGCGTCGATAGCCTCCTGGGCCAAGTAGTTGCGCAGCACAAAACGTGGGTTGACGGCGTCCATCCGAGTTCGGCGGGTTTCGGTGTCCAGGCCGCCGGTAACCACCCGTTCGCCCCATCGTCGGAGCCACTCGGCAATGGCGGTCCGGACCTCCCCGGTGACTTCGTTCGGCACGTAAAAGGCGTCGGCGATGGGGGCGAGTACTTCGTCGTCGGTGCACACGGCTGCGACTCCGTCGGGCACGGGCACGCGGGCTAGGTCTCGAAAAAAGAGGACCTGATCGGTTTCGGTGAGTTGCATCACCTCGAAGAGCTCGCTGATGGTCTCATCGTCGCCCTCCTGCCAGGTGTCCCAACCGAGCCGTTCCGCCATCATCGAGCGGTACCCGGCTTGGTAGGTATCGCCGTACCCATCGAGCGCTGCTTGGATGGGTTCGATCTCATCGGCGAGCACGGCCAAGGCGTTGGCCAGTTGCAACAGGTTCCATTGGGCTATCTGCGGCTGGGTGCCGTAGCGGTACCGGCGATGGCCGGCATCGGTGGTGTTGGGGGTCCAATCCGGGTCGAAGCTCTCGAGCCAGCCGTAGGGGCCGTAGTCGATGGTGAGGCCGAGGATGGAGAGGTTGTCGGTGTTGAGGACGCCGTGTACGAACCCGACCCGCATCCAATGCACGAACAGGGCTGCGGTGCGGGTGCACACCTCGTTGAAGAACTGGGGCACCATCTGGCCGAGCGGCGTGGACCCATCGCCCCAGATGTCGGGGAAATCGGTGCGAATGGTGAACTCCACCAGTTGGCGCAGGAGATCTTCGTCTCCGCGCGAGGCAGGCAACTGGAACGTCCCGAAGCGGGTGAACGAGGGGGCGACGCGGCAGACGACAGCGCCGGGCTCGGGGCGAGGGTTGCCGTCATAAAGCATGTCGCGGACTACCGCGTCTCCGGTGAGCACCAGCGAGAGCGCCCGGGTAGTGGGGACGCCGAGGTGGTGCATTGCTTCGCTGCACAGGAACTCCCGGACCGAGGACCGAAGCACCGCTCGGCCATCTGCGGTTCGGGAGTAAGGCGTTGGACCCGCGCCTTTGAGTTGGAGCGTTTGATGACCAGCGTTGGGCGTAGTGATCTCCCCGAGGGCTATGGCTCGTCCGTCGCCGAGTTGCCCGGCCCAGTTGCCAAACTGGTGGCCGCCGTAGCAGGCCGCAAACGGGTCGGCGCCGGTGGGAAGCCTGTTGCCTCCGAAGACCTGGGCTGCATCGGCCGACTCACCAACGAGCGGGTCGAGGCCGAGCAACTCCGCTACTTCTGGGGACCAGGCGAGCATCCGGGGCTCTGCCACTGGAGTTGGGTCCTGGCGGCTGAATGCGGCGCCCTGGACTTGGCGGCGCCGCAGCGAGACCTCGGGGTCCGCCGGGAGATCCTGGGTAAAGCGGTTGGTAAACGCCAACGTGTCGAGCGACATGGCTACAACGCTATTGCCTCAGTAGTGAGAATCGCCCAGCCACGCTGGTGCCCGTTGAAGCAAGTAGGCGCTTACGGAGTGGCAGCGGTCCAAGACCTCGCACATCAGATCTTGCTGCCCGATATAGACCTGCGTGAGCGAGACCTCGACCTTGCCGATAATGCCGACGGTGCGGTCTGCTCCATCGGTGACCGAGGCGAATGAATCAATCGCCGAGACTTCCATGGGGAGCTCGGGGCCGCCGACGCCAGCGAGGTCGGTGGCCAAGATCAGAAGGTCGGGGCCATGGGGAAGCGGCGGTAGACCCCAGGTGAAATGGAGGGGGAAGCGGTGGATGTCCGGTGGGTCGTCGTCTTCGTCGAGCTCGAGCACGAGGTCCTCAAATGACAGCAGCACCCGGGGGTCTATCTCCAGGGCCAAATGAAGATCGAGCGGGCCACCGCACGCGTCTTCGGGGTGGAGATCCACTTCCCATGCCTGGCGGAGCGAGTAGGTCTCGACGAAATGGCGCTCGTCGTGCACATGGAAGCCGTGGTCTACGGCGTGATCTTTGAGATCGGCGACGAAGCCGGCGACATCTATGACCGCCACATTGAGCTCCAGGCTGAGAGAGGGAACGGACCCTGCCAGCCTGCCATGTCGCTACGGTCGCGGAAATGTCCGCTCCCATCGATGACCCCGATGCCCTCGCCGGAGCGCTTGATGACGCGGCCTTGGCCATCGCTGAAGCCTTGTGGGGCACCGCGGACTGGGGCGAGGCGGGGACTCACCCGGGGCAATATCACAGCGATTTGGCTGCCGATGCCGCGGCTGTTTCGGTGCTCGATGCCGCTGGGCTCGGCGTGCTGAGCGAGGAGAGTGGCCGGCATGCGCCCGACCGTGCGGTGACGGTGGTGGTGGACCCGCTCGATGGGTCCACCAACGCGTCCCGTCGCCTGTCGTGGTGGGCCACCAGCCTCTGTGCTGTGGATCGGCACGGCTTGGCGGTCGCATTGGTGGTGGACCTCCGCCACGGGACCCGGTGGACCGCTCGGCGCGGGGGTGGAGCACAGCGAGATGGTGAAGAGATCCGCACCTCCGGCTGCATCGACTTGAGCGACGCAATCGTGGGCCTCAACGGAGTCCCGGCTGGCCATGGTGGTTGGGCGCAGTATCGGGCGCTCGGGGCCGCGGCGCTGGACCTTTGCGCCGTGGCCGACGGCACGCTCGACGGGTTCCTCGATTGCACCACCGATGAGCTGGGATCTTGGGACTACCTCGGGGCGACGCTCGTCTGCCGCGAAGCCGGGGGAGTGGTGGCCGATGCCACGGGCCGAGACCTGACGACCCTTGACCATGCGGCGCGCCGGATACCCGTGGCCGGAGCCACCAGCCCCATCCTGGACGCGCTCCGCGACCTCCATCCCCGTTACGGAACCGGCGTCGGCCTCTAAGATCTCAGGGTGCTCACCCGTCTCCACGTGTTGTCGTTGCGGCTCTACCGCCGGCTGCCCACGTGGGCCCGCCGCCGGTTGGTCCGCACCATTGCGCCGTCGTTCACCGTGGGCGCCATGTGCTTCATCGAGGACGACGACGGCCGGTTGCTGCTGGTGCGTCAGCTCTATCGGAACCATTGGGGCGTCCCCGGTGGTTTGCTCGAACGAGGCGAACACGCCGCCGACGCGGCGCGGCGAGAAGTGCTCGAAGAAGTTGGCGTGGCCGTGGACCTGGTGGGTGAGGCCGGGCTGGTGGTCGACCCGGAACCGCAGCGGGTGGACGTGATCTACCGAGCCCGGCTGGCTGCTGGCGTGCGTGCCAGTGATGCCGGGCCGAGATCACCGGAGATCGTGGACGCTCGGTGGTTTGGGCCGAGTGAACTTCCGGAACTGCAATTCGAGACGGCGGAAGCCCTGGCCTACCTGCAACGCCTAGATGGAGACCGCAACCCCGCTCACTAACCCGGGGAGGTCGTCCGAACGTTTAAAGGCGTATGAGGTGGGTGAGATCGCCGGGGGTAGACGGGTGGCGGAGCTTGGCCAGCGCTTGGGTCTCGCGCTCCTGTTGGCGTTCGAGCTCCATGCCGAGCACTCGTGCGGTGTCCGCCGGGGAGAGGGCCGGGCCGCCGTTGAGGCCGAGGCGCAATTCAACCACGCGGCAGTCGTCTTGGTGGAGGTGGCCAAGTGCGGTGAGGAGCGTTGGGTCTGCCGGAGTTGGGCCGGTGATCCCGGCAGTGTGGCCGACCGGGTGGCGTTCCACCTCGCGCAAGGCCCGCTCGACCCACCAACGGGCAAAGGCGCTGAACGGCAGCCCCCCGGTGGGGTCATAACGGTCCACGGCGCGAGATAGGGCTTCGTCTCCCGCAGCCAACAATGCGGCGCTGCGATCACTATCTGCGCTGTGACGGCGGGCCAGTGAGACCACTAGGCGCCGGGTAGACGAGATCAATGCCGCTCGGGCATCGTCGCCTTTCCGGAGCCGCTCACGAAGGTGGGCGACCTCTTCGATATCGGGGATGTCCTGCGCGGCAATGGCGGCAAGTTCGTTCTCCGCCGCACGGCCATTGGCGACCGTGGCCGCAGCCGCCAGTTCTTCGCCAGCACTCATCAGAGCTGGGTCTCCGAGGGCACGGAGATGGCGACGAAACACTGCCTCACGTTCGTCGACTGTTGGACGAGTGCCCGACATGCACCCTCCTAGGGCGAGGACTAGGCCGGTGCCTAGTACCACTGTTTGGAAGAGTGACGGTACCGCTCCCGGTCACGAGATTCGGGGACCATCGGTGAAGCCAACGACTTCGAGAGCGCGGGTGCTGGGCCAGTAAGGTCCCAGATTCTGGGGCGCATAGCTCAGTTGGCTAGAGCGCTGCCCTTACAAGGCAGATGTCGGGGGTTCGAGTCCCTCTGCGCCCACCACGGAACACCATGTCAGAGGCCCTTTCGGGGGCCTCTGTCGCGTCCGGGAGAAGTCAGCCCCCGCGAAAAACCCGCGAAAAACCCGCAAGTTCTGACGGGCCTCAGCCGTTCATATGCGGTCATGAGCGGCATGTGGCGATAGGCCCCAGCACACGGGGTTGCCGTCCGCTTCCTGGTTTCAGGCACTCCTTGAACCGCGATCTGTGCTGTGACGCAGTCCTAAGAACCCGAACGCCGGGCGGCGGCATCAAATACAAGCCCAAACACGAGCAGGACGCCTATGGAAAGGAACGCGATGGGTGCCGCTACAGCGGGCAGCCAGTCCGTGAGGTCATCAACGATCAGCACGAGGAAGCCGAATGCGAGAAGGCACTGGATCAACCGTCTTCGGCGATGGATACGCACCGTCCTTGCACCGTGGCGGCAGTGCTCGGCAGCTATCCCGTCAGACTCCCGACTTGTCACTGGCAAAGCATTCCACACCTGGCCTGGAAGGAATCCGCCAGAGCGACGACCAGCGGGCGCGGGGTGCCGCGCCCTATCGCCGCTCGAGCCGGACACAGCCCAGCGGGTGGCTGCGATCCTGCGCTGGGAGCAGGGGTTCAATGCTCTGCCGAGAATGTTCACCACTTCGGGTTCGAGCGCGCGCATGATGTTGGTGACCTCCACCTTGTTGCTGATGGTCACCCAACTCGGCACCTATCCGCGCACAAGTCCTAAGCCGTGTAGCGCGAACGGGTCTGTCGGTGCTCTTAACAAGCAGGAGGCAAGATGGCGAAGCCGGATCGTGAAGAGTTCGAGCATTTCGTCTCGTCGGCGGAACCTGCTCTACGGAGGGCCTTCGTCAGTTGCCGTTCGTTGGACCTCGTACCGGATGCCGTATCTGCTTCGCTGGCTTGGGCCTGGGAGCATTGGGACGAGCTGGCGGCGACGGAGAACCCGATGGGCTACCTGTTTCGGGTTGGCCAGTCAGCGACGCGCCAGCGTCAGCCCCTTAGGTTGCCTCCGGCGGAAGAGATTTCGCTCCCTGAGGTGGAACCGGCCCTTGTTCCGGCTCTCGAGAAGCTGCCAGAGCGCCAGCGCGTTGCGGTCTGGCTGGTGCATGGGTGTGGGTGGACTCACCGGGAGGCGGCGGAAGCCATGGAGATCAGCACATCAGCGGTGAGCACGCATGTTGCGCGCGGGATCGCGGCGGTTCGAGTCACGATGAAGGTGAACACTGATGCTTGATGTCGAGGAGCAAGTTGCCCGGTACGCCGAAGCGGCGGGCGAGCTGGTGCGAGCGCCAGCGGTCATCGCTCCGATTCGGCCGCGGAAGCATTGGATCGCCGTGGCAGCGGGGGCCTCAATGGCGGTCGCCGCAGCGCTTGCGGTGTTCGTGATGGTCCAGCCGTCCGGTCCGACAAGTGAGCCAGTGAGATCAGGTGGCTCCTCAGCGACAAGCGATCCGAGGGCTCCTGCGGCAGGTCTCACCGTCACCGTCACCGGCGTTGCCCGGCAAGGTGCAGATGGCCTAGAGCTGTGTCCGGCGGATCGTCCTTGCGCCGGCCTGCGACTGCTCACTTCGGTCAAGACGACTGGGAGGATGATGGCGTATCGCGGTCAACTCACGAGCGACGGACTGGTCCTCACCTCGGACCCGGCACCCGCACCAGCCGAGCGCCTGGTGCCCTCGGTGCCCGACTCCTCGGAGGTTGAACGGATACTTGCCACGCTGCTCCGCATTCCGTCGGTGTACTCGCCGTCGGTGCGGATTACTGGCTCAGGAGGTGACCTTGTCGTGGCGCTCTACGCATCGGACGCTTCCGTGGAGGAAGCGGTCCGTTCCGCGACTTCTGGTTCAGCTGTGGTGACCGCGTTCATCTCCGTACTCGATGGGTCGATCGCAGACCTTCCGACCGCCCCTGAGGGTGAGATCCACCTCGATGTCCAACCCGCTCCGGTTCCGGCGGGGGCTTTCGGACGGCTGACCGTCGAACTGACCTACGACGCTGTGCAGGGCTGTGTGTACGGAGCTCGCACAGATACCGGCGAGCGTGTAGGTCTGCGTTGGCCATACGGCTACACCGCCACGGACGACCCAGTGTCGGTTCGAGACTTTGACGGGCGCGTCGTGGCCCGCGTCGGCGAAGTCGTCCACCTCGCCGGAGGTCTCAAGAGCACAACAGCCAAGGGTCCTTGCGGCGCTGATGCCACCTTCGTGATCACCGGATAGCCAGATTGGTCCTCAATCGTCCTGCCGCAGGATGCAGGTTTCCCTAGCGCATATCCCTCGGCCGTGTTACCATCCGGACAGCGGCGGGGGCGGCTGGACTGGTGCGGGGCGTCCCTGTCTTGAGGCGACGCACCATCAGGGGAGGCGCACACGCGTCGAGTTGCAACTGCCATGCAGGCTGCCGTCATTTTGGCTGGTACTGCCGTCGCTATTCCACATGCGGCGGGAGGTACCGAACCCCCGTATCCGAAAACGCTGCCGGAACTTAGAGCAGAGCTGCAGAAGCGCCGCGTGGAATGCGGGCTTCCCAACCAGACCGCCCTCGACGCTGCCTCCGAGACGAAGGCGGACGGCGAGAAGGAATACCAGTCTTGGCTCGCCCACGATGAGGTACAGGCTGCGCTCGCCAACCTGTGGGAGCTCGAGGACCGGCTTGGCAATCAGGTAATCGGTCTGGCCATCGACCACATCAACGAGCAGATGGTCTTGGTCGTCGATCCCGACCTGCCCACCGAGGACCGAGCCAAAATCGACAGCGCTGCAGCTGGGCTCGATGTGCCCTTTCAGGTCGCCACGAAGTCGGGCTGCAACTCGAAGCGTGCTCTCGACGATGTCGTGCAAGCACTCACTGGTGACCGCAACGGGCGCTACGCCGGGCTTGTCTACAGCTTCGGAGTCAACACCGAGACCGCACAGGTCCAGATCTCCACTCAGGATCCCCAACTTGCCGCCGTGCTCCAGAAGCGTTTCGGCAATCTCGTCGCCATCGACGACGAAGCGGCCGCCCCAACCCCGCTCTCTGGCGGGCGGCTAAGTGACGCAAGTCCCCACTACGGCGATGCCCGCCTCGACATGGGCTGCACGTCGAACATCCCAATGGTGGGCGGCTACGGCGTTCGAGCGTCGATGACAGCTGCGCACTGCGGCGGCAACGGCACCACGTTCAAGTCCGGCGGGAACTTGATCGGCTACGGCATCTCAGCGAATGACACCTCCGCCGACTACGTGATGATTTACCACGGCAGTCAGACATACAACAAGACCTTCTATACCGACCCAGGCTCGCCGGCGACGCGCTCGGTCTCCGGCAAGGTGAATGTTGGAGTGGGGTCGATGGTCTGTGCCGGCGGGTCCTACTCGCTGGCCGACTGCGGCGCCGAGGTCTGGCAAGCCACGAGCTGGAACACCCCGAACGGCGTCACCATCGTCTGGGGAGCTCGTCGCAGCGCAAGCGAGGAGTGGATCTGCGAGCCCGGCGATTCTGGCGGCGTGGTGTACCAGCGCAGCGGCACGAGCGGTTCGCTCATCGCCGGGCTGATCACCGGCGGCGTCGTAAACGTCAGCACGGGCGAGCCAGCTCCCGTCTTCGGCTACCACGTCTGCTACTTCCAGGGCATCACGGGCATCGAGAACCAGAGCGGCTACGTACTGGCATGACCACCCCGGCGATCATCTGCTGCGACCATTAGGAGAAAACTTTGGAATCGGGCCCGACGGTCGACGCAGACCTCCTCCGAAACGAACGGGTGGTCCTCATGCCGATCACCCCCGATGACCATCGGTACCTCTACTGGCTGGCAACTGCAGGCGACAACGCCATCCGCTGGCGCTATCGCCTGCAGTTGCCACCCTTCGAGCTATTCGTTCAGCAGCTCCACTCCGACGTACTCGCCCAGTTCGTCGTCCTCGACCGAAGCAACGGCGAACGCACCGGTCACGTCGTCGCGTACTCCCCAGACCTACGCAGCGGGACGACCTTCGTCGGCTGCCTCGTTGCACCCGAGAAGCTCGGCGAGGGCCTCGGCAAGGCCGCTCTTGACGTCTTCGGCGACTACCTCTTCCAGTCGTGGCCATTCCGCAAGATCTATGCCGAGGTACCGGACTTCACCTTCGAACATTTCGAGAAGGCCGAGCACGAGTTCGGCACCCGCCCGTCCGGGCAATGGACCTACGAGGGCACCCTGAAGGAGCATCTGTACGTCGCAGGCAAGTACTGGGACGTCCATACTGTCAGCCGGCGCCGGGTCTCCGAATGAGGGTTGCGCCTGTCACTCTGGCTGGTCCTCACGCAGTGGATGCGGTGAGGCATGCGCTGGTGGTCCGCCGAAGGTTTGAACTCTTATCGCATGAGGTTCCACGGGCAATCGGATCTGTGGGGCGTCGAGCGTCGAATCCTCGACTGAGATGCGGCCGGCCTCGGCAGTCGGTGCGACTGCCGACCCGACGCGGCCCACTGGCGTGCGCGTATTCGTTCAACCCGCTACGACGGCAGCACTGCATCAGGTCGTCCTCCTGTCGGTCCGGTCATCGCATGTAGAGCGCCTCCTCGGCGGCTCGAAGACCGGCGAGTCTCGTCCCCGGACCTGGAGCGTCCCAGATGGCTCGACGGCGCTCCTGTCGGTTCCCGCTACCGACGGGCGACATCGGACGTCTGGTCGCTCCCGATTACCTCGGCGGAGCCTGGGTCGCACACAGCGACGTGGAAGTCGCACAGCGAACGTTCCGGCCTCACCAGTAGCGAATACAGTGAGTATTTCACCGGGGCCAGCATCGCTGTGGCGAACCGCGGCGGCAACGTTCGTGCGCTCGACGGGCCCCTTGACCTTTCAGAGCTTCTGTCCATGTGCCGCAGAGCTACCGGTTCACGGCGGACCACTCGGAATCGTTCTGAACGGGGAGCGATCTGAGCTCCTCGGCCACACTGACGGGCCGACCGTGCCTACGTGACCTCGCTGACCTGCCCTCGAATACAGGTTCCGCCTTCGTCCCCGTGCCCGGCCCCGGCCCCGGCCCGGAGTGATAGCGCCTCGAGCCTCTCGAGCACCGGTTCGGCGTTGCGGGTCGTCGCCGTTGTGCTCGGTCATCCACCGCTCAAGCAGCTCGCCGAGCTTCTCGTCGATCTGCCCGGTCCGCTTCGACAGCACACCCCTCACCCCCTCGGGAATGCAGACCAAGTCGACCGGGCCCGAGGCAGGCTGTTCCCAGGCGACACCGAGGCGGGTGGTGAGCTCGCTGCGGAGGGCGGCGTCGTAGATCCAGCCGATGCTGCGCTGCTGAAACTTCAAGAACCGGGCATCGAGCGCCAACCACTTACCGGTCTCGTCCTGGACCTTCGACGAGATCACTGCGTGGGTGTGCAACTGCGGGTCCATCGACCGCGACGTGTGCTGACGAAACAACGCCGCCACCACCCCCAGCGAGTCGACCTGATCGACACCGTCCCTACCCCGCCGAGTCACCGCCCCGTGGTCCTCGAACCACCCGAGGGCCGCCGTCACGGCAGCGTCGTGGGCGGCCAGTACCTCCCGCCCGCACCCACCTGTCCGGTGTTAACGCCCACAACGCCGACACCGACTTCGGGGCCGAGAACGTCGCATCAAACCCGCGTGCGGACCGCTCCCCGAACGACCGACCCAGCGGCCAGCCGGTCGCCGGGTCCTCCCCAGCCAGCAACGACCGCAGCTGATCACCCTGAACCTCACCGGCGAGGCCGAGGGCGTCGACGCCGGATCCCCACCACCGCCCCGCCGGCTCGTCCGGATCCAGGTAGTAGTCCACCGGACCACGCCCGGGACCGACGTGGGTGCGGTCCTCGGCCAGACCGGCGTAGTAGCCGATCAACCCGGCAAGGCCACCGGCCGACGTCTTCAGCGTCGTCACCCGCATCACCGGGACCACCCACCGGGACACAATGCACTCGTCTGTCCAAAATCGTCGTTCACACCCCCCTATGCAGTGAG
>JANXNS010000045.1 GCA_025353965.1 Aquihabitans sp.
CCAGAGAACGACACCGTCGCGGGGCCAGTAAGAGCTGTTGTAGACCCCGACCGCGTGATGACAACGGTCGGAGGGGCCGGTGTGCCGACGATGACCGTCGGCGACGCTACCGACGCCGGGCCGGAGCCGATCGCGTTCCGTGCGCGTACCGTGCAGGTGTAGGTCTTGCCGCTCGTGAGGCCGGTGACGGTGACAGGAGCGGTCGTGCCCGTAGCGGACCCCGGCGCACCAAGGTTCGAGGAGACGCACGAGGCGGTGTAATCCAGAATGACCGAGCCGCCCGCGAATGCCGGTGCGGTGAAGCTCACTGCTAGCGACGTGGTCCCAGGCAACGCCAACACGCCGCTCGGTGCTCCTGGCGCCACAACCCGCAGGATGGCCGTGTGCGAGCCACTGGCCGATGCCTGTGCAACGTTGGTCACGCTCAGCACCTTCGGGGTGGTGACGTTGTTGCCGGACGAGCCATCACCGAGCTGGCCCGATTGGTTGCGCCCCCACACGACGAGCGTGCCATTCGACTTCCGCGCCACCGCGTGGGCGAACCCGGTAGAGACCGAGGTAATGGTGCTCCCGGCGCCGAGTCCAAGTACCGCGGCTGGAGTCTTTGAGCAGGGGGTGAGGAGTGCGCCGCAGGTGGCCGGACCGGTGAGAGTCCCGTTGCCGAGCTGACCCGAGGTGTTGTTACCCCACGACCGGATGGAGCCGTCTGACTTGCGGGCGACGGCGAACGAGTCGCCTGCTGCGATCTGGACGACGCCGCTTCCTGCCGAGAAGGCTGTCACCGGGACGGACGAGGTGATGATGGTTCCGTTGCCGAGCTCACCGACATCGTTGTTGCCCCAGGCGAGAACGGTGCCATCGGATTTCAGTGCCATGGCGAAAGCGGAACCGGCTGCGATCTGGGTGACACCGCTGCCCGCTCCAAGCCCGGTTACCTGGACCGGGGTCCAGCTGCACGGCTTTGTGGAAGCGCCGCATGTCTGGCCAGTGGAGGCAACACCGAGCTGACTTGAGGCGTTGAGACCCCAGGCCCACACCGATCCGTCGGATTTGAGTGCGAGGTTGAAGGCTGCACCGGTGGCGATAGAGGTGACATTGGTGAGTCCGGGTACCGCGCGGGCCAGAACACTGCATGGGTTACCGCTGCCGCAGTTGTCGAGGCTGGCCAGCGCCGGGTTGATGCCCTGCTGGCCGGATCCGTTGGCTCCCCAGGCCCACACCGTGTGATCGCTGCGGATGGCGAGGTTGTGCCCGTCGCCGCTGAGACTGGTGGAGGTGATGGCGGGCGCGTTCCCGTCGACCGCGATGACATTGCTCAACTTCGTCGGCCCGATCACGCTGGTGAGGACGTTTCCCGGTGTTGAGCGGTCGGTGGTCCCGCCGTCGCCGAGTTCGCCTGCGCCGTCACGACCCCAGGCCTTGACCGTGCCGTCGCCGAGCAGTGCCAGGGTGTGGCGCGCTCCTGCGGCGATCGTGAGCGCTCCGGTGGGCAACCCGCCAACCGCCACGGGGGACGTGCTGCAGGTGATGCTCCCGCAGGTCTGCGGCCCGGTGGCGGCTACCCCCACCTGGCCATAGGAGTTCGCGCCGAATCCGTACGCCGCACCGCTCGATGCGATGGCGCCCGCCGGAGGTGCTCCCACCGATACAACGGTCGCGAGCAGAGAGATGAGCAAAGCCGAGGCGCCCAGGAGCGGGAGGGCCGCGCTGCGGCGAATCGGAACTCGGGCGGGACTCGGGCGTTTAGGCATGCCTTATCTTCGGTTGGATGGGCAGTGCGATCAATAGGCAAGGCGCGCATCTTGGCCTCCTCCTAATCTTCGGAGGCCGTTTTTACCTTGCGCTTTCCTTCCGCTGGCCGCCCACTTGCGTCCCAAAGCGCACCGTCACCTGACGAAGACGTGGGTTCACTATACACTGCCCTGGCTTCGTACGCCCCGAGATGCCGCAGGTCGCGGCCGGTGGAGCTAGCAGCCAGAGGACGAAGGATACCCATGCGCGATTCCAGAATTGGCAGTCCGGCCAGCTTCGCAGCACGCCATCAAGGCGCCGCATGATGAGGTCGCTGCCGAGGGTGGCCGGCCGCGTTTCAGTTGGAGTTGCTGCGGTCACTTTGTTGATG
>JANXNS010000208.1 GCA_025353965.1 Aquihabitans sp.
CGTTGTGGTCTTGCCACAGCCGGACGGACCGATGATGACGGTGATTTCGCCAGCGGCGACGGTGAGGTCAAGCGGCGCGACGGCGGGCTGGTCGCCACCCGGGAAGGTCTTGGTGACGCCTTCGAGTTTTATGCCGACGGAGGTCATGGTCAGGCCGTCGGTGACCGACGGCCGATCAGGCGGTGGGGCCCAGCGGCCTCAGCGGCCAGCGTTGGGCTTGGTGCCGTGGTTGGCCTTCTTGCGGCGGGCGTTGGTCTTGCGCTTGTCAGTTTTCTTCGACATAAGGTTGCGAACGCTACGCCGTGGGGTGGGACCGGGTCCAGGCGAGTAGTTCCTCGGCCGGCCACGTGTTGATGATTTGGGCCGGGTCAATGCCGTGGGCCGCGGCCTTATCGCACCCGAAATTCTGGAATTCCAGATGACCGGGGGCGTGGGCGTCGGTATCGATGCTGATCTTGCAGTCCCAGTCCAGCGCCAGGTCCAGCAGCTCCGCTGGGGGGTCCTGGCGCTCGGGACGACAATTGATCTCGACAGCTGTGTCGAAGCGGGCACAGGCGGCGAACACCAGCTCCGCGTCGAAGGTGGCCTGAGGTCGGACTTCGGTGAGGTCGACGCCGAAGCCCTTCACCTTGCGGCCCGTGCAATGGCCAAGTATGTCCACCTGGGGGCTGGCCACGGCCAGGACCATCCGCTCGGTCATTTCTCGCGTTTCCATCTTGAGTTTGGAGTGGACAGAAGCCACCACCACATCCAGGCGTTCCAGTAGGTCAGAGTCCTGATCCAGGGCACCATCCACCAAAATATCGACCTCGATGCCGGTCAGGATTCGGAAGGGGGCGAGCTGTTCGTTGAGGACGGCGATCTCCTCGAGTTGGCCAAGAAGGCGCTCCCGGTTCAGGCCATGGGCGATGGTGAGCCGGGGGGAGTGGTCCGTAACCACCAGGTATTCGTGGCCTAGATCCATGGCGGTGCGAGCCATTGCGGAGATGGACGCGCCACCGTCACTCCAGGTGGAGTGGCTGTGCAGGTCACCTTTGATGGCGGCCCGGATGTCTGCTCCCGCGCCGAGCGGGATCTGTGTGCGTTCCTCCAGGATGGCAATGCGGGTGGGGACTTCCCCGCTGGCCGCTTGGGTGATCACCTCGGCCGTGCTCTTGCCAATGCCGGGCAGGTCGGTGAGCGTGCGATCGGCGAGGCGTTGGTTCAACTCGCCGGGCGGGAGGTCCCGGAGCACCTCGGCCGCCTTGAGGAACGCGGCGGTCTTCTGTGATGGCAGGAGGCCGCGGTCCTGCAAGTAGGCCACTCGCTCCAGCGCTTCGATCGGCTCCATGGGCGGAGAGGGTACCGAAGCAACTGGCCGCTACCGTCGGATGGTGACCACTTCGTATCGGGCCATTGCTACGGATCTTGACGGCACGTTGTTGGGCTCAGATGGCAAGGTCTCCGAGCGCACCCGCCGGGCCGTCCTTGCCGCAGAAGATGCTGGGCTCTTGGTGGTGATCGCCACGGGCCGCCCGCCCCGTTGGATCGCCCCCATTGTGGCGCAGCTTGGTGACCGTGGGCTGGTGGTCTGTGCCAACGGTGCCAGCGTGTACGACCCGGCCCGCAATGAGTTGGTGGATTGCACTGAACTCACGGCCGACGTGGCGCTCGAACTGGTCGATGACCTTGAGGCCGCGTTTCCCGCGGCCGTGCTGGGGGTCGAACAGGGCTTTGACTTCGGTGCCGACGTCTCGATACGAGACAGCGGGGTGGACTTCCTGACCGCCATCCCGGACATGAAGATTGCGCCCATCCGTTCGTTTCTCGATCGCCCGGTCATCAAGCTCATCGTGCGCATGCCACACCCGGCCCCGGAAGGTACGGCGGCGCGGGTACAGGAGGTGGTTGGGGAGCGGGCGTTGGTCACGCACTCCACCAATGAATCTTTCCTGGAGCTCTCGCATCCGTCAGTCCATAAGGCGGCAACGGTGGAGCGAATGTTGGAACGGGCGGATATCGCACCGGCTGAGGTCGTGGCCTTCGGCGACATGCCCAATGACCTTGAACTCATTCGTTGGGCTGGTTTGGGCGTCGCCGTGGCCAACGCGCACCCGTTGCTTCGCCGGGCTGCCGACGAGGTCACGGCATCCAACGACGAAGATGGTGTTGCCATCGTGATCGAGCGGATCTTGGCGGGCGGCTGACCCGATCCGGGGTCTGGCCGCCAGTCGATTTGGTGGCGCCCGGTAGCGTTGCGCCCCGATGGAACGCTTTGGCTTTGTCGGCCTACCCAACTCGGGCAAGTCCTCGCTCTACAACGCACTGGCTGGCGGTGGCGCGCTCGCTGCCCCCTACGCCTTTGCCACGACGGATCCGAACGTGGGTGTGGCCAAGGTCCCGGACCGCCGCCTGGAACGGCTGGCGCTCATGTCCTCCGCTCGCAAAGTGGTGCCGGCCAGCGTGCAGTTCGTCGACATCGGCGGGCTAGTCGAGGGGGCCAGCACCGGCGAGGGGCTCGGCAACCAGTTCCTGGCCCACATTCGTGAGGTCGATACGGTCGTGTTCCTTCTGCGGGCGTTTGTGGACATAGATGTGCCCGGCCCATCAGATCCGTTGGAATGCCTGCGGGTCCTGGAAATCGAGCTGGCCCTGGCAGACCTGGAGACGGTGGAGAGCCGGGTAGAGAAGCGCCGCAAGGCCGCCAAACAAGACAAGAGCCTGACCGAACTGGTGGACGCGTTGGATGCCGCTCATGGTCTGCTCGCCGAGGGAACCCCCATTTACCGCGGGACCCTTACCGATGCCCAGCGGGAGGTGCTGCGTGAGGAGTTCCTGCTGACCAACAAACCGGTGCTGGCGCTGGTCAACGTGAGCG
>JANXNS010000209.1 GCA_025353965.1 Aquihabitans sp.
CCGCATCCGACTCATCGGTGCCCGCCCGAGCGACCGCGCCGCGGTGGAAGCCCAATTCGGGACCGCCCATGCGGCCAGCTCGGAACCCGCCGACATCACTATCCGGTATGTCGAGCACCTCGAAGTTACGGGAACCCTTCGGTACCTCGGCCCCGGCGAGGCCGGGTTTAGCGACGACGGCTTCATGATGCTGAAGGGACGGTTTCGCCAGCCGGTCCAGGTCCGGCTCCCGGTGGCAGACTTTGGCGGACCGTGCGAGGTCATCTGCGAGCACGGCGTCGGCCGGGTCCCCCACGTGGTGGCCTTGGTGAACCTGGCCATCCTGGCCAACGGAGGCCTCGCCCTTCATGCCTCCGCCTTCGAGGCCAACGGTGCCGCAACCGTGGTCACCGGTTGGTCCAAGGGCGGCAAGACCGAGGCTCTGCTCGCCCACTGTCACCGCGGCGCCAAGTACGTGGGCGACGAATGGCTGCACTTCCACCCGGACGGGCGTATCTCCGGCATCCAAGAGCCGCTGCGGGTCTGGGACTGGCACCTCGACCAGTTGCCCGACGTGCGAGCCCGTCTCCCCCGGGGTGACCGCGCCCGCCTCCGCGCCTTGCGAACGGCAGACCAAACGATGGGCACCCGAGCATCCGCCCGGGTGGGCACCGCCATCTCCCGTCAGCGATTCGTTGATCTCCCACCGAGCCTCGTTGCCCCAGGTGGCCGCACGGAGACCCCGCTACCCATGGGACCGGTGTTCCTCATGACCTCAGCGGACCAACCAGGCACGGCCGTTCGATCCGTGAAGGGCGCCGACATCGCCGATCGGATGGCGGCATCGCTCACCTACGAACGAGCGCCGCTGATGGCCACCGTCACCGCCTACCGGTTTGCGTTTCCAGCGGCACTCACCGAGGCACTGGACCAGGTCCCCCACATCGAGCAGGAACGACTCCACGCCTTTCTGGACCAGGCAACTACTGCCGAAGTCACCCATCCTTATCCCGTTCTCCTCGACGAACTAGCTGACGCCATGGCGACCTGGCTGGAGAACCCAACATGACGCTGCAGCAAGACTTCACCATTCTCGATGGCGACGACCACCGACCGGATACACCGTCCGACCCCCCACCCGCCATGGACTGGCGCTTCCTGCTCCCCGACGCCGACCTTGGCCGCATCGGCATGTGGAAGCCCGAAGCCGACGGATCGGCCGATCAGTACCACGCCTTCGCCGACCAGGTCGTGGACCTCCGGACACCCAACACGCCCTGCGATGTCGCCGTCCTGACGGCTCCCAGCACGACTATCCTGCGAGAGGTTTTGGCCCACGGGAATGTGAAGTCCGCCATCCGCATTGCGGACGTGCCCCGCCGCCGGCGCCGACGCCAGACACGCCTCCTGACCGAAGCCGGATACGACGTCTCCACCTGGTGGGCCCGGCCTTCGACCGCCGACACCCGCTACCTCATCGCCCTGGACCACGGCCCCTCGGCCGCAACCATCTTGCGCACGGTTGCCCGCCGAGCCCGGTGGTCCACCATCGAGGCGCGATTGGCCGAATGGGGACTGGCTCGACGCTGGGCCAGAGGCGTGTCCTTGTTGGCCACCGCCCCCAACCCGGATGGGGAAACGACCACCCATGCCGTCGCCGCCCCGCATGAACGGGCTGCGCTCCGCGCCCTGGTTACTCCCCGCTATGCCCGATCCCGAGCCGTCGTTGGAATCACCACCAACGCGAGCGGCCGAGCACTCCGTCAGGTCGTGAAGGTCCCGCGCTCGCGACGCGACGAATACAACGTCCGGTCCGAATCCAACATCCTGGACGAGTTCTTGGCCCAAACCCAGGGGACCGACCGGGCCCCTGATGGCCACCACCTGGCCCACCACGGTGGACGCCTCGTCCTGGTAGAAGACGCCGCCACCGGTACGCCGCTTGACCGGCGCACCGTGCGACAAGACCCGGCCGCAGCTCTCGCCGCTGGGCTTCGCTGGCTCGAACAAGTACCAGTGGGCCCGCCCAGTTGCCTGGCCACCGATGGGCGCGGCCACGATCTGATCGAAGTCCCGCTAACCCAACTGGCCGCCGGAGACCTGCGCCGCGCTGGGTGGCAGAGCCGGGCCAAACGACTGCTGGAACCATTGCTTGAAGCCCAGCTCCCCGTGGTTTTCGAGCACGGAGATTTCAGCCATCCAAACTTGTTCGTTGCCGAAGACGGGGAGCTCGTGGCCATTGACTGGGAACGGGGTCAGCCCACCGGGTTGCCCTTGCACGATGCGACCTTCTACACCGCCTATCTCGCAGAAAGCGTCGACCGACCGAACAACCCCGAAGGCCTAGTGGCCGCGTACCGACGGGCCATCCGCCACCACGGGTGGGCCCATAGGGACCTCGACCTGCACGTCGAACGCTTGGGCCTGGATCGGCGAATACTCCCGCTGCTCGAAGTGGCCTGCTGGACCCGTGCACTGGCCGATCTGTCGACCGCCCCCGGCCCGCGGGCTCAGTCCGAGCCGCACCGCTACGAACTGTTCTGGATGGCCGCTATCGAAGATGCCGAGGAGCGCCAGCGATGACCCCGACGCCACCGCTACGCGTTCTCTACATCACCGCCGGATTCCCGTTCCCGCTCTCGTCGGGCTACCTCCGCCACTTCCATCTGCTACGAGAGCTCGCCCCCGATCATCACCTTCACCTCATGTCGTTGGTTGGGCCCCGCTTTACCCCCGCCGACGAAGAAGGCCTGGCCGGCTTCGTCAACCGGGTGACGACCTTCGCCCGCCCCACCAATCACCGCAGCACCGATCGCTGGGCTCGCCTGCTTGATCCGGGCCGAGCTGATCCCGCTGGGGTCAAACTCGCCGGCGCCGTCGAGGCAGAACTCGAACACGGAAATGTCGACGTCGTCGTGCTGTCGGGCAAGGACACCTCCCTCGTCGCCGACGTGGTGTGCGGCCGGGTACCCCTGGTCATTGACCTGTGCGATGCCACCTCCTCCCGGGTCACCCAAGAAATCGAGCTGGCCGGACCGGCCCGCCGGGCTGGCCTGACCATCCGACGCCGGAACCTGCGCCGGGTCGAACGTCATCTCGTCGAACTGGGCGACGCGCTCCTGACCGCGTCGTCTCGCGACCGAGATGCGCTCCTCGAGGAGGGGGCACCACCCCGGGTGAGCCTGGCCCAGGTCGTGCCCAACGGGATCGACCTGGCCTACTGGCAGCGAAAATCCGAGCGGGTCGGTGACGCCGTGGTCTTCTGCGGCAACCTCGGCTATCGGCCGAACTCCGATGCGGCCCGCAACCTCGTCCAAGAAATCATGCCGCTCGTGTGGGCGCAACGCCCCCGAACCAAGGTCGTGGTGATCGGTCGCGATGCCAGCCCCGCGTTGATCAGGGACCTGAGCGGTCCTGGGGTCACGCTCACCGGCTCCGTGGACGATGTCCGGCCCCATCTCGAACTCGGGGCGGTGTTCGCGGCCCCGCTTCGCATGGCTGCAGGCATCCAGAACAAGCTGCTCGAGGCACTGGCCATGGAGCTACCCGTCGTGACCACATCGATTGCGGCGGCTGGGTTGGTGGCGGGACACGAGCAGCCACCGCTCACCGTGGCCGACACGACGGCCGAGGCTGCGGCCGCCATTCTCGTGCAGCTCGAGCGGCTCGACTACGGCTTGCGGTGGCCCCACGCCGACGGCCGGCGTTGGGTCGGCGATCGGTTCCAGTGGACGGCCAGCGGGCAGACCCTGGCCGACATCGTCCGGGCCACCGAAATTCGGGAGCTGGCGTCATGTTGAGGATCGCCGTACTCGGCGCCGATGGGGCCGGAAAGTCCACCGTCACGGCACGGCTGGCCGCCGAACTGCCCTACCCGCTCCGTCGCATGTACCTGGGCGTCGGCGCGGAGTCCGCCACCCACGCACTTCCCACCACCCGAGCCGTACGCTGGCTCCGTGCCGCAACCGGCCACGCTCGGGCTCAATCCGGTCCACCACCAATCCGGGCGGCCTCGGAGGCCGGGAACACCACCTCCCGAACGGCCACCATGGCGGTGCGTTGGGCCAAGGGTGCGGGCGCGGCAGGTCGGGTGGCCAACCGAATCACCGAGGAGGCCTACCAAGAAGCGGTGAGCCGGTGGCATCTCTCATGTGGCCGGATTGTGCTCTACGACCGCTACTACCTGGCCGACTTCCACGCCCATGACCTGGCCGGTCACGCCGATCTTTCCCGCAGCCGCCGAGTTCATGGCACCTTTCTCCGACGGTGTTTCGTCGAACCCGACCTCGTGGTCGTGCTCGATGCCGAGCCGTCGGTTCTCTACGCCAGAAAGGGCGAAGGCACCATCGAAGAACTCGCCTGCCGTCGCCAGGAATACCTTGACTACGCGGCAACGGTCCGCCACGCCGTACTGATTGACGCAACCAAACCACTCGACGAGGTCATGGCCGAGGTCATGGCCGCTATCGACGAAGCGGTTGAACGGTGAAGCCCCGACGTGTTCTCGTCACCGATGCCGGTCGGGCCAGCGCGCTCGCCGTCATCCGCTCACTCGGGCGGGCCGGCCACACCGTGGTGGCGGCCGATTGCCAGCCCCATCCCGCCGGCGCACGCTCGCGCTACGCCAGCGCCCGGGCCACGTACCCATCACCGTTCGGGGATTCCGCGGCGGGCACCGCAACCGCCATTGCGCGGTTGGCCCACGAACACCACATCGATGTCATCGTGCCCGTCACCGACGACGTCATTGTTCCCCTGTCGCATTACCGCCCGACACTCCCGGACGACTGCGTCGTGGCCGTTGCCTCCGACGCGGCCTGGTCTCAGGCCGGGAGCAAGGTGGCCACCACCCTGCTGGCCAACTCCCTCGGCGTCTACCAGGCCCCCTACGAAGTGATCCACCACCCAGCCGACGCCGTCGGTGTCGTCGAGCGGCTCGGTTGTCCTGTGGTGGTCAAACCCGACCGGTCCCGCATCATCGGCCCCGATGACACGCTCGTCAAAGGCTCAGTCAGCTACGCCCATACTGACGCAGAAGTCAGCGCCGCTATCGAACGTTGTGGCCAGTCCGTCGTGGCCCAGGCCCTTCACCCCGGCGTCGGCCATGGCATCGGCATGGTCCTCCACCAGGGACGCCCGTTGCTCGCGGTGCAGCACCGTCGAGTCCACGAAGTCCCGGTCTCTGGCGGGGCCAGCGCCCGCCGGGAAACGGTCCCGGCCGATCCCGAGTTGCTCTCCGCCGCCTGCGCCCTGCTGGGCGACCTCGGCTGGACCGGGGCCGCGATGGTCGAGTTCAAAGTCGGTCCGGATGGGCCAGCATTCCTGGAAATCAACGGACGCCTGTGGGGTTCGCTCCCACTGGCCGTTCGGGCGGGCTGTGACATTCCCAACCGGATGCTCGGCGTGCACCTGGGCGATGCCGACGCTTGCACCGGAGCCCTCGACACGGACTATCGGTCCGGAGTCATGTCCAGAAATCTGGACCTCGAACTTGTCTGGATCACCTCAGTGCTGGCGCGGGGCCGATCCTCCTCAGACATCGTGACCGTCACTCGGCGCGACGGCCTGGCCGCCGCCAGAGACCTACTCCGCCGCGGCCAGGGAGACGACCTCTCCGCCCCCGATGACCGCAGACCCGTCCTCACCGGCGTTCGCCATGCGGTCGGCCACGCCGTTCGAAAGGTCCGAGCCAATGTCTGAATCATCGGGTGGTCGCCACTGGGGAATCGAGCTCGCCTACGACGGGCTGGCGGCGCTGCTCGAACACCTCCCCCACCGGCACGGGACGCTCGCGGTATTGACCTATCACCGGGTGGCCCCGGCCGATGAGCGCTCAGATCTCCACCCGGGACTGCGGGTCGATCCGGGGACCTTCGCCGATCAGATGGCACTGGTAGTCCGCCGAACGGACCCGGTGTCAATCGACGACATCTTGACTGCAGCCAATGGCGGTACCCCGCTTCCGGCCCGCGCGTTGCACATCACCTTCGATGATGCCTACGAGTGCATCGAACGCCACGCCTGGCCGGTGCTGCGGCGGCTCGGGTTGCCCGCAACCATGTTCGTGCCGACCTCGTACCCGGACCAGCCCCGGACCTTCTGGTGGGATCGGCTCCATCAGGCCGTGGCCGCCGCGCCGGGACCCGACCTGGCCGTCGGAGACCAGAGCTGGTCCGTGGCCGGGCCAGATGAGCGAGCGGCCACCTTCGCCGAGCTCCGAGCCCTTGCGGTCTCGCTGCCGCACGCAGACGCCATGGCGTTGGTCGACGAGACCGTCAAGCAGGCAGGGACACAGATGACCCTGCCGGCAACGTCGAGTTGGTCTGGCCTCATAGCCATGGCCTCGGAAGGCCTGGCGCTCGGCCCTCATTCCCGCACGCACCCGTTCCTCAACCAGATTCCAGAGACAGACCTGGACGAGGAGGTTGCTGGCTCCCTGGCAGACCTCCAAGCCAAGGTTGGTGACGCGGCCCGCCCCGTGCTGGCTTACCCCGGCGGCGGTCACAACCGGGCCGTGGTCGCGGCCGCCCGCCGGGCTGGGATACGTCTGGCCTTCACAACCGAACGAGACGTGATCGACCCGTCCGATGCCGATTGGCTTCGGCTCCCACGCATCAACGTCGGCCCACGCGCTACCACCCCAACGGTGCGCGTCCAACTCCAACCTGCCCCCCACCGGGTGCGGGCTTTATCTAGGTCGCTACGTGCGCCCTGGCATCAACACCATCGACCGTACCTGGGGAGGACGACATGGAACTGACCGGATTGCTCCCGATTATTCGGCGCTGGCTGGTGGTGATCATCGCCGCCACGGTGATGGCCACCCTGGTGGGCCTGCTGCTCGGCTCCGCGGCCGGAAAGACCTATGAAGCCAAAGCGCAGATGTTGGTCGGCCCGCTCAACACCGACCGCAACACCATGCAGGCCTCCGGGGATCTCGCCCAGACCTACGCCGAACTCGCTAGCAGCGGCACTGTGCTCGGCACCGTGGCCCGAGACGTCGGCGTGCCGCGCCACGAACTCGCCTCCGGTGTGCGGGCAACGGCCAACAGCGCTACCCGGTTCCTGGTCATCCGGGCCCGAAGCCAGAGTGCGAAGGGGGCCGCCAAGGTGGCCAATGGCATTGCGCTTCAACTCATCGAGCTTGGCCGCCAAGACCCCTCAAGGCCTGAGGGTCAGCTCCGGGTAATCGACCCGGCCACCGCGCCGTCGTCGCCCGTGAGCCCTCGCCTCGATCTCATCGTGCCGCTCGCCGCCGCGGCCGGTCTGCTCGGCTCCCTGGCGCTGATCTTGCTGTTCGAGTTTCTTGGCGACACCGTCGAAACGTCCGATGACATTGACGCCATCACCAAGGTTCCCACCCTGGTCGTGAAGCGTCGACGCCTGCGCTCCTCCGGGCCGGATCCCTACTTGCGGCGCATAGAGCCCTACCGGATCATCGCCACCCAAGCAGACCTCTCACGGCCCAACGTCCGTTGCATTTTGCTCACCGAGCCATCCAGCACGGAAGGGACCAGTGCGCTGGTGCTCGAGTTGGCAGAAGTCTGGGGCGAACGCCATGACACCGTGGTGGTGATCGATGCCGGCGTCGGCGAGATCACGACCTGGGCCTCGCTCGACGGCGAGCCCGGGCTTGCGCAGGTCGTCACCGGCGCCGAGGCAGAAGTGACCCTTATGCCGTGGGTCGCATCGATCGACATCCTGGGCGCCGGTATCGGCCGCCGCACCGAAGCCATCGATGTGGAAGGGGCCCGCCACTTGGTGGACCAACTCGCTGGAGAGAACGGCCTCGTCGTGGTCCACGGCCTGCCCCCAACGTCCAGCGCGGCCACCTTGGTGTGGGCTCGGGTGGCGGATGTGACCATCCTCATGGTCCGCCGCTCGCAGTCCCGCCGAACCGCCATCGAGGAAGCGGCCGTGAACCTCCGAACCGTCGACGCCAACTTGGCCTTCTCGGTCCTGCATGACGGTGGGAAGCTAGCGGGTCGACCTACAGGGGCAACTCCTCCGACCGTCCCATCAGGGCCGACCCGGGGTCCCGCGCCACGAAGCGATCACCGCCGGGTGGTGTCCGGCCCAGCGACCCCGCTCGGACTTCCCGCCCCCTCGACCGGCAACGGTTCGAACGGCGGAGCGAACGCGACCGCCCGCCGCTCCCAGCCGCCTCGGGCCGCCAAGGAAACACGCACCCCACCAGCAACCACCAACAGATCCAAGGGCCGCACTCAGGCGAAGGACCTGCCCGCATTGGGCGAACGGACGTGAGCCGACTCTCAGTTCGCACCTCGGTCACCGCGGACGCGCCGCCGTCGGTGGCCGGGGTGCTCCATCCCCGGGTGGCATACCTGGTGTCGAGGTTTCCTCGCCTCACCGAGACTTTTGTCGTGGCCGAAGCCATTGCGGTACAGCGCGCCGGCGCCAGCGTCACCCTTTACCCCTTGCATCGGGAACGGGCGACAGTCATCCAACCCGACGCGGTCGCCATGGCCGACCAGGTCCGCTATCACCGCATCTTGTCACCCGCCATTCTGGCCAGCGTGGGTCGCTCCCTGATCCGCCGCCCGGGATCGTTGTTCGGCGCTGCTTGGGCTGTGGTTCGCTTCAACTTGAGCTCGCGCCGTTTGCTCACAGGCGCGGTGGCTTCCTTTCCGCTAGCGGTCCACCTCGCCGAGCATCTCGAGGCCGATGGGTGCGACCATGTCCATGCCCATTTCGCCACCCACCCCGCCGCCGCCGCCTACGTGATTCATCGCCTTACGGGGATCCCCTTTAGCTTCACCGCGCACGGCTCCGACCTGCACCGGGACCGCCACATGCTGGCCGAGAAGGCGAAGCGGGCGGCCTTTGTCGTCACCATTTCTGAGAGCAATCGAACGGTGATTCTTGATGAATGCGGCCCGGCAGTGGCAGATCGGTTGGTCGTCGTCCATTGCGGAATCGATAGCCGCCGATTCCCCGCCCGCCCGCCATCGGAGCGTGAGCCCGGCGCTCCCTTAGGGGTCATCTGTCTGGGCACTCTGCACGAGGTCAAAGGGCAGACGCATCTGATCGAAGCCTGCCGTTTGTTGGTGGCCGGCGGAACGCCAACCACGCTCACCTTTGTTGGCGGCGGACCTGATCTGGCCCAGTTGCAAGCCCAAGTAACCGCCGCCGGGCTGCAGGATGTTGTGACCTTCACCGGTCCGCTCACCCAGCCCGAAGTCCGCACCATTCTTGAGGGGGCCGATGTCTTGGTCACCCCCAGCGTGCCGTCGGCGGATGGCCGCCGGGAAGGGCTACCGGTCGTGTTACTGGAGGCCATGGCCGTCGGCGTACCTGTTGTAGCCAGCCGCCTCTCCGGCATACCCGAGGCCGTCATCGATGGTGAGACCGGGCTCTTGGTGGAGCCCGGTGACGCGGCCGGACTGGCCGATGCGCTGCGCCGGCTGGCGGCTGACCCCGAGCTTGGTCGGCGTCTCACCAGCGCGGCCCGTGAGCTGGTCGCCACTTCATTCGACGGAGACCGCTCCGCCCACCAACTCGTCGAGCTGTTCGGTGGTGGCTTGCCATGATCCTTGGGCTGTTTTGGAGTTCGACGGCGTTGCTGGCCGAGACCTACGTCGTCTTTCCCGCGGTAGTGCTGGGTCGCGGCCGCTGGCGGGCCCGACCCCACCTCCAAGGCGACGTCACACCGACGATTTCTGTAGTGGTGGCCGCTCATGACGAAGCCGACGGCATCGCCGCCAAGATTCATTCCGTACTCGATGGCGACTACCCGCCCGACCTCCTAGAGATCGTGGTCGCGTCCGATGGCTCGACCGACGAAACCGAAACGGCAGCCGACGTGGGGGACCCGCGGGTCCGCGTTCTGGCTCTGGATCGAGTCGGCAAAGCCAAAGCTCTCAATGCCGCCACGGCGGCGGCCTCCGGAGACATTGTCGTGTTCACCGACGCCAACAGCCACTTTGCCCCTTCCACCTTGCGGCAGTTAGTCCGGGCCTTCGCGGACCCAGAGGTGGGCGGAGTGGCCGGCGACCAGCGCTACCTGCCTGCGGGGGCTACGAGCGCGGAATCAGTCACAGCCCACGGCGAGACTGGCTACTGGAATTTTGACCGCGCCCTGAAGGTGGCGGAGAGCCGCAGCGGCCATGTGATCGGTGCAACGGGCGCCCTGTATGCGGTGCGCCGAGATCTAGTCGAGCCACTTCCGGACGGCGTGACCGACGACTTCACCACGTCGACCGGGGTGATCGCCGCGGGCCGACGCCTGGTCTTTGCCGCCGACGCAGCCGTGTACGAGCCGGTGAGCGAATCCGCTGGCGCTGAGTTCCGCCGCAAGGTGCGAGTGATGACCCGCGGGCTGCGGGCGGTGGCCTACCGCCGCGAGCTTCTCAACCCCGCCCAGCACGGCTTCTACGCCTATCAACTGTTCAACCACAAGGTATTGCGGCGCCTCATGGCCCTACCGCTGCTCACGCTTTTCGTGACCAGCGGCGCCTCGTGGCAGCGCGGCTGGATCTACCGGTGGGCGTTCGCGGGGCAGGTCGCGGTATACGTGCCAGGTGCCATAGCGTTGGCGTCACCCAAGAGCCGTTTGGGGCGCTCGCGACCCTTCGGACTAGCCGGGTACTTCTGCATGGTCAACGGCGCGGGCGCGCTGGCGGCGTGGCGGGTTCTTACCGGGCAACGCATCCACCAGTGGACCCCCGAACGAGTCGAGACGCCCATCCCCGCCCCAGCAGATGGGATGGCCCGGTGACCAACGTGACCGCTACGCCCACCAGCGCCACTACGCCCGTATCGCGAGGACTTGGCCGGCGGGCTGGGCCCGGCGAGGGACCGGGTCCGTTGCATGCCCGGGGTGTCGCTGGCCGAGTTGCCGTGGTCTTTGCGGCCGGAGTGCTCGCATGGTTCAGCCAATCTGGACCGCTGGTGGCGTTGCTCGCTGCCACCGTCCTGGTTGGTGTGCTTCTCGTGGCCCGGCCTGAGGTTGGCGCCCTAGTTGCGGTCGCCCTGATTTTCTCCAACGCGATCGTGATTGCCATAAAGAGCATGGGCGCGCCAGGGGCGGTCAGCTACCTGTTGCCCCTACTGCTCCTTCTCACGATCGGGCATCGCATTTTCGCTCAACGCGAACCGTTGGTGCTTCCCCGGGCCGCAGTTTGGGTGGTGGCCTTTTTTGTGGCTCAGATGCTTGGCGCGGTGTCGTCTCGAGATCCCCAACGGAGTGTGGCCACGCTGCAGACCTTCGCCATCGAAGGTTTGTTGCTTTTTGTCCTGATCACCAATGCGGTTCGCGGCTACCGCGCCATTCGGCTGGTGGCCATCGTGTTGATCGTTGTGGCTGCCGCGTTGGCCACACTCACGTTGGTTCAAGAGGCTGCGGGCCTGGGCGGAAATATGGGCGGGTTCGCTACCAAGAGCCGGGCGGTAATCGGGCGCGATAGCGCAGGCGGTGGCGCGGCTCGCCATGCCGGACCGATTGGTGAGCAGAACCGTTGGGCACAGAGCTTGGCCATGCTGCTGCCCATTGCTGGGGCGTTAGCCCTCAGCGATCGGTCGCGGGGTACACGCATGACCGCTCGCGTCTCGTTCGTTCTGATCGCGGCCGGGGTGGTGACCACCTACTCCCGCGGGGCCGTTGTTGGGCTTGTGCTCATGTGTCTTCTTGCCGTGCTGGCGGGGTGGATTCGGGCGCGAACAGCCTTGCTAGCGGCGGCGGCCGTGGCGGTGTTGATCGGGACGTTTGCCCCGGTCTTTGCGGGCCGGGCTACCACCGTGGTCACGTCGAGGTCATCGGTGGGAAGCGCCAATACCTCCGGAACATCGACTGATGGGTCCTTCGCCAATCGAACTACCGAGGCCAACGCGGCCATCTCGGTCTTCCTTCATCATCCGTTGGTCGGCGTGGGCACGGGTCTCTTCCCCACCTATTTCCAGGATGAGGCGCGCAAGCAAGGAGCCGATCGCATCGTTGGGGTGGACCGGGAAGCCCACAACTTGTACCTAGGGCTGGCCGCCGAAACCGGCGTGGTCGGCCTGATCACTTTTGCTGGGGTTGCGGTCACGATCATCAGGCCTCTGGCGGCCACGCGCCGACGAAACCGTGGACGTCGAGATGACGTGGCCGGGCTGGCAACAGGGTTCGCGCTGGCCTTCGTGACCTACCTCACCACCGGACTGTTTTTACACTTTGCCTATATCCGGTATTTCTGGCTGTTGGCCGCTCTGGCGGCGGCCATGGGAATGGCCAGGGACCCGGAGGTCACCGAGTGAGCATCCTCCAACTTCCCAAGGGCAGCGCCGTCGACAACAGCCCGGATGCACCAGCGTGCCCGCCGTGGCTCTTGCTCTTGGACGACCCGGAGCCGGCCTCGGTGCTGTTCGTTGGCGATCCTGATCGCGCCACCGAGCAGTGGTTTTTGGAGGTTGGGGCCAAGGTGTCGGTCCGCCCGCCATCAGGGGGTTCGGCCCCAGCCGATGTTGTGGTGGTGGCGGCGCCAAGTCGCCGAACCCTCAACCGACGGCACGCGCTGGCCGCCGAGCGGGAACTGATCAACGAGTTGGCGACCGAGGTCGGGCCGCACGCCGCCCTGGTTTTGCCATGGCCGGTTCGGGAGGCGACGACCACCGTCCTGGCCAGCCATGGATTTGCCGTGCTGCGGCCGATCCAACCCATCCTGGGCAGACCGGCACGGAAGCGCGGCGCGGCCGGATATGTAACGCTGCGGGACGCAGAAAACGGGTCGGTAGCAGCCGACCCCCCGCGCTGGCTGGCCACCCTGAGTAGGGGCCAGACCTGGGCCCCCGGGCCAGGGGGCTGGTCGCTGCGAGTGCCGTCGGCCTACCCCTCACAAAAGGCCGTAGTCACGCTCGCGCCAACACCAACCGCTCCCGCCGTCGCGGTGCTCAAGCTCACCCGTCACCCCCGATTCAACGAGCGGTTGGACAACGAGTTCACGCAGTTACGTCAGCTCGCGACGAGCGGCGGGGAGGCCAGTCGACGAGCCCCGGCCGCGTTGGCGGCGGGACAGGTTGCCGGGATGACGGCGGTGGTCGAAGAAGCAGTGGGCGGTCTCCCATTCCTCGATTCGACGACCCTGAAGCCGGATTGTCCGCTGGCGACAAGTGCCGTCGAGGCGATCACCGCCTTGGGATCGAGCACGGCGCTCCCGCTGTCCGGGCAGGCATTCTCAGGACCGCTGACCGAACTTCTGGACAGGTTTGTCGTACGCAACAACCCGCCAGATGTGGTGGCCGGGTTTCTCGCCGAACAGATCGCGGTGTTGGCCGACCACGAGGTCCCCGGGGTGTTGTTCCATGGGGACCTGGGCACCTGGAACCTGATGGCGAAGGACGGCTTCGTTCGCATTCTGGACTGGGAATCAGCTGAGGCTCCCGGGCCGCCGCTCTGGGACTTGGCATATTTCGTCCGATCATTTGCGGTTCGGGCTGGGCGCCGCCGAGGGCTGGATCGGGACCGGGCCATTGACCGGAACCTGGTGGCCAGCTCGCCTTTCAACCAAGCGGCCACCGTCTGGTTTCGGAACTACGCCGATCAGGTGGGGGTCACGAACGAGCTGCTGGCGCCGCTGTTTCATCTGGGTTGGATGCACCGGGCGGTCAAGGAAAGCAATCGGTTGGAGCCCGATCGGCCCGGCCACTACGGCCCACTGTGTACCCGCCTGGTCTTGGCTCGGAACCGGCCCGGCCTAAGGAGCTTGCTCAGCCAATGACCATCGTCTCCTCCCCCCGGTTGACGCCTGGAGTACCCGCACCTGAGCCAGGTGCATCTGCATCGGAGCCGTCCCCGGGAGCGCCCAAGGTTGCCCACCGGCACTGGTCGGCCACCGTTGCCCCGGTGGCCGGTACCGGCGTCGTGTTGTTCGGGGTGATCGCCCGCTTCTGGGCGACCAGCCCGTTGTGGCTTGACGAGGCGATCAGCGTGAACATTGCGCGGCTGCCCATTAGCCAGATTGGCCCCGCCCTCGTTCACGATGGTCATCCGCCGCTCTACTACGTGCTGCTCCATGTCTGGATGGCCGTGTTCGGCCCGAGCAACCTGGCCGTGCGTTCGTTGTCAGGACTGATCTCGGTGGCCGCGTTGCCCTTGATCGGAGCGGCAGGGCGACGGCTCGGGGGACGATGGGTAGCGCTGGTTGCCGTGGTGCTGCTGGCCTCGTCGCCATTTGCTATCCGTTATGCCACCGAGGCACGGATGTACGCGCTGCTGACTTTTCTGGTCCTGGCCGGTTACCTCGCGGTAGTTCGGGCGTTGGAGTGGCCAAATCTGGGGCGGTTGGTCTTGGTTGCAGCGCTGACCACTGCGGTGCTGTTCACCCACTACTGGGGGGCATGGTCGGTGGCCAGCGGGGCGGCGCTGGTTGTTGGTCTGGGCTGGGTCCGTCCGGCGCAGCGTCGGACCGCCGTGCTGGTGACCGGTGCCCTGGTTGCGGGCGGGCTGCCGTTCTTGGTGTGGTTACCGTCCGCCGCGCAACAGGCCGCCCATACCGGCACGCCATGGGCACGGTCGGTTGAGCCGTTCGATGCAACATTTGATTTGCTTCTGGACCTTGGCGGAGGGAAATGGGCTGGAGGACGCGTGCTTGGGCCGCTACTGGCCGTGTTCGTGTTGGTAGCGATCCTGGCCCGCCCGGTGGACCGTTGGCGCCTCGATGTGGACCTCCGAACGGTTGCGGGTGCCAGACCAGAGGTGGCGGTGGCCGCGATCACCTTGGTGCTCGGGCTCGGAGCGGCGGTGGCGACATCGTCGGCCTTTCAGCCCCGGTACGCCGCGGGGGCAGTGCCGTTCGTGTTGCTGGCGGCGGCGTTGGGCATTGTGCGGCTGCCGAATCGAACGGTGCGAGGGGTTTTACTCGCTCTGGTGGTGGTGGTGGGCGGGGCCGGGGCGGTGCGCGAAGCGACCGGCCGGCGGACCCAAGCAGATCAGGTGGCCGAGCAATTGCGGGCGGTGGCAGCCCCCGGCGACGTCGTGGGATTTTGCCCGGATCAGTTGCGCCCGGCCGTCCAGCGGGCGTGGGGCAACCAGCGGGCGCTCGATGCATTCACGTTCCCGGGCGGATCACCGCCGGGACGCATCGATTGGGTGGACTATCCGGAGCGGATCCGGGCGGGCAACCCCAAGGCGTTTGCTGCCCGGCTGCTGGCTCGGGCTGGCACAACGCATTCGGTGTGGTTGGTTTCCTCGGCCGGGTACCGGGGTTTCGGCACCGATTGCGAGGCCATTCAGACTGCGCTTGAACACGCTCGTGGCATCGTTGACCCGGCCGTCGAACGGGATGCATCGTCCTATGAGCACGACGTGTTGCGGCGGTATCCACCACCGTGACCAATGCGACGGCGGACGTAACAACGAGGTCGAGCGCAGTTGACGATGGCCCCCGTCCGGGCCTTGTCCGGGCGTTAGGGGTCATCGTGGTGACGGGTACAGCCTGGTTTGCCTGGTCGCTCCCCGCGGTGGATAGCCGCCGGGTCCGGCCGGGGGCTGCGTTGGTCGACCGGAACGGGGCCTGGAGGTGGCTGTTGGATCATGCAGCACCACCGGACTCACCGGGTGGGCTGGGGACTGCGCTGGTCTTGGCGACGGCGCTCATGTTCGGTGGGTGGCTGGGCATTGTGCTGCTTACGTGGGGTCGGTCCGGTCCGGCGATGGTCCGCCTCGTGGTCGGGTTGGCGGTGACGGCCACCGCGATCAGCGCTCTCGCGCTGCCCAACCAAACCAGTGACATTTACGACTACGCGCTGTTCGGCCGGGTGGTTGCCGTACACGGTGGTGAGGCATACCACGATCTCCCGAACCAGTATCCGGAAGATGCGGTGTTCCCGTACTCGAGCCACCAGTACACGGGCCGACCGGACAACAAGTTGCCGGTGTGGACGGCCACGGCCATTGGGGTGTCGAAGGCGGCGGGCCGCAGCCCCCTCGCCAACTTGTTGGCCTTCCGGCTTCTACTCGGTCTGTCGACCGTAGCGACCACCGTTTTGGTGGCCGCCGTGCTCGGCCGCCTACATCCGAGATCGGCAGCGGCCGGTGCGGCAGTGTTCGGCTTGAACCCCATCACCGTGGTCTACGGAACGAGCAAAACCGACGCGCTCATGGTATTCCTCTTGGTGAGCGGCGTGGCCCTGGTGGTGTGGCGGCGGGGTTACCTGGCCACGGCGTTGGTGACCTTGTCGGTCCTGGTGAAGCTCATCACGGCTCCGGTGCTGGTGCTGTTGGTGACGTTGCCGCTGCCGGCCCGGTCAGGCGCCGCCGACATGTCGAACACACCCGTGCGGACCCTTCTTCGCCATGGGTTTCTTCGCGGGCTTGTTGCCCTGGTGGTGGTAGCGGTGTTTAATGCGCCGTTCCGCGATCCGGTCGGGTTGATCCGGGCTCAGTTGACCGGCACCGACCACGCGTCGGTGCTGCGAGGGGCGCACCCGCTGGCGGTCGCGGCGTTTGGCATTGGTCTTCTCGGGCTCAGTTTTGCGGTGAGGCGTCGCGGGCCGCAGTCCGCGACTGCGCAGATCGAAACGTTTCTGGTCTCGTCGGCCACGTTCTTGGTGCTGTTCGCGGTTTTTCTCACCCGCCCGGGCCTGCCCTGGTACCTCTTGAGCGCCCTGGCGATGGTTGCGTTGGCTCGTTCTGCTGCGCTTCTTGCGGTCTTGACGGTCATCAGCGCGGCCTCATTCTTGATGGGCTGGTGGGATGCCATTGGTACCCGCGACCACCCCCTGCCGCCGTTGGCTCTGGATCGACCCCTCGCGTACTTGGCCACGGCTGCGCTGGCCACCGCCCTGGCGGCGGCGGTGGTGAGCGGGACCAAACGGAGGAGTCTTAGCGGGTGCCCGTCGTGGTTGCCGCCAGCACGCGACCATCCCGGAACTGAACCGTGACGGTTACGAAGAGGCCGCCGGTCGCCGGCCACTTCACCAGGTCGTTTCGGTGGCGCCCCACCTTGGTTGAGGCGACGGTTTGGCCCTTGGAGCCACAAATTTTGCGCACGTCGGCAATGCTCATGCCGGTCTCAATGGTGGCGAAGGCGACGCCCGACACCTTGGGGATGTCAACGTTGGCCAGTTCGGCAGCCTGTTGCGCCAGGGGTGCGGTCGTGGTCGACGAGACAGGTCCGGGAATTGTTGCGGGGACCAGCCCGGCGGCGAGCCAGGAGCCGAGTTTGCCTGAGCAGGCAGAGTTCGGCTCATGGCTGGCCAGGCCGCCGGTGAGCGATCGCCCGGCCGCCGCCCATCGATCGTCGTTGGCACTCAGCCCAACCAGTTGGGCGGCCTTCAGCGTGGCGGCCGCGGCAGCGCGATCGGTCGGGAGGTCTGGGCAGGTCCGGGTGAGCAGGTGGACGGCGCCGGCCACCCCTTCCAGCGCAGGCGCGGGAATGTCGCCAACGAGGCCGGACAGCCCGTTTCTCAGCGACAGCGGGGCGCTCGGCCGTGGTGGGCCGCTGCAGGTCGTCAAGCTGATCACGGCCACCGAGAGGGCCACCAGGGTGGCTGCTCGGGGGCGACGGTCAATTCGGCGTTCCATCTAGGTGGAGAAGCTACGGATCTGCCTCGAGGCCAGGATCAGCCGGGCGGCGTAGGGGTACTCACCCAGGAGGGGGTGACGGGCGGCCTGTGACCCAAGAACACTCAGGTGTAGGCGTGGCCTGGCCGCTCACCTGACCTCCCGCACGGCGGGTCGAGCGCGGGCCCGCCACCAAAACGCACGTTCAATTCCCCTGACGCAATGAACCCCGGGAGGGGACCGTGAAACAGAACAAGCCAGTCCTCCGAAGCCGCAGGCTCGCCCTTGTTGTCTCCTTTGTCGCGGGCGCGTTTGTGGTGGCGGCCTGTCAGCCAGTGCTACCCGCGGTCCCGCGATCCCCAGCTAGTGCGAGTACGGCCGCCCTGGTCGCCCAGCCCGGCGACATTGGTTGGGAGGGTCCAGCATTCACTGGTTCGAGCGGGGCACCGAGTGGGTCCAAGCCGGAGAGCAAGATCTGGTTCAACGACGGCATGTGGTGGGCGGACATGTGGGATACGACCACAAACGACTTCTACATTCACCGGTTGGACCTGAACACCCAGCAGTGGGTCCGCACCCCCACCCAGTTGGATGACCGTTCCAACAGCCGGTCCGACGCAATGTGGGATGGCACGCACCTGTACGTCGCCTCCCACGTCTTCGCTGAGGGCTCGAGCGCAACGGCAACGGGCTACCCCGCTGAGCTCCGGCGGTTCTCGTACGTCCAGTCCACCGGCACCTACACGCTTGATGCTGGCTTCCCCGTGGGCATCAACGATGCGCGAACGGAGAGCCTGGTCATCGAGGAAGACAGCGTGGGCCGGATCTGGGCCACGTGGATGCAGAACGCCGTGATCATGGTGTCGGTCTCAGCCGTTGGCGGTACCTCCTTCAGTGCACCCACCGTGCTCCCCGTCGGCAGCACCGGGCACGTGAACTCAGATGATCTTTCCTCGGTTCTGGCGTTCTCCGGAAACCAGATCGGCGTCATGTGGAGCAACCAGAACGACCAGAAGATGTACTTCAGTCATCGCCTGGATAGCGACCCAGAGGGCACTTGGAGTGCCCCGGAGATCGCCTATGGGGGAAACAACTCCGCCGACGACCACATCAACCTCAAGAACGTGGCCGATCAGGGCGGCCGGATCTTGGCGGCGATCAAGACCTCAGAAACCGGTTCGTCGCCGCTGGTTGTACTCCTTGACCGTGACCCCGGTACCGGTACTTGGACCAACCACGTGTTCGGACTCGGCACCGATAACCATACGCGGCCGATCGTGGTGGTCGACCGTGCTCAGAGTGTGGTCCACATGTTCGCGACCAGCAGTCAGTCCGGTGGTTCGATCTACGAGAAGACCGCACCTCTCGCCAACATCAGCTTCCCCACGGGCAAGGGGACGCCGGTGCTCACCGATGCCAGCAGCGCCGACATCAACAACGCCACATCCACCAAGCAAGCGGTAGACGGAAACAGTGGCCTCGTGGTGCTGGCCACCAACGACACCACCCGCCAGTACTGGACGCACTATGACCCGCTTGGTGGCCCGCCGCCCCCAACCACAACCAGTACATCCACCAGCACGTCCACCACCAGCACCAGCACCAGCACGTCCACCACCAGCAGCACCAGCACATCCACCAGTACCAGCACCACGTTGCCCCAGGGCGCGACGCAGACCTTTGTGCCCACCGCTGATGCCCAGGTGAAATCCACGAGCCCCACCCGGAACTACGGGGCCGGCGTGACCCTGCGAACCCGGGGCGCCAGCCCGAGCTACGCCAGCTACCTGAGGTTCAATGTGGCTGGGCTTACGGGGGCGCCCACGTCGGCCAAGCTTCGGTTGTTCATCACCGATGCCAGCAAGGATGCCGGTGTGGTTCGGGCCACCGGTACTGGATGGAGCGAACTGCTCATCAACTGGAACAACGCCCCGCTGGCCGCGGGTCCGGACCTGGCGAGCCTCGGAAAAACGGTTCTGGGCCAGTGGGTCGAGATAGACGTGACCGCCGCTCTCACCGGTAACGGCACATTCGCCTTCCAGCTCTCACAGCTGGGGACCGACAGCAATATCTCTGCCAGCAGGGAGTCGGCCACGCCGCCCCAGCTGGTGGTGGTTTCCTGACCCGAGAGGTCAGGGGCCGGCCAGCGGATCAGGGGACCGTTGGCCGGCAGTTCCGCCCCACCGTGGGCGAGGCCGAACACGGCCAGCTGACCCTCCCGGCCCTTTAGGCCTGGGCGGTACGGCCAGCCGGTGGAGCGGTCGGCTCAACGAGGCGCACGTGCCGCTGCCGGGCCATCGAGCGCCGGATGACGGTCACGGCCACTGTCGCGGTCAGCACCGCGAAGAGGGCAACCGTCAGGATTGGCTCTAGACCGTCTGGCACGACATCGGCGTGGGGGATCGAAGCGGCGAGCGCACCGATGGTCCCGCAAGCCAGGCCGACACCGATCTGCGAGGCCGTCCCTGGCGCACCCTTGACGCGGGAACGCCGAGCAGCACCGAGGGTGGCCCACGCGGCCAGGACCATGGCCAAGAAGAGGACGAGTTCCTCCATCAGGCTGGCCCGTGCGTGAGGGCTCTGGTGACGAGCGCGGGGGTCATGGGCAACCGCATACCGCAGGGTACGGGCCGCGGTGCACCCAGTGGATCAGGTGAACGGCGTAGGCCTCCTCACCCTCGGGGTGGTTACCCCGTGACCAGGGCCACAGGAGACTTACGCCGCGCTCAGAGGAGCGTTCGTGACTGGGAGGCCACCTTGCGCATTCGATTGAACCCCCGACCCCCTCGGCGCCAAATTCGGGTGGGGATGCGCAAGAGTTTCGTGGTCCTGGCCACCGCATTGGCCCTCGTTCCGGTCCTGACGACGGCCGCTCCAGCTGGCGCGGCGCCGGGAGATATCGGGGTGGAGGACGGGCCGTTCGTCGAGGTCGGCAATCCCACCGAATCCAAGCCGGAGAGCAAGGTCTGGTACCACGACGGTCTGTGGTGGTCGGTCAAGGTGGCCCAGAACGGCGTCGACGGCCAGAACCGGCCAGTCGGTCGGTCCTACATCGCCAGGCTGGACGTGGCCACCGATACCTGGACCAACACGGTGGCGATCGATGACCGTGGTACGGCCAAGGCCGACGTCGTGGTGGACGGTGACAACCTCTACATCTCGAGCCACAAGACGGACCGCAATACCGGTGTGGTGGAGAACCTTTCCGGCAACAAGTCTCGCTTCTTCACCTACACGTACAACTCGGGAAGCCACGCGTATACCAAGGCGGCTGGCTTCCCCAAGGACATGAACACCTTCGAAATGGAGGCCCTCACGATCGACCGGTCATCGTCGGGCACCCTGTGGGCCGCCTGGGTGATGGGCACCACCGCGCCAGACCCCCAGGCTCCCAACGTCACCGTGAACCCGCGGGTCTTCACGCAGTTCTCCACCAATGACGGCGTGTCATGGTCACCGCCGGTTGCTCTGGCTGACGCTCGGGCCGCTACCACCGCTGACGATGTGGCCGGGCTGGTGGCGTTCGACACCAAGGTCGGTGTCATGTGGTCCAGTCAGACCCCTGGCAACGACGGCTACTGGTTCTCCGTCCACGACACCAACCCGGGGACGGGCAGCTGGAGCGCGGCCGAGGCCGCGTACGCCGGGGTGGGCCTGGGCGACGATCACCTCAACGTGAAGGTCTCGGGCGGACGCGTCTTTGCCGCGGTCAAGACCCGGACCGATAAGGGCCCGAAGCCGCTCGTCGTCCTTTTGGAACGTTCGACCACTGGGTTGTGGACACACCGCACCGCCTGGACGGGCAACACCAATGTGACCCGGCCGGTAGTGGAGCTCAACACGGACTCCGACACGGCCACCGTTTTTGTCACCGGGCCGCTTACGCCCGGCGGCGTCGGAGAGCTGGGAGGCGCCATTTTCTCCAAATCGGTCCCATTCGACAGTGGCACCTTTACTAGCAGCAGTGGCACCCTGGTGATGTACCGCGCCGGCGCCAAGATCAACGACGTCACCGGCTCCAAGGCGCCGACCACCGATGGCAGCGGCCTCGTAGTGGTGGCGTCTGACGGAACGAGCATGCACTACTGGCATCACCGGTTGCCTGCCGACACGGTCCCCGCCGCTCCCGCTGCCCCCGCCGTGTTCGGCGGTGACGGCGAGGCGACCATCTCCTGGAATCCTCCGACTTCAGATGGCGGGTCGCCGGTCACTGGTTATGTGATCACGCCCTACATCGGGGCCACCGCCCAACCGTCGAGGACCGTTGCGCCGCTACCCGGCAGCGCCGTGTTCGCGGCTACCAACGGGGTCACGCTCACCTTCAAGATCGCAGCATTCAATGCGGTCGGCGTAGGCCCACAGTCGGCGGCTTCGGCACCGGTCACCCCGCAGGCGGTCGTGGTGTTGCCGGGTGCGGTGTACGTGCCCATCAACCCGTGCCGGGTGGTCGACACCCGGGGCCACGGCGGCACGTTCGC
>JANXNS010000136.1 GCA_025353965.1 Aquihabitans sp.
TGTCGAGGACGGAAAGGTTGCAGCGCCGGCGCGTTTGAGGAGTGGCTGGAGCTCCCGGAACTTGCTCGACCTCTTCATCCGCAATGGGTGCTCACCGATCGATGATGCAGATGGTCGTAGTACGTGGTTCGAACTGCGTGATACCGGCGCGATCTACATGATGAAACGTCGTGCGGAAGACCAGGGGCATGTGCTGTCGGTTCTCCGAAACCTGGGCACAACCAAGCAAAACAGCTCCCTCCTCGCATCCTGGGGGCTCACCTTCTCTTACCCTAAACCCCTAGGCCTGATTGAATATCTCGTGACGGTGTTCACGCGTCCCGACGAGGACGCATTGGTGCTGGACTTCTTCTCAGGCTCGGCCACCACAGCACATGCGGTGATGTCAGCGAACCTGCGAGACGCAGGTAACCGCCGCCACATGCAGATTCAGCTGCCGGAGCCCGTAGCAGATCCCAACGGATCAACGATTGCCGATCTCGCTCGCCTTCGCATCGACAAAGCGGGCGAATCTCTCGCGGGAACCTTGAAGAACCAACTCCAAGTCTCAGGAGCGCCATCCCTCGACATCGGCTTCCGCGCGTACCGACTCGTCGATACCAACTTCACGAAGTGGCACGTTTCGAGTGAGGCCGAGCCTGACAAGCTGGCACAGCACCTCCTGGACCTACGCGACAGTGCGACCGACGATGCAACCGCAGACGAGCTACTGACGGAGATCCTGCTCAAGCAGGGCTACTCCCTTACCGAAACAGTCTCTACCGCCGAAGTGGCCGACCTCGACGTCAGGCTCGTTCGTGACCGTGACGGTGACACCGGCGTGCTCGCCTACCTGAATGAGCATATGAAGCCGACGCTGGAGCAGCTCCGTGCATTCGCCGATGAGTCGCCAACGCGCATCATCGTTCTAGAGGATGCCTTCCAGGGTGACGACGAGCTGAAGACCAACCTTGCCCAGCTCGCCAAGAGCAAGGGCATCGAACTGTGGACGGCATAGCGACATGAGCGACGAGTTCAAGTTCGATCCGAAGCAGAAACACCAGCTCGATGCCATCAGCTCAGTCGTCGATCTCTTTGAAGGACAGCCGAAGGATGCCGACGCGCTCGTCACCAAGCTGCGGGGAATGGTCCCAAGAGCAGAGGGAGACCAGATTGCCATGGCCTACGACCTCACCCAGGAGGTGGGCGCAGTGGGCAATAACCTTGTACTGGACCAGGAGGCGGTCCTACAGAACCTTCGTGCCGTACAGGATCGCAATGGCCTCGAGGTGCGGGACAACCTCGCCGGGAACGCGTTCGACTTTGACGTCGAGATGGAGACCGGGACCGGCAAGACCTACGTCTACCTGCGGAGCCTCTTCGAGCTAGCCGAGAAGTACAACTTCAAGAAGTTCGTCATCCTCGTACCAAGTGTGGCCATCCGTGAAGGTGTCTCGACCAGCATCCGGCAGATGAAGCAGCACTTCCGAGACATGTACCCCGCGCAGCCGTTTGACAGCGGCGTCTACTCGGGCTCCTCGGCGGAGGAGGTACAGGGTTTCGCCACGTCCACGAACGTGCAGATCTTGATCATGACCATCGACTCGATCCGTGGGGACAAGAACACCCGAATTATCCACCAGACACGGGACAAGTTGAACGGTCTGCGACCTATCGACTATCTGAAGGCCACACACCCTGTGGTGATCATGGACGAGCCACAGAACATGGAATCCGAGCTATCAACGTCAGCCATCGCGGAGCTCGAACCGCTGGCGACGTTGCGCTACTCCGCGACGCACCGCAAGCAGCGTAACGTCGTATACCGACTTGACCCAGTCGATGCCCACGACCTCGGGCTGGTCAAGCAGATTGTGATCGCCGAAGTTGCCCAACAGGGCGCCGATGCTGCCCCTTACATCAAGGTGGTGGATGTCAAGCGTGACCCGTGGGTCGCCAAGCTTGAACTGTCTGTCCGAGCGAAGGACGGAACGCTGAGCCGCAAAGTGATCAACGTTAAGCAGGGCCAGGATCTTGCGACGCTGACGGACAACCCGGCCTACGCCAACAACTGGCGCATTCTTGGACTCAGCATCGACCCTGCCTACATCGAGCTCACCAACCACGGCATCCTCCATCTTGGCGAGGAGATCGGCGGCAACACGCAGTCGATCTACCGCGAGATGATCCGCGAGACCATCCGCGAGCACCTGCGCAAGGAGCAGATGCTGCGACCCAAGGGCATAAAGGTCCTCAGCCTGTTCTTCGTCGACAAGGTAGCGAGCTTCCTAGGTGAAGGTGCGAGCAACGCTGACGCTGACGGCGACTTCGTGCAATGGTTCGACGAGCTATTCAAGGAGGAGCGCGCCAAGTCGGCCGCGTGGCAAGAACTCCTGCCGCAGGAACCAATCGAGCTTCGCCGCGCCTACTTCTCGCAGCTCAAGCGTGGCAAGGCCAGTTCGTTTGCCGACACCTCAGGAAGCACCAAGGCCGACGACGACTCCTATGACCTGATCATGCGCGACAAGGAGCGCCTGCTGGACCAGGCGACGCCTGTTCGATTCATCTTCAGCCACTCCGCCCTGCGCGAGGGTTGGGACAACCCAAACGTGTTCCAAATCTGCACCCTTCGCGAGATGGGTGCAGAGGTCGAACGTCGCCAAACCATTGGCCGTGGGCTTCGGCTCCCTGTCACAAAGACTGACGAGGGCTACGAGCGCGTAGGTGATCGTGGCGTCGCGCAACTGACGGTGATCGCCAACGAGTCGTACCAGCAGTTCGCCAAGAACCTGCAGAGTGATTACGAGAAAGCCGGAGTGGAGATTGGCCGCATCCGAGTGCAGGAGTTCTCCAGAATTGTCCTGTTCGAGGATGACCAAGCGGAGTACGAGACTGAGTACTTCGGATGGGAGCGGTCGAAGGAACTGTACGAGTTCCTGGATCAGCAAGGCTTCATCAAGGACGGCAAGATCACGGCGAAGTACCAGCCAGACCAGGAAAGCTTCTCTCTCGGACTACCGGGCTTTTTCTCTCCGTACGAGGACACCGTCGTTGAGTACATCGGGCGCTCCAGCATGGAGAGGTACGTCAAGGCCGCAAGCAAGCGCCAGCCGAGACGGCTCAACAAGGAGCTTTTCGACGATCCGGTGTTCGAGGAGTTCTGGCGTGCCATCAGCCGGAAGACGACATACCGGGTCGCGGTGGACCGTGACGACCTCATCAAGGATGCCGTCAAGCAGATCAGTGAGTCGCCAGCCATCGACCCGCTTCGGATCCAGATCACCAAGGCCGGGGTGAAAATCCTACGCGGTGGAGCGAAGGCGTCTGAGACCAGCACCCGCTCGGCTGAGCTCAAGGGCAACTACGACCTGCCGGACATCATCACGGAGCTACAGGACGCGACCTCCCTCACCCGCAAGACCATCATCGACATCCTGGTCGGCTCCGAACGCCTTGCCGAGTTCATTGGCAACCCCAATGACTTCATCCAGATGGTGAAGCGCAACGTTCAGAACGTGCTTGCCGAGATCGTCATCAAGGGCATCCAGTACGAGCAGATCGGCGGCTACGTGTACGAGCTGCGCGAGCTGCAGAAGGACGGGCTGGAGGAGAAGGATCGATTCATCGACCAGCCCTACAAGGTGCAGAACCAGCAGAAGACTGATTTCGATTATCTCGTGCTCGACTCCGATCCTGAGCGGAAATTTGCCGAGCTTCTTGATGACCGATCCGACATCAAGCTCTTCATGAAACTGCCCTCCAAGTTCAGGATCTCCACCCCCGTAGGGGACTACAACCCCGACTGGGCAATCCTCAAGCAAGAGGACGGGGAAGACCGGATCTACATGATTCGCGAGACCAAGAGCACCGAGGACGAGGTCAAGCGACGCCCGACCGAGAACGCCAAGATCAAGGCTGCCAAGAAGCACTTCGAGGCCATCGGCGTCGGCGACTATGCCGTCTCGACACCCGCCAACTGGAGAATTTAGGTGCGGCTTGCTAAGGCAGAGTTCAGTGGCTTCGGGCGCCTAGCAGACGCTCAGGTCAACCTCGATCACAAGGTCGTCGCCATCGTTGGTCCAAACGAGGCGGGCAAGACGACCCTGCTGAGAGCGCTCGCCTACATCGACAATGGCGAGTCCCTCACCGTTGCACAACGGTCGCGCGGGCTTCCAAGCGACATTGCTGATGATCAAGTTGTGGTTCGAGTTCAGTACCGGTTGAGCGAGGAGGATCAAGCCGCTGTCGATCATCTTGACTTGAACGATATACCGACCGAATTCTGGCTCTCCAGGACTGCAGGGCCGGGCGACGCCGTCAGGAGTATCACTCCGGTCCCACGCAAGAATCTCGCCTCCCTCACGACCGCTCTGGGGGCGGTCAGCGCCGCCGCGACGGACGCCGAGTTCGCTACATTCGAGCCCACAGAACCTCAGGAGCGCGAGGAGGGTGACGAGGACCACGAGGTTGATGAGGCGCGCGCATCGTTCGCCGACCGCCTCAGGGAGTCGCTGCGAGGGCTCGAGCCCGATGCCGGCTCCGACGTCGAAACGCAGGCAAGCGAACTCGACCCAGCGACATGGATCGCGGAGTTCGAGGAGCACGGCCTAGGTGGGGACATCCGCACGGCGCTTGAACAGGTGCGGGCGTGGATCGACATGGCCGATCCCACTGATGAGGTCGCTCGGATCCTCTACGAGCGCTCCCCGGACATCCTGTTGTTCTCGGATGGGGACAGGCTTCTGTCATCTAGCTACGAACTGACCGAGGATAGTGTTCAGGCCCCGCCTGCAGCGCTGCAGAACCTCGCCACGATGGCAGGTATCGCGCTCAATGAGCTCTGGAAGGTGATCAACAACGGCGACGAGGGTGCTCGCGAGACTCTCGTCGAACAGGCGAATCAGACGCTGCAGACCAAGTTCACCCAGGTTTGGAATCAGTCGAGTATCTCCGCTCATTTGAAGATCAACGGCACGAGTCTCGAAATTCGCATCAAGCAGGACGGACGCACGATCACGCAGTTTCACGAGCGCAGCGCAGGCGTCCAGATGTTCGTGGCTCTGGTTGCGTTCCTCGCCGTCAAGGGTCAGGCGGTGCCGCCGATCCTCCTCATCGACGAGGCAGAAACCCACCTACACATCGATGCCCAGGCGGACCTCGTGAACGAGTTCATGACCCAGACCCGGGCCGCGAAGATCATTTACACGACCCACTCGCCAGCCTGCTTGCCACCCGACCTCGGGACCAACATCCGTGCGGTTGTGCCAGATCCTGATAACGGGCAGCGCAGCCTCGTCGAAGGCAGCTTCTGGACGAAGGGCGTCGGCTACTCGCCCTTGATGCTCGCCATGGGCGCCGGTGCCGCTGCCTTCTCTGCAGCCCGCAAGGTCGTGCTCGCTGAGGGCGCGACCGAGATGCTGATGTTGCCTTCGCTGATCAAGAAGGCACTCGAAGTTGAGGATCTCGACTATCAGGTCGCCCCTGGGCTGTCGGAAGTCCCCATTGCCATGTATCCGGAACTCGACCTCGAAGGCGCCCGAGTCGCCTTCTTGGTGGACGGCGACCAGGGCGGCAAGCAACTGCACGATGCACTCGTCGGAGCTGGCGTTCCCGAGAACCGCATCATCACCCTTGGGGCCCTGACCCTCGAGAATCTGCTTGACCCGGACGCCTACAAACAAGTCGTCGTAGAACTGATCAACGAATCATCCTCCGGTGAGGGAATCTCGCCGGAGGATTTGCCGGATCTGCCAGTGGATGGCCTTTGGCCGACTGTGATCCGAGACTGGGCTAAGCAGAATGGCCACCCGTTACCCGGGAAGCGCGTAATTGCCAGCCGTCTTGTTGAGGATGGCCTTGCTGTTCCGAGCGACGACGGGAGCCAAGTGCTCAAGACGCTGCACCGAGCAATAACGGGGGCACTCGGCAGTGGAGATTGACCAGAATCGCCGGGCCTACGTCTCCGGCCAGGAGAAGTTGGCCTCCCTCTTGCTGACAGCATGGTCTCCCGGAAGTGGGCGTTCGCGAGCGAGGTCCCCTCGATGCTGACATCGCACGGGTCGATGCTCACGTCGTCGGGGATCGCAGCGGTGAAATTGTCTGCCGCCGCTACTGGGCAGTCGGGGACTTGACATCGAACACGTGTTTGGGGAAAATGAAGGAGTTCTCGTTGCTCCCCCGTTGTCGCGGCATCAGGAGCTGGGCTGCCCGGTCCAACCGCCGTTTTTGGGCGACGTCGTGTCGGCGGGCGACCAACGTCGTAGTCGTCGCTACCCCAGGGCAAACGAAGTTGGGCGCTCATGAGACGCGAGCCAGCACATCCGCCACAGCCCGTGACCATGTCAGCCAGGGTCGACGATCTCGACTGCTTGGTGGGCAGTCGGCTACCTTCAATGACATCACAATCTGGGTCCCTTTCTCTCCTCCGTAACGTGGTGTGGGCCAAGGGATCCAACCGAACCCCCCGAGACTGCTATCTCGGGGTATTCTCTACGTCTGCCATCGGATCGCCTGGCGGTCGTCGCCCTTCTTACCATTGATGGAATTACAACCGTGGGATTCCGAAGGCTACGTCAGTATCCTCGGCGCGGCAAGGGTGATCTGCTAAGGCGCTGAGTGAGCGCGTCAGAACTGACCCTCGAGCGCTGTCGGTGTCCACTCGACCAGGCGACCCTCGAACTCCAATGCCTCCTGGAGGCACCCCGACATCGACCCAGCTCGCTATCTATGGGGATCGCCTCAGCCCGCCTCGACCGGCACCTCACATACAAGTCGGCGATTCAGTCTGGTGCCGCCTGGGCGCGGGAAATCATGGCGGGCGGTGGTTCTTACATCATCCTGATTAACGCGGCGCTACCCGCCAAGTTGCTGAAGGCTCGCCACAAGGCGCTCCTCGCCAAGGCTGTGGGGCTTGGACTTCTTCCCGAAACTGAGCCGGACCGTTCGGATGGCCGGCAGCACGGGAACGTTTGTTCGACAATCTCACCATCCATGAGACAATGGGCTCATGCAGCTACTCAGAGACATCCCCGACGTGAACGGACGAGCTGGCGAGAGCCAGGTTCTGTTGGTGCGGGTCAGCGCCATGGGACACCGCTGATGGCCGTGGACAAGCTGAACTCGGGCTTCGACGCGATACGGCCGTGGCGTGGCTCGGTCGATCGCGGATTTGAGGAGCTTTGCTATCAGCTGTTCAAGGGAGACGCCCCCGTCGGCACTCGGCCGGTGCGTACGGGGAACCCGGATGGTGGAGTCGAGTGGTACACAGTGCTGCCGGATGGTTCTGAGCACGGGTGGCAAGCCAAGCATGTCCACGATGTCGATTCACTTCTCGGGGCGATGACCGAGAGTGTCCGAGCAGTAGTGAAGGACCGGCCCAACCTCGCCCGACTGACGTTCCTGATCTCGTCGAACCTCTCGGCTGGCACCAGTGGCAAGCGGCGAAAGTCTCAACGCCAGAAGTACAACGACAAGGTCGAGTTCTGGCGAACCAAGATCGCCGGCGCTGATGCGATCGAGTTCGTGCTGATCCAGGAGAGCGACATCTTGGACCGGCTAGCGCTACCTGAACACCAAGGTCGGAAGTGGTTCTGGTGGGCGGACCCAGAGCTCACGGATGGCTGGCTGGCCCAAAAGCTAGCAGCTCAGGTTCAGGTCGCTGGCGAGAAATACCGCCCCGACTTGCAGGTCGACCTCCCCATCGAGGGGGACCTGGCCGCCCTCGGCTTCGACGATTCGGCGCTCCATGAGGTGGACCGGTTACGCCGAGCGATCGTTTCAGAGGCGGCAGATATGTGGCTCACCAAGAAGGGCCCGGGGAATCTCATCCAGGCGTACGACGCCATCCTGGCTGCAGCCGAGGTGCTCAAGACGGCCGCCAAGAGCTTCTACTTCGAGCCCTCGACCATCGAGTCGGACCTCCTCCCACTCCGTGGAGCCACAGAGGCTTACGACAAGGCCATCGCTGACGCGACTGACATTGAGCACGAGATTGAGGAGACGTGGCGCACCGAACATCCCGATCAAGCTCACTACGCCGTTCAGTCCAACACACCGCATGAGGCTCGCGGATCTCGCGCTCGTCGCCTCGCGAATGGCGCAAGAGAGCTCGTCCGGTGGTTCGACTCGACGCCGGGTCGGGCCTTGTGCAGCGGCACGTACTTCCTCGAAGGTGTAGCCGGCTCAGGCAAGACGCACTTGCTCCTCGAGGGCACCCAGCGTGCGTTAGACGGCGGGCGACCAGCCGTCTTCCTAACGGCGGCACAGTTTGGTCGAGGTGATCTTTGGGCCAGCGTCTGTGATCAGCTCGGACTCCCGACTATCGGGAGCGACGTCCTGCTCGGGGCAATGAACGCAGCAGGCGAGGCCGCCGGTCCGAACGGACGCCGCTTCGTGATCTCAGTCGATGCTCTCAACGAGACCACGGACACAACGTTTTGGCGTACACACCTCCCGTCGCTACGGGCAGCGGTGGCCGGCTGGCCCCACGTCGGGCTGGCGGTGTCGTGCCGGGATACCTACGTCCGAGTCGTTTGCGAGGAAGAGGAGCAGTCCCGCTTTGTGCGTCGTTCTCATCCAGGCTTCGCTGGCCACGAGGTCGACGCCACACAGAAGTTCTTTGCGTTCCATGGATTACAGGCTCCGAGGATTCCCTTGCTCGTGCCCGAGTTCAGCTTGCCGTTGTTTCTCAAGCTGTTCTGTGAAGGATTGAAGGACTCTGGCGAGACGGCCTACGGTGGGCACGAAGGTCGTGTTGCGATCTTCCAGCGGTACCTGGATGGCAAGCTTCGCCGGGTTGCGGAGCGGTTCCGCCCCGAGGCTGCCTCTGAAATCGAGCGGTCGGTGGCGTTGCGGGAGGTGACCGGCGTTCTCGACGCGCTACTCGACGAGATGGCCCTGACTGGCACTGAGGGTGTGTCGCTCGATCGGGCCGAGGTGCTCGCGGGCGAAGCCCTCGGTTCGCATGCGGCCAAGTGGCCGGTCGTCCTAGGCGCCATGGACAGTGAGGGGATCCTCAATCAAGAGCTGCTGTACCTGAGTGGCGACAGCGAACAAGGGGTGCGCGTTCTGTTCCAGGCTCTCGCCGACTACATGATCCTCCGGCGCCGACTTGACTCATCGGGTGATCCGACGACCGACGAAACCCTCCACAACTGGCTCCGAGACCAGTGCAGCTGGGGCATCGTGGACGCAGCCGCCGTGGCTCTCCCCGAGCTCTACGCCCTTGAACTCCCTGACCTGGTCCGTCTCGATCTCCAGCACCTGCACGAGCCAGACCGAGACGACCGTGAGGCGTATAGACGCTTTCACCGCGACAAGCACCTCTTGTTGGCGGTGGTCGAGACGCTGCCGTATCGAGATAGCGCTGCGGTTACCAAGCGAACGGTCGACTTGTTGAATGAGAGTCGCCGCTTCATGCGGAGCGAAGAAGTGTTCCGGATCATGTTCCTGATCGCACCGCAGCCGGGGAACCGCCTCAACGGGGACTGCCTCCACCGACACCTAGCACAGCTCTCTATGCCGAGCAGAGACGAATACTTCGGCTTTCCGACCTACCACGAGCTGACGGATGAAACCACCGCCGCCTCAGTGCTCGCTCGATGGGCGAGCCGAGGGCCCTACCCAGACCACGATTCTGAGGTCATCGAGCTTGCCTGCATTCCACTGATGTGGCTACTGCTCTCGCCGAACCGCTACATGCGTGATTGGGTCACTAAGGCGCTCGTCCAGCTACTCCGCGGCCATCTCGCCGCTATGGAGCGACTCCTCGTCCGATTCTGGCCGATCAATGATCCGTACGTCGTCCAGCGAGTCCTGGTAATCGCCTATGGCGCAGTCATGCGATCCGATCCCTCACAGCAGGATGAAGCGAAGAAGCTCGTCGCGACTGTGCGCAAGCTCGTGTTCACACCGCCTGTCCGACCCGACGAGCTCATGCTCGATGCAGCGCGAGGGATTGTCGAGTGGGGGCTTGCCAACGGGCTCGCGCCCCTCACTTATCGCAAGGCCATCACCCGTCCGTATGGGCTGCCGAAGCCCGGCCCTGTTCCGAGTGAGGAAACGCTGGAGGCGAAATTCGGCTGGAAGGATGGGCAGCCCGACGACGTGCGCTATTCGACCATCCTCCACTCGTTGATCGGCCTCGGCGATTTCGGCCGCTATGTCGTTCAGCCAGGGATCCACACCTTCTCTAGGTACCCACTAAGCAAGCCTTACCCCGAATCGGACCCCGCACCCGATCCAGGGAACCAGATTCTCAAGGGCCGGTGGACCAAGTTCGAGAAGTCGCTGTCAGCCGATCAGCTGACTCAGCTCGCGGACTTCATGACCGAGAACCCCAACGGGCCAGACGTCCTCGATACGTACCGCACAGCCTTCTTCAATGGTCTTGCACCAGAGCAATCGCGCCTTCTGCACGAATCCTTCCGGCAGGGTCGGCGGCGACGGTTTCGTGACGACAACTATCCAGCTGACCGAGCAAGCCGATGGGTGTTCGTTCAGACGCTCAGACTCGGGTGGACCCCACAACGCTTCGGCACAGAGGACCGCAGGGTGGGGCTGAATCGCAGTGGCCGAGACTCCCATAAGGCTGAGCGATGGGGAAAGAAGTATCAGTGGATGGCCTACCACGAGATCCTCGCGAGAATTGCTGACAACTTCCACAGCGCTCGTCAGTGGTCCGACCACGTCGACTACACCAGCCTTAGCCAGATCACTGGCGACCGGGAGATCGACCCGAGCCTCCCTCCAGTGCCCTTCCACCAACTGCTGGAACCAGAGTCCGGTAACGACACATGGCGACCCCCTCCCATAGCGGTCGCCCCGTGGCCGCCCGTCCCGATCGACTTTCAACGAGTCGGCGGGGATCTTCTGCGATTCATCAATGGCGGGATCAGCGAGAGTGACCTCGACCAGGTCGTACTGCTGCAAGACATCGCTGGCACAGCCTGGGTTCTCCTCGACGCATGCATCACCGAATGCGATCCCAAAGCCGACAAGTCCTGGCTGGGACTTCAGCAGACCTTTTACTTGAATAGCTGGTTTGTGCCGTCAGGTGAGGCCGATGCCCTGCTCCCTCGTGTCTCTTCGATAATCCGCCGTGATCACCACGATCTCATCGACAGCCACGGACACATTGACTGCTGCTACGTAGGAGAAGTCGGGTGGACACCGCACGACTGTGCACACCAGCAACTCGACTTCTCAACCGTTGGGTCGGAAGTTGACTCGTTCCGGGTTGCACCCACTGTCGAGAACTATTGCTGGGAAGGGAGCCTGCAGGACTGCTCCATCAATGACACGGTATCGGCCAGCCTGCCATCGGCCTTTATTCGATCGCGCTCAAAACTGGAGTTTGACGAGCGTGGGCCGTCGTGGACGGAGGTCGGTGAGGTGGCATTCGTCAACCTTGGGCACAGTGAGGAAGAACGTCAGCGAGGGTTCCTTGTCCGGGGCGACTGGTTGTCTCGCTTCATGAAAGACCACAATCTCGACCTCGTCGTCGGGGCATCGACCCTCCGGTGGAAGTTGACCGGTGATCATCCGCACCGAGAACCACCAAACCCAGCCGAGGACAGCCGTCGTGACGTGTATTCCGCCGCCCGGATCGACTCCAATCTGGCGATACACCTTGGAACCCAGATCGTCGTGCATGATTACGATCGAATCGAGATCCAGGCGCAACCTGACTGACGGCGCTGGCTCGGCCTCTCCCGCCCGGATGGCGTGGTTACGACCTCGGACTGAACGGCACCAACGGGTTGTCAGTTCGCACGTACAGCGGGTGCCGAGGCATCCCCTTCGTGGTCGTGCCCAGGCATCGCACATCATCGAGGGTGGCCAAGACATTCGCACCTCTGCCGAGAAGGGAGCCGTGGCTTCCCCAGGCCGCAACGACGCACGTCGCATCCTCAGCGGCCTCCGCGATCGCCTGATCCCCCTCCGGTACGATCCCGGGACCAACCGGCGGCCCAGTCCGGAGGTCTCGTATGGCCCTTTGCGGAAACCGATGACGCACGACCGTCGGCATGACTCTGCGGGCAACGGCTGGTGGCGGTCGGACCGATCGGTGTCGCTCCTCGACAGCATCGACGCACTTCTCGACGACATCGAACGGCTCGTCGGCCAAGACGAGCAAAAGGAGGCCCTCGACGATGCCTACCCGATCGTTACCGGGCTCCACGCCCTCGACGAGCTCTGCGGCGGGGTTCGCTCGGCACGTCTAACCCTCATCGAAGCTGACCATCTGGCCCAGGCCAACGCACTGGTCTGCACGATTGCCCGCACGATCGAATATCCGACGCTTGTCGCTGTCCAGGTGGTCCAGGACGCGACCACCTGGATACTGGCTGGCGAAACGGGTATTCCAGCCGTCCTGATTGCCCACAGCCTCCTGACGAAAGACCACTGGTCGGATATTGCCAGTGCGATCGGACGCCTCGGAGAGCAAGGGGTTCGGCTCACCGAGACCGCCACCATCAAGGGCATCAGCTACCTCTGCCAGGTCAAGCTGCCCGTCGTGCTTGTCGTTCAGGGCATCGAACGCTTCGGACCAGTTGAATCAGTTGCGCCGGCGCTCATGCACCTGGCCGAGAACACCGGGATGGCCGTTCTGGCGACCTGCCAGCCGATTGCCCACACGCCGGACTGGGGCCTCCAGGGCTGCACGCACATCTCCATGCACACCCATGGGCTTACCGGGCGTGCGACCCTTGTGACCTCCAACGAGCTTGATCCGTTGAACGTCTACCAGGCTGCGATTGAGCCTCTCGTGGCTGACTTCCGCTGAGCGGTGCGGCCCATTCGTTGCTCACCGGTACAACCAACCCATGCAGGGCTCGACACAGTTCGCGCTCTGTGAGAAGTCGGAGACAAACGCAAGCGACGTGAACCCAGCGCCGCCGAGGGTGGACGAGAGCTGGAGCTGTGAAGGGCCGGGCCGAAATGGCGTCGATAGGTCTAGAACACCGAGAGAGACGTGAACATGTCGGGGTTTGAATAGACTCTCAACAGCTCCACCAAAGGACCCGTAAACGAACCCTGACCGGAATCATTCCGGTCGGGGTTCTTTGTTTCTTGATCCAGGGCGACGAGCAGATCGTCGGCCAGGAGGTGGGCAAACGGCTCGGCGAGGCGTGGGTAGGGGACCGCCTCGGGGTCGACGTGCAGCCGTTCGAAGATGGACTGGTTGAGCAGCCGGTTCCTTCTTGGCCGCGCTTGCCGATATGCGTCCTCGAATCGGGAGGCGAGTTCGATTGCCGCGCCTCGCTCGGTCACAGAAGTAGACGGGTACGACGCTGGCTTGGCTGAACTCGTGGTGGCGGGCCATCTCAATGCCTTGATCCCAACGTCAAGGACCGTCGCAGCTCGGCCGGCAGCACCGTCTGGGGCATATATGGCCTGGCAGATCGTCTCGTGACAGCCATGTATCTCAGGGCGCTGCGGGTACTCCCTCGAAGATAACTCCATTCCTCAACTTTCGCGGCCGCTAGTCGATTGTGAACCGGGACAAACCTGTTCTTGCGAGGCCGGGACGGTCACCGCACCCACAAAGCCCACCGCACTCAGGTCCAAACGCAGGGGAAAGAGCTCATGACCTACAACCGGAAAGGTCGATCGTCGACCCACCCCAATGAGCGAGGCGCAGCCCTGATCGAGTTCGCGCTCATCTTTCCATTGCTGGCAATGCTGCTGTTCGGGACGCTGACCGGCGGACTGGTACTGAATCGCAGGATGGCGATCTCCGAAGCGAGCCGCGAAGGAGCCCGGTACGGAGCAACCGTCCCCTCGGACCAGTGCACTCCCGTGACGGTCTGTTCCGGCCGCACCTGGGCCCAGCAGGTCCAGAACGTCGCTGTCAGCCGAGCCGGTGGAGCTGTCACCGCATCGAACGTGTGTGTTGCACTGGTTGCCGGACCCGGTAGTGCGCCGGTGCCACTGTCACTGGCCCACACCACCAAATCCACGTTGAGTCCCTGCTACGTCGACAACAGCGCCGACAGCGACAATCGAGTGCAAGTGGTCATCACCTTCAACGACCGGATCCAGGCGATCATCACCGACATCCCCGTCTCGGTGACCGCCAAGTCGACGGCAAAGCTCGAGCAATGATCGGCCATCAGCCGAGCCCGGGCGCTCCCGGTGCACGCAAGGAGCGAGGGGTGACATTGATCATCGTTTGCCTGGCGCTCGTCTCGATTCTTTTCGTCGTCGCCATCGTCATCGACCTCGGCTACGCCCGCGGTGGGGCCAGCTTCAATCAATCCTCTGCCGATCTCGCCGCGCTCGCCGGGGGCAAAGACCTGACAAATCGACAATACGTGGCTGCGTGCAGCGACATCATCACGTACATCAACACAAATGCCAACGGAATTCCGGCGATCAACGCGACGACCTTCTGCTCCGGGTTCGCCTCGACCGTTTGCAGCAGTGGAGTCGTCGGCCAGGTCACGCCGTCGATCACCTCGGGGAGATACACGGTCAGCATCCGCTTCCCGGTGCCCGACAGCGAGATCGCGGATAAGACCTTTGGCGCCGGCAAACTTGACGGGCTGCCTTGCGAACGGATGCGGGTATCGATCACCTCGCGTGAACCCTCGTTCTTCGGAGGTATTGGTGGAAAGGGGAGCTACTCGATCACCCGCACCGCGACCGTCCGTGGAGGCGCGGGCCAAACTCGTGTCGTCCCCGCACTTTGGCTGTTGGACCCCGTTGGCTGCGGTGTCTTGAGCGTGCAAGGCGGGTCGAAGGTCTATGCCGGCGACGTCAGCAATCCAGCGAACATCACCCCCGGGGTCATCACGCTCGACTCCGACGGCTCCGGAGGGTGCAGCCAGACCAGTCCGACCCTGGTCACCGGTGGTTCGGGCACGGAGGTCCGAGCCCTACCAATCACCGGGGCACCGGGGGTCATCGGGGAGATCAACTTGCGGGCGCTGCCCTTCGGTGCCACGTCCTGCTCGGGGACTACGGCCTGTGATCCGAGCGCGGTGGGAACCCAGGTGTTCCCTCAGCCAACACCTGCTGCGGAACGAGCTACGCGAGGGCCGGTCGACTGGGCTTGGAACTGTAAGGCGTCCTATCCGGCCTACAAGGGCATCGCTATCGAAGGCTGCCCGAACACTGATATCCGTGGGCCCTACATCGACCGCCTGATCGCCGGCGCCGGTTCGAGTGGCCTTCCCGCCGGTTACCAAAAATGGTCGAGCCTCTACAGCTGCAGTCCGAACGGAACGATCACGGTTTCGGGCAACTGGTGGGTCGACTGTGGCACGCCCAATGGTCTCGCCATCGCAAACGGGACCACCGTTACCTTCGCGGGCGGCAACGTCGTCTTCGATGGCGGCATCAAACTCAACTCAGGCGGCGCGCTCAACATCAACACCAACAACCCGACCGCCACGCTGGCGTCCGGTTGTTTGCCGCCACAGCTGGCCCTGCCTTGCATGACATCATCGAGTGCGGCGGCTGCATTCGCCTACGTTCGCAACGGCGACTGGACCCTTGGCGGCGGTACGTTTACCGGCAAGGCCACCATGCTCTACCTATCGCCGAACTCCGTCATAAAGGGAACCGCCGGGTCGCCGCCGAACTTGACGGCCCCGACGGAGGGACCGTTCAAGGGCCTCGCGCTCTGGGCCGAAGCCCCCAGCGCCTTCACCGTCTCCGGTGGGGCCGGGGTCTCGCTAACAGGCACCTTCTTCACCCCGTTCGCCGATGAACTCACCTTGACCGGCGGTGGAAACTGGGGCCAACAGAACGCTCAGTTCATCTCCTACCGCCTCAAGGTGTCGGGCGGTAGCAGCCTGACGATGGCACCGAACCCGACCTCCGCGGTCGTCCTACCCCCGAAATCAGCGTCACTTATCCGCTGATGAAGCTGACGGGTGCGGTGGAGCTCGGCCAGGGACAGAGGTCCCCTGGCCTCAAGCAGACAAATTTGACCTGAATGGTCTTTTCCTCTAATCTCCCCTAACCTGATAGGAATAGACGGAATAACCGGAATAACCGGTGCGCCCGATCGGGTGCTCGACGAAAAGGACGAATCATGACCAGGAATCCGATACGAACGGCCGTCGGCCTCGCCGTGGTGAGCGCCCTGATCCTGGGCGCATGCGGTGGTGGGTCCGTCCGTGATGGTGCCAGTGGGGGATCGGACGGCACCATCGGTGCTGGACCCGCCACCCTGTCGATCGTGGGCTTCGCCGTGCCCAAGTCGGCCAACGATGCTGCTGAGAAGGCGTGGGCCAAAACTTCCGACGGTAAGGGCGTCACGTGGAGGAGCTCCTACGGGCCCTCCGGCGATCAGAGCCGTGCCGTGATGGACGGCCTCGACGCCGATTACGTGCATTTCTCACTCGAGGGCGACGTGACCCGCCTGGTGGACGAGGGGCTGGTGGCCGATGACTGGAACTCAGATGAGCACAAGGGCATCGTTTCGCAGTCTGTTGTGGTCATCGTGGTCCGCAAGGGCAACCCCAAGAACATCACCGGCTGGGACGATCTGGTGAAGCCCGGCATCGGGATTGTGACCCCCAACCCCGGCTCCTCTGGCTCGGCCCGATGGAACATTTTGGCCGCCTACGGCCACGTGCTGGCCAACGGTGGGAGCGAGGGTGACGCCAAGGCGTACCTCACCAAGTTCTTCGAGAACGTGGCCGCGCTGCCCGGCGGCGGGCGTGATGCCACCACGGCGTTCACCAGCGGAACGGGCGACGTGCTCATCTCGTATGAAAACGAGGCGATCCTGGCCCGCCAGAGCGGGGCCGACTTCGACTACGTCGTACCGGCCGAGACGATCCTCATCGAGAACCCTGGTGCGGTCCTCAAGACTGCTGACCCCCGGGCGGAGAGCTACCGCCAATTCGTGGTGAGCAAGGCCGGGCAGACCATCTTCGCCGAGAAGGGTTTCCGGCCGTTGGTGGACGGCATCGACGTGAAGGTCGACGGAGCCAACGATCCGTCTGACTCGTTCCCGACGCCAAAGAAGCTGCTGACTATCGCCGATGACTTTGGTGGCTGGCCAGCAGCCGCCAAAAAATTCTTCGACGAGAAGGACGGCCTGGTCACCAAGATCCAGCAGGACACCGGCAAATCGTGACAATGGTGGAGACAGTTGCCCCGTCGCAGGCGGCGCGGCGTCATCGTCGCATCCGCTCGGGCGGGGCAACTGGCCTGTCGGCGTCGTCGGGGATTGGGCTTGGCGTTGCCGTGATCTGGTTCAGCGTGCTGGCACTGATCCCGCTCATTGCGGTCCTGGTGGAGACCTCGACTGGCGGGTGGTCGGCATTTTGGGCCACCCTCACCGACGTCCAGACGGCGGCGGCGATCCGCCTCACCATCACGCAGGCGCTGCTGGTGACCGGAGTGAACGTGGTCATGGGCACGTTGATCGCCTGGGTGCTCGTGCGCGACCACTTCTTCGGCAAGCGGGCGCTTGAGGTCATCATCGACATCCCGTTTGCCTTGCCCACGATCGTGGCCGGGCTTGTGCTGCTCTCGCTCTATGGCCCCCGCAGCCCGGTAGGCGTCAACGTCGCCAACACGCGAGCCGCGGTCTTCATGGCGTTCTTGTTCGTGACGCTCCCGTTCGTTGTGCGCACGGTACAACCGGTGCTCGCCGAGCTGGACCGCGACGTGGAAGAAGCCGCTGCATCGCTCGGTGCGAGCCGCCCGGTGATCTTTCGACGGGTGATCCTGCCGGCGCTCTTCCCGGCCATTTGCGCCGGCGCCGCGTTGTCGTTCGCCCGGGCGATCAGCGAGTACGGGTCGCTGGTGCTGTTGTCGGGCAACCTCCCGCTGCGCACAGAGGTCACGTCGGTCCGCATTCTCACCTACCTGGAGAACGGCAACACGGCGTCGGCCGCCGCGGTGGCCACGGTGCTCCTCGGCGTGTCTCTCCTGGTGATCGTTGCGCTCGACTTGGTCCAGCGACGGGTTGCCCGTCGTGGGTGAGCCCGTCGCTGCTCCCGGTCGGAGTCGGTCCCGGCGGAGGGGCCCGCTCACCTATGTTTTCCGACTGCTGGTCATCACCTACCTCGTCCTGTTGGTGGCCTGGCCAGTGAGCCTCGTGGCCAAGGAGACGTTTGCCAACGGCCTCGAGTCGTTACGCACCACACTCTCGGACCCATCGGTCACCTTTGCCTTGAAGCTCACGGTGATCATCGCGGTGCAGGCCGTGGTCATCAACACAGTGTTTGGCGTGGGCATGTCATTGCTGCTGGTGCGCTACCGGTTCCCCGGGCGGCGACTTCTCAGTGCCCTCATCGACCTACCGCTATCGGTCTCGCCGGTGGTGGTGGGCTTGGCCTTGGTGCTCGTATACGGCGGGCGCGGTGGCTGGTTCGGGCCGACCCTGGAGGACCATGGGTTCCAGGTCATCTTCGCCACGCCTGGCATGGTGATGGCCACCGCGTTCGTCTCGCTCCCGCTGGTGATCCGGGAGTTGGTGCCCGTCCTCGAGGAGGTGGGCACAGACCAGGAGCAGGCGGCCAAGAGCCTGGGCGCCAACGCGGTGCAGACGTTTCGCCGAATCACCTTGCCCGCCATCAAGTGGGCGCTGGTGTACGGAGTGGTTCTGAGTTTGGCCCGCTCGCTCGGCGAGTTCGGCGCCGTGAAAATCGTGTCCGGCAACTTCGAGGGTCAGACGCAGACCGCGACCTTGTCGGTCGAGCAGAAGTATCAGGACTTCCAGCAGGCGACGGCGTACGCCACCTCGTTCCTGTTGGCATCGGTGTCGGTGGCCTGCATTGTGGTGGTCTCGCTCCTGCGGCCACGGACTGAGGAGAAGCGATGAGCATCGAGGTCACTGGTGTCGGCAAGCGGTTCGGCGATTTCGTTGCGCTCGACGACGTGTCGGTCAGCATCCCCACCGGGCAGCTCACTGCGCTGCTTGGCCCGAGCGGCGGAGGCAAGAGCACGCTGCTGCGAATCATCGCTGGGCTCGAGGATGCCGATACCGGCCGCATCGAGATCGAAGGCCGAGACGCCACGGACCTCTCGCCGCAGAAGCGCAACGTGGGTTTCGTGTTCCAGCACTACGCCGCGTTCAAGCACCTGAGCGTGGCCCGCAACGTGGCCTTCGGCCTGGAGATCCGCAAGCGGCCCAAAGACGAGATCAAGGCTCGGGTCCACGAGTTGCTCGAGCTCGTGCACTTGGAGCAGTTCGCTGATCGGCGCCCGGGCCAGCTCTCGGGTGGCCAACGCCAGCGCATGGCGCTGGCCCGCGCTCTAGCGGTGAAGCCAACCGTTCTGTTGCTCGACGAGCCATTCGGTGCGCTCGATGCCAAGGTGCGCAAAGAACTGCGCGATTGGCTTCGCCGCCTGCATGACGAGATCCCGGTCACCACTGTTTTCGTCACCCACGACCAGGAGGAAGCGCTGGAGGTGGCCGATGAAATCGTGGTCATCAACGAGGGACGGATCGAGCAGGTCGGCACCCCCGATCAGCTTTACGACGAGCCAGCCAACGACTTCGTCATGAGCTTCCTTGGCCCGGTCACCTCGCTCGGGGGAGTTTCGGTGCGCCCGCACGATCTCGAAATCAGTACCGAGGACCCCGGTGGGGGCGTGGCCGGAACGGTGGTCCGGTCCGTGCGGGTCGGGTTCGAGGTACGTCTCGAGGTGCGGACCTCGACTGAATCAGTGCAAGCGGTGCTGACCCGCACCGAGGCGCGGGGCCTGGGCGTCGTCGATGGGACCACGGTGTGGCTGCGGCCGATGCTCGGCGCGCCGACGGTCCGTCCTACCGGCCTTTTGGTCCCCGCCGTCTGACCAGGATGGGTCAGGCTTCCGGCGTGGCTGGGTCTGGCTGGGCTAGGCGGTAGACGCCACGGCGGCGGTCTACTTGGAGGCCGGCACCGGCCAGCGCTACTACCCAGGGACCGAGGCAGCGCACGATGGTGTCCGGGGACGGACGGTCCTCGTGGTTGGCGGCCCACTCCCGATACGAGCCGTACCGGAGCGGCTCACCCTTCTCGGCGGCCGCGCCGCGAAGAAAGTCGGCCAGTTGTTCATCGGTCCAAAAGCGACGTGCCACGAAAGACTTCTAGCGCGTATTGGACCCCGGCAAGCAGTTGTGCGGACAAATTTCTTTGGCCTCCCCGGAATTGGGGACCCGATCCCAGAAGAACTGATCGGTTCGGCGCGGCATCTGACGGTGCGTCAGACTCAAGCGGTGAAGTTCACTCTCGCCCTCGCCATGACCCCACCCGAGCGGATCTTGCCCCTAGCGCGGATCGCCGATGAATCGGGGTGGGACGCCGTGGCCGTGCCGGACTCGGTCTTCTTCCCCGAGTCCGTTTCGGCCAAGTACCCCTTCTCGCCTGACGGTGATCGGTTCTGGCCGGCCGATGCGCCGTTCGTGGATCCGCTGGTCGCCATCCCGGCCATGGCCGCGGCCACCGAGCACCTGACCTTCGTGACCAACGTGTTGAAGACGCCGCTGCGGGAACCGCTGCTGGTGGCCAAGTCCGTTGGGTCGATGGCGTCGATGTTCCCGGGCCGTATCGGGCTCGGGGTCGGCCTCAGTTGGATGCCCGAGGAATTCACTTGGCTCGGCCAGGAAATGAAGACGCGCGGCAAGCGTCTGGATGAGCAGATTGTGGTCATTCGCAAACTTCTCAACGGTGGCTGGGTCGAACATCACGGGACCCATTACGACTTTGATCGCCTCCGCATGGAACCGGCGCCCGGGCCTGGCGTGCCCATCCACGTCGGCGGCCACAGCGACGCCGGCTTGCGCCGAGCGGCCCGCTTGGCCGATGGGTGGATCGGTGCCCAAGCTGGCCACGAGGAACTGGCCGCGCTCATTGCCCGGCTGTGGGTAGAACTCGACAAGGCGGAGAAGCCCGTGGAGGGCTACGAGGTGCAGGCCACCCCGCTGGTGCCGGCCACGGTTGAGGCCATGGACGGTTTGGCGGAAATTGGGCTCACCGGGGTGATCACCGTGCCCTGGTATTTCATGGGTGGCGGCGATCCCAACGACGAAGCGTTCCAGGACGAGAGTGTCCGAGCGTTTGCTGCGACCGTGATCGAACCCATGCGCCGGGAGGCCAACTCGTGACTGAACCACTTGCGATCGCCATGCCCGCGCCAACCGATCGCTCGGCTCGGGCCGCCTCACTGCGTTCTCGGGCGGCGGTAGAAGCGGGGGACCGAGACGGCTGGCTCGGGCTCTTCGCCGCTCACGGGTTCGTGCAGGATCCGGTTGGCATATCGGCGCTTGATCCCGTTGGAGAGGGGCATCGTGGAGCAGAAGCCCGAGCCGCCTTTTGGGACAACGTGATCGGCCCCAACCCGATCACCATGGATGTGTACGCGTCCCATGGCGGAGGCGATGAGGTGGCCAATGTGGTCACCATCACCACGTCGTTCCCTGACGGGTCCAAAGCCATGGTGGACATCGTTGCCGTCTACCGGGTGGACGACAACGGAGACATCTTGAGCCTCCGGGCCTTCTGGGAATTCGACCAACTCCGGTTCGAACCCGCACCCGCCTAGCCGTGGCCGAGGCGAGTGGCACCGATCCCGAGTTCGTTCCTGCCCCCACCAGGGGGCGGACCTACACCGTTGAGCGCCGCGTCCGGTGGGGAGACACCGATGAGCAGCGGCGCCTGCGGCTGGACGCAACGGCGCGGTACCTCCAAGACGTGGCCAACGACGACACGCGCGATGGCGGACACGATCCCTTCGCTCCGTGGGTCGTGCGCCGCACCGCCATCACCATCGTGGAGCCGGTGGTCCTGGGCGAACTGGTTTCGGTCACCACGTTCAGTGGGGGCCTCGGGCCCCGGTGGGGTGAACGCCGAACCTCGATTGTCGGGGCCGATGGTGGTCGGGTGGAAGCGGCATCGTTGTGGGTTTTTGTCGACGCGGTCTCGGGTCGCCCCGCCAAGCTCACCGAGGCCTTCCACGCAACCTATGACGAAGCCGCCGGCGGTCGGTCGGTGTCGGCCCGCCTCCGTCACCGGGCACCGCCGGCCGGTATATCGGGCCGCCCTTGGCCGTTGCGCTCGACCGACATGGACGGGCTGGGCCACGTGAACAACGCAGCCGCCTGGGCCGCAGTCGAAGACGAACTGAGCCGACGCGGCATCATCGCGGTCCATGCCGAGATCGAATACCCCAATGCCATCGCCCCTGACGACGAGGTCGAGTTGATGGCCGATCAGGATGCGGACGGGGTGCTGTCGCTATGGCTCACAGCCGGTGGGACCGTTCGAGTGTCGGCCCAAGTCACCTCCGTGTTCTAGGACCGGCCTGGGCTGAACGGCTAGATGGATGCCTTGGAGGATGACGCGTTTGGGACGGTACTGGCGGTTGAGGGCAGGATTTCGCCATGTTCTCTCCACTCCTGGAGGAGTGGGACTCGGACCTGCGGAGCCGTGACCCTCTTTCTTTCCCCGGCTACGGCGCCAAACTTGCTGCATTGGACCATGAATCGGTGCGGACCGGGCGAGCCGATGGGTTCGTGTTGATCGAGGGCGACTTCTCCGTGATCGGGGGGTCGATGGGTGTGGTCCACGGCGAAAAAGTGGTGCGCGCCTTCGACCGGGCCACTGCGGAACGGCTCCCGGTCGTGGTCGTCACCCGTTCCGGCGGGGCGCGAATGCAGGAGGGCATGGTCGCTTTGGTGCAACTGGCTCGGACTGCTGCCGCCGCGGAACGCCACCGTGCCGCGGGCCTCCTATCGGTGTCGGTTCACCGCTCGCCCACAACAGGCGGCGTCTTTGCTTCGTACGGGTCGCTCACCGACCTGGCCGTGGTGGAGGCGGGGGCGACCATCGGGTTCGCCGGACCGCGGGTTTTGGCCCAGACAACGGGCGCCGACCCCGACGGCCGATCACACACCGCTGAATCCGCCCTAGCCGCCCATCTGGTGGACGCACTGGCGGCGCCGGAGGACTTGGCCGCCTGGGTCGACGGGGCGCTGGGCCGCACCGAGGTGGCGCTGCACACCCATTCCGCCCCGAACCCCGTCCGTTCGGCGCCGGCGCCGGCCGCCGAAACCACGGCAGCGTGGCGGGAAGTCCAGGCCGCTCGCCGCATGGGGCGACCTACCGGTCTCCACGTAGCCGCTGCCGCCACGACATCTTGGACTGAACTGGGAACGGGTACTGACCCGGCGTTACGCACCGCACTGGCCACCATCGGGGGCAACCGTGTGGTGGTCCTCGCCTGCGACCGCTACGCCGGTGGGGGCCAACCTGGCCCCGACGGGTTCCGCTTGGCCCAGCGAGGGATTGCCCTGGCGGGGCGACTCGGTATCCCCATCGTCACCTTCGTCGATACGCCGGGGGCCGCGGCTGGCCCCGATGCCGAGAATGGCGGCATTGCCGGCGAGATAGCTCGAACGTTTGGGGCGTTCGCGGCCGTGGCGAGCCCGACGGTTGCGGTGTGCGTGGGCGAAGGGGGGAGCGGTGGCGCCTTGGCGTTGGCCGCCGTCGATCAGTTCCTGGTGCAGGAACACGCCATCTTCTCGGTGATCGGCCCGGAGGGCGCGGCGGCGATCCTTGAACGGGATGGCACGAAGGCCCCGCAGGTTGCCCCCCTACTCAAGCTCACTAGCGCAGACCTGTTCGCCATGGGCATCGTGGACCAGGTCGTGCCCGACGATGTTGCCGAGACGGTGGCCGCGTTGATTGAGGCGCTGGGCGCAGAGCGGATATCTGCCGCAGTGGGCGGTCGTCGCGCTCGCGCCGATCGGGTGTCTCATTCCTGGCTAGAAGCAGCAACAGGCGCTTCTTGACCGGTCGGTCAATGTGGCACGATGACCAGGTGCCAACCGCAGCAGCGAACGGAATTGAGCTCACCTACGAGACGTTCGGCGATCCCGCCGCAGAGACCGTCTTGCTCATCATGGGCCTTGGTGCTCAGCTCACCGGCTGGGACGATGGCTTCTGCGCACTGCTCGTTGCCCGCGGCTACCACGTGGTGCGGTTCGACAATCGGGACATCGGAATGTCCACCTGGATCGACACGCCCGGGCTGGACGTGCCCACCGCCGTCCTGGCCGCTCTGGGTGGGGACGCGTCGGTTGCGCCCTATCTCCTGGCTGACATGGCCAAGGATGTGGTGGGTCTGCTCGACCACCTAGATGTGGAACGAGCGCATGTGGTCGGCGCCTCCATGGGCGGGATGATCGCGCAGACGGTCGCCATCAACCACCCGACACGAGTCCGCACCCTTACCTCGATCATGTCCACCACTGGCGAGTCGACGGTGGGCGCCGCCTCGCCAGATCTGCTCCCACAGCTGCTGGGTGAACGACCGGAAGGCCGCGCCGAGTCGATCGATTTCCTGGTGAACACCGTGCGAGCCATCAGCTGCCCGGAGCATTTCGACGAAGAACGGGCGCGTGCTCGGGCGATGGTGGATTTCGAGCGTGGTCTCAACCCGCTCGGCGTTCCCCGTCAACTGCTGGCCATCCTCTGTTCCGGCTCGCGCGCCGATGATCTCTCCACGCTGGACCTCCCCGCGCTGGTGATCCACGGCCGCCAGGACCGTCTGGTGGATTTCAGCGGCGGGCAACGCACGGCCGAACTTGTGGCCGGAGCAGACTTTCTGGCCATCGACGACATGGCTCACGATCTTCCTAGCGTGCACTGGACCCGGATCACCGACGCCATTGCGGCGCTCGCTACCCGGGTTGCCTAGCCCGCACCTTGCTTCAGCCCAACACCGACAACCTCGACCAGGAGTTCCCATGGGACCATTGACCGGAATCAAGATCATCGAGATCGCCGGAATCGGCCCGGCGCCGTTCGGGGCGATGATGCTCGCCGACATGGGCGCCGACGTCATCCGCGTCGACCGCTCCGGCAACGTCATGGGCGGAGACCCGGCCACCCCGCCCGGAGATCTCCTGGCCCGAGGCCGCCGTTCGGTTGGCGTCGACCTCAAGAACACCGACGGGGTGGCCACAGTTCTTGAACTTGTCGCCGGCGCCGACGCCATCATCGAGGGCTTCCGGCCCGGCGTGATGGAACGGCTCGGGCTGGGCCCCGATGTCTGCATGGCGCGCAATCCAAAGCTTGTGTACGCCCGCATGACTGGTTGGGGTCAAGACGGCCCCTATGCGCCCACCGCCGGTCACGACATCAATTACATCGCCTTGGCCGGGGCGCTCGAACCCATGGGCCGGGCCGGACAGCAGCCCACCCCGCCCATCAACCTCATCGGCGACTTCGGTGGTGGCGGAATGCTCCTGGCCCTCGGTGTTTGTGCGGCCCTACTGGAGACCACCCGGTCCGGCGAGGGTCAGGTCATCGATGTGGCCATGGTCGACGGAGCCGCCAGCTTGATGACCATGATTTGGTCATTCCGAGAGATGGGCATGTGGCGCGAGGAACGCGGGACGAACATGCTCGATACCGGCGCCCATTTTTACGACACCTACGAAACCTCGGACGGGAAATACGTCTCCATCGGCTCCATCGAGCCGCAGTTCTACGCCGAACTGCTTCGTCTTACCGGCATGGCTCAGGAGGTCCTGCCGCCGCAGCACGACCGGAGCCAATGGCCAGCTCTCAAGGAGCGTTTCGCCGATCTTTTCCGGCAGAAGACCCGCGACGAGTGGTGTGAACTGATGGAAGGGACCGATGTCTGTTTCGCCCCGGTGCTCTCCATGACCGAGGCGCCTCATCATCCTCACATTGCGCAGCGCGGGACTTTCACCGAGGTAGCCGGGGTCACGCAGCCGGCACCGGCGCCCCGTTTCGGGCGGACCCCGAGCAGCATCGAACGCCCGCCGCCCCATGCCGGGCAACACACCGACGAGATCCTGGCCGAGTGGGGTATCAGCGCCAGCCGGATCGCCGAACTGCGTGAGGCCAAGGCCATCGCCTGACCGCTTCACTCGGGTGGCGGTGGCCGATAGCGTGCTGCGGATGGGAACCATCGTCAGCTTCCACGCCCACCCCGACGACGAGTCGATCGCCACTGGCGGGACGCTGTCGCGGGCCGCCGACGCTGGGCATCGGGTGGTCTTGGTTTTCGCCACGCGAGGCGAGCTTGGCGAGCCGGTGCCCGGTGTGTTGGCTGAGGGCGAGCAACTTTCGCTGCGTCGCACCGCCGAGGTGTACGAATCAGCCGCCGTGCTGGGCGTCCACCGTGTGGAGTTCCTTGGCTACACCGATTCCGGCATGATCGGCGAGGCAACCAACGACGTGCCGTGGTGCTTCTGGCAGGCGGATGTGGAGCAGGCGTCGAACCGCCTCGCCGCCATCCTCCTCGAGGAGAAGCCAGACGTCATCACCATCTACGACGACCATGGGGGCTACGGCCACCCGGACCACATCCAAGTTCACCGGGTGGGCAAGCGGGCCGCCGAACTGGCTGGCGTGCCCGTGGTCGCCCAAGGCACCATGAACCGAGATCTCATGGGTCGGGCCATGGCCATGGCCAATGAACTGGGCATGGCCATTCCTGAGGGAATGGCCGATGAACTGAGCGAGGAGCGCCCGAAGGCGCCGGAGCCGCCGGTCATTGATCGATCTAGCTTCGGAAAGCCGGAAGCGGAATTGACTCACATGGTGGACGCCTCCTCTGTCCTGGAACGCAAGCGGGCATCCATGCTGGCTCACGGCAGCCAAATCGGCCCGGACCATTTCATGGCATCCATGCCGCTTGATGCCTTTGCCTTTGTGTTCGGCTCGGAATGGTTCATCGTCGACGGACCGTCTGGCCCCGATGCCCCAGAGTTGTTTACGCAGCTCTTTGCCAGCACGGCGGTGCAGTAACCGTGCGCTGGGATCGGGTCATAGGTGCAGGTGCAGCCTTGGTACTGACCGCGGGGCTTGCGTCGGCCCCGCTGTTGGCCAGCGCCGCGCTACCCAAGGTCCAGGCCCCCGATGACGACGTGCACCTGAACGAGATCCAGACGGTGGGCAGCCACAACAGTTACCACCTGCTTCCGTCGGCGCCAGAGGTGAAACTCCGCAACTCGTTCCTCGGTGATGCGGACCACGGGCTGGAGTACCGCCACGCCCCGCTTCCGGTGCAGTTCCAAAGCCAGAAGGTTCGCCAAGTTGAGCTGGATGTGTTCCTGGACGCGGCGGGCGGCAAATATGCCAACCCCCTCCTGCGTTCTGCGGCCGGGGTCGGCGCCTACGACCCCGTCATGAGCCAGCCCGGTATCAAGGTCTTGCACGTCCAAGACGTCGACTACGCCAGCACCTGCCTCACGCTCAAGGCGTGCCTCACCCAGATCAAGGGTTGGAGCGACGCCAACCCGACTCATGCGCCCCTGGCCATCCTGTTGGAACTCAAAGATGACGATGTGCCGTTCCCCGGCTTCACGTTTGTCCATCCCGAGCCGTTCAACACCGCCGCCATGGACACGCTCGACGCAGAGATTCGCGCCGTGATGAGCCCCGATGAACTCATCACCCCGGACGACATTCGCGGCGTCCACCCAACACTCCAGGAGGCCGTCACGACCGACGGTTGGCCCACCCTCGGCGCCAGCCGAGGCAAGGTCATGTTCCTCATGGACAATCGGGGTGCTTACCGAACCAGGTACCTGACCGGGCACCCCAACCTGGAAGGCCGGGTGCTGTTCACCAACGCCACCGCTGGCGCCCCCGACGCAGCTTTTGTGGAACACAACAACTCCGGAGATGTGGCGCTCATCCAAGATCTTGTGCAGCAGGGCTACGTCGTGCGGACCCGGGCCGACGGAGATACCAAGGAAGCTCGAGCCAACGACACCACTGCTCGAGACAACGCGTTCCTCAGTGGTGCTCAGTGGGTGAGCACGGACTACCCCGTGCCCGGCTGGGCCATCGGCTTTACCAGCCCGTATTTCGTCGAGATCCCGGGCGGGACCGTCGCCCGTTGTAATCCGGTAAACGCACCAACGTCCTGTGTCTCCGCGGAGATCGACACGATTTATGACCCGGTGGTCCCGCCCACCCCCCCCACCACCACAACGGTTCCGGTCACCAGCACGACTGTTCCCGGCAAAGTGGACGATGCCACGGAGGCCACCCCCGTAGCCGGCAACGCCGGCTACACCGGCTGACGTTCTTGAACCTGCTCGCGATCAACCAGACCATTCGGACCATCCACGTGGATTGGGCCTGGGTAGTCATCGTGACCAACGGAATCGCCGGGGCGTGGGCCTTGGCCGCGCACCGGTGGGAACCGGCGCGGGTCAAGGCCCTTTGGTGGTTGACCGCCGGTGCCGAAACTGCCGTGTTCGTCCAAGTGATTCTGGGGGTGATCCTGGTCCAGGGACGCAACAAGGCGCCCTACCAGTTCCACATGCTCTATGGCTTCAGCGCTGCGTTCACCGTGGCCATCATCTATAGCTACCGTGCCCAATTGAAGCCGCATCTGTATCTGCTCTACGGCTTTGGCGGTCTCTTCCTGATGGGCCTCGCCCTTCGGGCCATGGCCGTTGGACCCACGTAAGTCAGTGCTGGCCGTGGGGCCTACGATGATTCCGAGCGATCATCGACCAAGGGACATGCCATGACCGTTTCGGCCTACATCCTCATCCAAACAGAGGTAGGCAAGGCCGCAGCGGTGGCCACTGAGGTTCGTCAGATTCCGGGGGTCATCGGGGCCGACGACGTAACGGGCCCCTACGACTGTGTGGTCCGCGTGGAAGCGCCGTCTATGGACGACCTGGGTCGACTGGTGGTGAGCCGGGTACAAATGTTGGATGGCATTACCAAGACCACCACCATGCCGGTAGTGAACCTCTAGTTTGCGAGGCGCTTCTCGAGCTCGCGGAGCTCATCGGCCAGTTCGGTGGGGAGGCGCTCGCCGATAGAGGCAAAGTGCTCTTCGATCAAGGGGATCTCGCCGCGCCAGGCCTCGTTGTCAACCGCCAACAGCTCGGCCAGCGTTGCGGCCGGGAGGTCCAGTCCGTCCAGGTCAATCCCGTTGGCGGTGGGGATCCGGCCAATGGCGGTATCGATGGCATCAGCGGTGCCCTCGACGCGCTCGAAGACCCACTTGAGGACTCGGCTGTTCTCGCCGAAGCCGGGCCAGAGGAACGAGCCATCGTCGCCTTTACGGAACCAGTTGACCCAGAACAGCTTGGGGAGATTGGCCGCGTCAGTCGCCTGGCCAATAGTCAACCAATGCTTCATGTAATCGCCGGCGTTGTAGCCCATGAACGGGATCATGGCGAAGGGATCGAACCGGACCTCGCCGATGGTGCCGGCGGCGGCCGCAGTCTTTTCGGAACTCATGATCGAGCCCAGGAACGTGCCGTGCTGCCAGTCGAATGATTCGGTCACCAGCGGGACGTTGGTGGCTCGCCGACCGCCGAAGAGAATGGCCGAGATCGGTACGCCCTTGGGGTTTTCCCATTCGGCGGCGATGGATGGGCACTGTGACGCAGGTGCGGTGAACCGGGCGTTGGGGTGGGCGGCGGGAGTCGGCGACTCAGGCGTCCACTCGTTGCCCTTCCAATCGATGAGGTGATCGGGCACGTCTTCGGTGAGGCCCTCCCACCAGATGTCTCCGTCGTCGGTCTTGGCGACGTTGGTAAAAATGGAGTTGTTGTCGAAGGTGCGCAGGGCATTGGGGTTGGTCTTCTCGCCGGTGCCGGGGGCGACGCCGAAGAAGCCGGCCTCAGGGTTGATGGCGTAGAGACGGCCGTCCTCGCCGAACTTCATCCAAGCGATGTCGTCGCCGACCGTCTCGACCTTCCAACCCGGAAGGGAGGGGATGAGCATGGCCATGTTGGTCTTGCCGCAGGCTGACGGGAAGGCGGCGGCCACGTACTTCTTGACCCCAGCCGGGTTGGTGACCCCGATGATGAGCATGTGCTCGGCCATCCAGCCTTCGTCCCGCGCCATGGTGGAGGCAATCCGGAGGGCGAAGCACTTCTTGCCGAGGAGGGCGTTTCCGCCGTACCCGGAGCCGTAGCTCCAAATCTCACGGGTTTCGGGGAAGTGGGAGATGTACTTGTTGTCGGCGTCGCAGGGCCACGCAACATCGGCGCGGGCCGCGCCGTTGGCATCGACCAGCGGAAAGCCCACGGAATGAAGGCAGGGGACCCAGTCCCCATCGGCCAAGACGTCCAGTGCGCCCTGACCCATGCGGGTCATGATGCGCATGGAAGCCGCGACATAGGGCGAATCGGTGAGTTGTACGCCGATGTGGGCGATGGAGGAGCCGAGCGGGCCCATGGAGAAGGGCACCACATACATGGTCCGGCCCTTCATTGCTCCCCGGTAATGACCGAGAAGGACGTCTTTCATCTCGGCCGGTTCGCGCCAGTTGTTGGTGGTGCCAGCATCGATCGGTTCTGTGGAACAGATGTAGGTGCGGTCCTCTACCCGGGCGACATCGCCGGGATCGGAGAGGGCGAGGTAGCTGTTGGGGCGCTTGGCGTCGCTGAGGCGCTCGAACGTGCCCCCGTCGACCAGGCCCTGACACAGCGTGTCGTATTCCTCGGCTGAGCCGTCACACCAGTGGATGGAGTCCGGCTGGAAGATCTTCGCCCACTCCTTCACCCAGGCCTCGAGCTTTGCGTTGCTGGTAATCGCAGTCATGGTGTCTCCGATGCTGAGAAAAGGCGCGTTTAGACCTCGGGCGGTGGGCCGAAGCCCGGGGTGCCCATGTCGACCTCGGACCCGAGGCTGAGCGAAGTTGCTCGGCCGGAGTCATCAAGGACGAAGATGACCCGCTGCCCTTGGCGGAGCATGCGGAATGGTGAACCGGCGAGCGACCCGGGAGCCAGGTCGTAGTCGGCCAGGTCGGTATCGCACATGATGATCCCATCGCCCGTTCCTGGGTCATATGACTTGATCACACCTTGCACAACAACATCCTCCACCTGTCCACGCGGTGTGAACACCCTAGTTTGCGCTCCGGGGCCGCTCCACATGAGAGGTGACCATTGCCATACGAGCTAGGAATATGGCCGATCTCTGAATGTGATCCGGGAGCGACCTGTGATCGGGTTTACTGATTTCTAGCGACGCTGAAAAGCTGCCCCAAGGGCAGGCTCCAGGATGACAGATTGTCTCCGGCCGTCGGTTTCCGACGGCCCGGAAGTTAGACCCGGGTGGCCTTCTGGACCTTGCCGGCCTTGAGGCAGCCGGTGCACACGTCTACCCGGCGGATGGTTCCGGGCGACACGATGGCCCGAACCCGCTGGATGTTCGGGTTCCAGCGACGCTTGGTCCGACGATGTGAGTGGCTCACGCTCATGCCGAAAGACGGCTTCTTGCCGCACACTTCACACGTCGAGGCCATCACTGCACTCCATTAGCTCGTCAAACATCTCTGCCCGGTAGGGCCGAGGGGCAAAGCTAGAGGTTCCGGGGGTGGTCTCACAAGCTGACCGTCCGGCCTCGGGCGGTGGGGTGGCCACTCCTGTCGTCGCCGAACTGCGAGGCGCTCTGTCAGTAGGCTGCGCCGCCATGACGACGCTCGACCGGCTTGGGGCCGCTGACCTCCGACTGGTGGTGTCCGGTTTCCGTGATTCCTTACGGGCGCACCAGGACGGGATCAACCGCCTCAACGTGTACCCCGTGCCCGATGGCGATACCGGCACGAACATGGCCTTGACCATGGAATCGGTTATGGCCGAGATCGAGGGAGTGGCGGATCTCGACCCCGCAGACATGGCCGCGATCTGCCACGCCATCGGCCACGGTTCGCTCATGGGGGCGCGGGGCAACAGCGGCGTGATCCTCTCGCAAATTTTGAGACGGTTCACCCAAGTCCTGGCCAAAGCCAACGTGGTGGACGGCACGGTTTTTGCCGCTGGTCTCACGGCGGCGACCGAGGGGGCCTATGAGGCGGTCGGCAACCCGGTAGAGGGCACCATTCTCACCGTCGTCCGCGAGGCGGCGGAGGGGGCAACCGCCAAGGCCGCCACCACCAGCGAGCTCCTGGCGGTGGTAGAAGCGGCGCTCGATTCGGGTGCCGATGCGCTGGCGCGTACGCCGGAGATGCTCCAGGTTCTGGCCGACGCGGGCGTGGTGGATTCTGGCGGAACGGGGTTGTTGCTCCTCATTCATTCCGCCCTGCACGTGATCGACGGCCGCCCCGTCCCTGAGGCATCGGTGACGGAGGCCGCGGCTGATGCGGGCAGCGTCAAGGCCATCCGGGAGCTTGCCCACGGCGGCGATCACGGAGGCCTGGCCGACCTCCGCTACGAGGTCATGTACTTCCTCGAAGCACCGGATGTCGCTATCCCAGCGTTCAAGGACGTTTGGGCCGGCATCGGCGATTCCATCGTGGTGGTCGGAGGTGACGGCATCTACAACTGCCATATCCACACCGACGACATTGGGGCCTCGATCGAGGCGGCGATTGAGATCGGTCGGCCATCCAAGATCCGCGTCACTGATCTGCTCGAAGAGGTCGAAGAAGAACGATGGGTGCGTGAGGCAGACGCGGAGCCCGCCCCTGTCGCCGAGCCGGTCACCACGGCGGTGGTGGCCATCGCCACGGGCGAAGGAATCCGACGCATCTTTCATGCGCTTGGCGTACAGCAGGTGATCACTGGCGGGCAGTCCATGAATCCGTCGACGGCGCAGATCCGCGAGGCCGTCGAGGCCGCCAATGCGCAAGAAGTGGTGATCCTGCCCAACAACAAGAACATCATTGCGGTGGCCGAGCAGGTAAACGCCACCACCTCCAAGACGGTGCGTGTTGTGCCCACCCGGGGCATCCCCGAGGGATTCGCCGCGCTCATTGCGTACGACCCTGAGGCGCCCAGCGAGCAGAACGCCAACGAGATGGCCAGCGCCGCCAGCAACGTTGTGGCGGGGGAGGTAACCAGGGCGGTGCGAGATTCCACCTGCGACGTCGGCCCCATCGCCGAGGGAGATTTTCTTGGTATTGCCCGCGCTGGCATTCGAGCCGTGTCACCCTCAGCGGCCGAGGCGGCCATCGTGTTGCTCAGCGAGTTGCTAAACGATGACCACGAAATCCTGACCCTGATCGAGGGCGAAGGGGCAACTGTCGGCGAGACCCGGCGCATCACCGAGTGGCTGAAGGAGACCCATCCTGAGGTCTCCGCGGAGGTTCATCATGGCGGCCAACCGCTGTACCCCTACTTCCTTGGCGTGGAGTAGCTCACGGTAATGGTGGGTCCGTCAGGCGACGGGGTAGATCGCCGCCCCCTACTGCTCCTCGTCCGGACCTGGAGCTGGGCCCCGTGGGTTATCGGTGCCATGTTCGTGTTGCGTTTCGTGGCCGTTGCCGGGTTGCGTGCCTACGTCTACGTGGACTCGGGCGAGTACGACCGATTGGACTTCACCGGGCACGGGCGTCGGCCCTGGGGCACTCCGTTCCTGTATGGGTTGGTGCCGGGTGGACCAAACCGGATCGTGGTGGCCCAGGCCCTTCTCGGCGCCGTGTGCTGGGGTGTTCTGGCCCTGAGCGCGGCGGCCTGGTTTCGTACGAATGCGTTTCGGATCGGGGTGTCGGTGACCCTGCTGGCTCTCGGGGCAACAACCTCGATTACCAATTGGGACGCCGCGAAGCTGTCGGAGTCCTTGGCGCTTTCGCTGACGGCACTGGTGGTAGCGGCTTGGTTGAATTTGGTCCGCCGACCCGTACGTGCCACCGCGCTGCTGGTTGTATTGGCCACGTTCCCGTGGATGTTTGTCCGCCAGAGTCTCATGCCCACCGCATGGATGATCGTGCTCGTCTCGGCGGGGGCGGCGATCCTCGTTTGGCGCCGCGGTGGCCCCGCCAAGCTGTTGGCTGCGCTGTCGTTGTCGCTGTTGATGTTGGCCGCGCTGGCCTCCTTTTCGTACGCCAGAAACCAGGAGGTCGTGCGGGAAAACCTCACGGTGATCGTCGCCAACCGCGTTGCCTCAGACCCGACCCGCCTGGCCTGGTTCCAGGCCCACGGGATGCCCACGCCAGCGTCTGGAGATCTCGGCCCAGATGCCCTGCGCTCGGACTCTGCGTTTGCCCATTGGGTGGGCCACGTTGGGCGCAGCACCTATGCGCGTTACCTGCTCACCCATCCTTGGTACAGCGCTACTGAACCACTGAGTGATCTAGCCGGGGTCCGGCGTTCGTACGGAGATGAGCCCGCCCCCCAATCCACCATGTTGTCGCCCGCCGACGCCTACGGCTCATCTCGGGCGGTCATCCCCGAGCTCGTAGAGCAGGCCCTCTTCGATCCGGGTGGGACTGGCGCCATGATCAGCGGGATCGGGCTGGCCGTGGCGTGGACGGTGGCTCGTTGGGATCGACGGCAGCGGCGCTGGATCGTGCCGTTGGCCATGATCGCCATCTCGTTCTTGTCGCTCATCGTGGCCTGGCACGGTGCCACTCCGGAGCTTGGCCGCTTGGCCATTGTGGGTGCCGTCGTGTTGCGGTTTGGTCTGTTTTTGCAGCTCGCTGCCTTGGCCGAGCAAGAGTTCCTGGCCCGGCGTCGGTCGCCATGAACGACGGTCCAATCACCTACGCCGAACTCGCCGATTACGACCTCTCGGTGATCGGTGCGCTGAAGTCGCACCCCAAAAAGATCGACCGGCTGGCGGAACTTGGTATCGAGACGGTGCTCGATCTCCTGACCACCTACCCGCGCCGCCACATTGATCGATCGCGCCAGGAGCTCATCCGCGATCTTCTCCCCGGCGATCAGGCCATGGTGCTGGGCAAGGTGGCCCGCATCTCTGGCCGCCGGACCAAAGGCCGCCCGCCCAAGACCCTCGTGACCGCAGAAATTGGGGACGGTTCGGGCTACCTGCGCATCACGTTCTTCAACCAGGGTTGGCGGGAACATCAGCTCCCGGCGGGGACCGAGGCCGTGTTCTTCGGCAAGGTCGACACCTTCCAGGGTCGCAAACAGATGGCCAACCCGGTGGTCGATTTCATCGGCGATAAGACCGGTCGAATCATCCCGCTCTACCCGCAAAGCGAGAAGCCGAGAATCACCAGCGACGATGTTGCGTCGTGGGTCCAAGCGGCCATCGCCAAGACGGAGAAGCGAGGCCTGGCCGAGCCTTTGCCAGAGACGTATCGCCGCCAGTACGACTTCGTCGACCGCACCGACGCGTTGAAGGGGATGCATTCGCCCGACTCCATGGGCGATGTCTCGGCGGCCCGCAAGCGCCTCGTTTTCGATGAACTCCTTCGGGTACAGCTGGCGCTGGTCCTGCGGAAGCGTGCGCTCGAACGGACCGCCAAAGGGATCGTGCACGACACCTCGGGGGAGCTGGTGCGCCGGTTCTACGAGGCGTTGCCGTTTCCTTTGACCAGTGCCCAACAACGAGTGATTGCCGACATCACCAAGGACCTGGGCAGTACCTATCCCATGCATCGTCTCCTCCAGGGAGACGTGGGCTCGGGCAAAACGGTGGTAGCCGTGTCCGCTTTGCTCGCCGCCATTCAGGGGGGCCATCAGGGCGCGCTCATGGCCCCCACCGAGGTGCTGGCCGAGCAACATTTTCTTGGCATTCGCGACCTCCTGACCGACCTCCGGGTGACTGGCGACGAGCAGGAGGGGTCGCTGTTCGAGGGCCTTGCCGCCGATCGGCCGGTACGGGTGGAGCTCCTGACCAACCGCACCACGGCGGCCAATCGTCGGAAACTGGCCGAGGCTCTCACCGATGGCGCTGTTGATTTACTCATCGGAACTCATGCGCTGATCGAGGACAAGGTCGCGTTCCGATCCCTGGGGGTCGTGGTCATCGATGAGCAGCACCGCTTTGGGGTCGAGCAGCGAGACGCCCTTCGCCAAAAAGGCGCCGAGGGGGCAACACCCGATGTACTGGTGATGACCGCCACGCCCATTCCCCGCACCGCCGCCATGACGGTCTACGGGGATCTCGACGTGTCCGTCCTGGACGAGCTCCCGCCAGGCCGCACGCCCATCGTCACCACTTGGGTGCGCGCCGCCTCGGCGGCCGAGGAGGCCCAACAACCGGTTTGGGCGCATGTGAAGGAACAGGTCGGCCAAGGTCGCCAGGCCTACGTGGTCTGTCCGTTGGTGGAGGAGTCCGAGAAGCTCGAGGCCTCCTCGGCGGAGGAGACGTTCGAACGGCTGGGCGCGGTGGAACTGGCGGACCTGCGCCTTGGGTTGTTGCATGGCCGCATGGCCAGTGTCGACAAGGAAGCGGCGATGCGGGAGTTCCGTGAGGGCCGAACCGATGTGCTGGTGGCAACCACGGTCATTGAGGTTGGGGTCGACGTACCCAATGCCACGGTGATGGTGATTCTCGACGCCGACCGGTTCGGCATTGCACAGCTGCACCAGCTCCGGGGCCGCGTTGGTCGAGGCGCCGATGCGTCGACCTGCTGGCTGATCGGTGCCGGGATCACGCCCGACGGCGAGGCTCGGCTGGAGGCGATGGTCGAGACCACCGACGGTTTCGTGCTGGCGGAAGTGGACCTCGAGTTGCGGGGCGAAGGCACGTTGATGGGGGAGCGACAAAAGGGCCGCAACGACCTCAAGCTGGCATCACTGCGCCGAGACAAAGAGTGGGTGGTGCGGGCCCGGGAGGTCGCCTTTGAGCTGGTCGACGCCGACCCAGACCTCAGCGATCACCAAGCCCTCCAAGCCGAGATAGGGCTGTTTCTGGGCGACGAAGAAGCAGACTTCCTCCTCAAGTCGTAGGGCAACGCTGGATCTAGCCCGGCGACTTGTATCGCCTCAGGTCGAGTGACCTTTGACATCGTTTTCAGCGCCGTCCTACGTGAAGTAGCAAGATCGGCAACGGGGCAATGCGACTACCAGTCCGCTCGGCCGTCGTTGCCTTCTTCTTCGTCCGGCACGATGAGGTCCCAGCGGTCCATGCAGTCTTCGCAGCGGTAGACCACCAGGTCGCCGGGCCAGAACCGCCCGGTGTCGTCCGGACGGCTCAACAGATGCGCGATACCGCCACAGTCGATGCAGGTGATTCGCGCCGTCACGAGGGGGGCGCCGGAGGCATCGGTCGGCTGCTGGTCGCTCATCGGTGCCGAACTTACTGCCCTCGGCTGCGAGACTGTCCGCTTGTCACGTCGCAGGAAACCGGACCTCCCCGGCAAGGCCAGCAGCAGACCACCGGCCGGGCGGCCCCGGAAACGGGCGGGCGCCGCCCCCGGACCGCCCACCCGCGGCGCTCTACGCGTGGTAGCCGGGGAGGCGAGAGGCCTGCGCCTGGATGTTCCCGATGGGGCTTCCACCCGCCCCACGTCTGATCGAGTTCGCGAGGCCGTCTTCAACGCGCTCGAAAGTCTCGGCGCGATCGAGGGCGCCCGAGTGCTTGATGCGTTCGCCGGCAGCGGGGCGCTCGGAATCGAGGCGCTCTCCCGGGGGGCCGACCATGCAACCTTTGTGGAGACCGAGGCCACCGCGCGGACGACCATCATCGCCAACCTGGCCTCGACCGGGCTGACCGATCAAGCGACCGTGATTGGCGGCGACGGCGCCCGGCACGTTTCCGGGTCTGGCCTTTGGGGTTTGGTGTTGCTCGACCCGCCCTACACCTACGAGCATTGGGACTCGTTGCTGCCAGAAGTGGCCAAGGGCCTAGCTCTAACCGGGGTGGTCGTGGTGGAATCTGACCGTGAGGTCGCGTTGCCGCCGAGCCTGGTTGGCATCAGGACGAAGCATTACGGCGGTACGGTGGTCACGTTCGCGACCCCCGCCGGAGCAACCGCGTGACCCGAGTCCTGTATCCCGGATCTTTCGACCCCATCCACAATGGACATGTCGAGCTCATCGAAGTGGCAGCGCGACTGTTCGATGAGGTCGTGGTGGCCGCGATCAGTAACCCGCAGAAGGGGGCTGGGCTCTTCGATCTCGAGGAGCGCAAGGCCTTGGTGGCCGCTTCTGTGGCTCACCTGCCCAACGTGTCGATCACGAGCTTCTCCAGCTTGGTGGTTGATCTGGCTCGAGACATCGAAGCAGATTTCATCGTCAAGGGACTCCGTGCCGTCTCGGATTTTGAGTCTGAACTTCAGCAGGGACAAATGAACCTGGCTATCTCGGGGGTACACACCGTGTTTCTTCCGTCGGCTACCACCCACTCCTTCGTTGCCTCGAAACTGATCCGGGAGATCTCACGATTCGGTGGCGATGTGAGCTCGATGGTGCCAGAACCCGTCAACGCCAAGCTGACCGAACGGTTCCCCCGATGACCATCACCGAACCAGCCCGGGCGGACCAGGAGCGATCACGATGACCTATGACGATTTCCCGTACGACGCCGATGGCGAGGGGGCCGAGCAGCCCGCCGAACCGCGGGGTCGCCAACTCCTCCGTGGCCGCAATCAGCCGGTTGATGCGGAGGAACTCCTGCGGCGGGTGTCAGATCTCATCTCCGGCGGGCGGCCGATGCCGTTGTCGGCGTCGGTCATGATCAACAAGGAAGAGGTTTCCGAGTTGCTCCAGGAAGCCATTGAGCGCTTGCCCGACGAACTCCGAGAAGCCCGGTGGCTGCGCAAAGAGCGTGAGGAATATCTCACCAAGATGCGCGACGACGGGGACGAGATTTTGGATGCGGCCCGTGCTCATGCCGAGCGCATGGTCCAGCGGGCCGAGGTCGTAAAATCAGCCGAACACCGTGCTCGGCGCATCATCGACGGTGCTGACGCAGAGGCCCGGCGCCTTCGGCTGGAATGCGAAGATTTTTGCGATCAGAAGCTGGCTGGCTTCGAGATCGTGCTCGAACGGACCCTCAAGGTCGTTGGGGCTGGCCGGGAGAAACTCCAAGCCACCAACCTGGCCCGGGGCGAGCCCGAAGAGCTGGAGTCGGCTGCCGCTGATCAGTACTTCGACCAACCGCGGTCATGACGCCAGAAGGTCACCCACCGCGCCTGCTGGTCTCCGTCACACAAATTCGTCGTCGCCTGGGCACGCGGATGCCGGTCAAGGCGGCCCTTCTGACCGATGGCATGGCCCTCTCAGATGTTCACGTGCCAGAGGGTGCGGAGTTGATTTTTGAGGGGGAGGCGGAATCCATCTCAGAGGGTGTGGTGCTCACGGGCGCAGCATCCGTTCCATGGGTGGGGTCGTGTCGTCGTTGTCTTACGGACGTTGCCGGCGTTGCTTCGGTCGATGTGCGCGAGATCTATGAGATCACCCCGGTAGACGGTGAGACCTGGCCGCTGGTCGGCGACCAAATCGATCTCGGCCCGCTCCTGCACGACACCGCGTTGCTGGCGCTCCCGTTGGCGCCGCTTTGTGGGGAACATTGCCTGGGTCCGGCACCGGATCGCTTCCCGGCCCGGCCAGAGCTCGACATCGAGGAGCCCGACGATGGGAAGGACGCCGGCCCTCCGCTAGACCCCCGCTGGGCCGCGCT
>JANXNS010000165.1 GCA_025353965.1 Aquihabitans sp.
GTGGGTGCCGCTGGTGCCGGTGCCGGTGATGGTGATCGGGTAGGTGCCGGCGGGCGTGTCGGCCGCCGTCGCGAGGGTCAGCGTGGAGCTGCCGCCCGAGGTGACCGACGTCGGGGCGAACATGGCCGTTGCGCCCGAGGGGAGGCCCGACGCGCTGAGCGCCACGGTCTGGGCGTTGCCCACGGTGCCGGTGTTGACCGTGACGTTGGTGGAGGTCCCCTGCGTCACCGTGCCCGAGGTGGGCGTGGTGGACAGGGAGAAGTCGTCGGCGACGGCGCCGAGGCAGCCGGGCAGCGTGAACGACGCGATGCGGGTGCGCCAGTTGAACGACCCGGATGCCGGCAGGTACTCGCTGGAGTACCAGAACGTGCAGTCGTCGGACGGGTCGACGTTCATCGACGAGTAGTCGCCCCAGCGGGTGAGGTTGCCCGTCTGCGAGCCGCCGCTGGTGATGACGTTGGTCTCGCCCTGGGTCATGACGCCGGCGGCGTCACCGGCGAGGCGGCCGGTGAACCGCATCGACGGGGCCAGCGTGCCGCTGCCCGCCGTGTAGCCGAGGCCGATGTTGCCAGCCTTGTCCATGGCGGCGGAGCTCATCCACCGCGAGGTCGTGTCGGGGGCGTAGGTGCCCTGCTGGAACAGGGTGGGCGTGCCGGCGGGGAGGCGGATCTCGTACCAGCGCACGCCAATGGCGGTGCCGGTGTTGACCGCGTGGGTGATCAGCAGGGACTCGTGATCACCGAAGTTCCGGTAGGCGGCGCGGAACATGATGCGGTCGGCCAGGGAGTCGAGCATCACCGAGGTACCGGGCTGCGCGATGCAGATGCCGCCGTTGCACGCCGGCGTGTAGCTGGCGACCGTCATGGCGGTGGGACCGGTAAAGGTGCTGTTCGCCGGGGTCGCCCAGTCAACGTGGAACTTCCACGTGGCCAGGGTGCTGCTCGTGGCGCCGAGCGCCACATTCACGTTGGGGGCGCCGAGCGCGGGCGGCGTGGTGCCGTCGACGTCGGATGCCAGGAGGCCGCCGTAGGTCGTGGAGGTGGAGAAGCACTGCTGGGTGGCGGGCTGACCGGCGAGCATCTTGGTGCGGTCCATCGCACAGCTCGTGGCCCCGCCGAAGTTATTGCCGTTGAAGATGTTGTAGGTGACGTAGTACGCGTCCGGCCACACGGAGAGCTTCGGGTAGTCGGGGAAGCCGGTGAACGAGTACGAGTACCGGTTCCAGGTGCCCAGCGGATCCGAGGTCGTGGAGACGGCCACGCACTCGAGGTAGGGGCCGGTGCTCGATGAGGCGTTGGCGAACTGGGTGAACACCCAGCGGTCGGCGAGGCGGTCGTAGCGGATGACCGGGTCACCGTCGTTGGTGGTCTGGCAGGCGCCGCCGAAGCCCGAGAACAGAGTGTTACCGGCAGCGGGTCCATAGACGCCGGTGCCGGTCTTGGTCTGGATGGAGAACGAGGTGTTCACCACGGTGAAAACCTGGGTCTTGCTGACATCGGAGTTTATGTCCGGCGGGGCGGAGTTCACGGTGAAGGTGCCCTGCGGGCCGGTCCAGCCGTTGCCGACAGTGTCGAACCCAGCGCCCACCGCGGGGGCAGCGGCGCTGACCGACTGGCTGACCTGGGCCACGGGGTCTTTCCCGCCGCCCTTCGGGTGCGGGAGCACCTCATCGCGCTCGAGGCCCTCGCGGCCCTCCTCGCCCTTGTCCTTCTGCTCCTCTTCGCGCGCCTCGCGCGACTGCTCCTTGAGGGGCTTGATCGAGCGGAGGGGCGCCGAGGTGTCGTGCTTGGTGGCGGTGCGGGTCACCTTCACCGCCGGGCTGGCGGGACCGCTGCGGGCCGCGCCGGGTGCAGCGGCGTCTCCCCCTCCCGAGGAATCCGGCCGGCTCACCACGATGGACGCCCCGGCGATGAGCAGGAGTGCCAGGACCGTTCCGAGAATCAAGCGTGAGCGCTTCATGCGCCGCCCCCCAAACTAGGTGTGGTCACACGACCACGAAGCGAAACCATTCTTCGCCCGATCAGTCGGGATGGCAAATCTCGGTCAGGCCCATCAAGTCTACTGACGCCGCGCGTCCGTGTCGCCACGCAGTTGGTGGCCGGCGGTTCGTCGACGAGACCTACGTGAAGGTCGCCGGGACCTGGCGGTACGTGTACCGGGCGGTCGATCAATACGGGCAGGTAATCGACGTAGTCGTATCGAAGAAACGTGATGTGAAGGCCGCGACCCGGTTCTTCTCGACCGCTATCAAGGCCCACGGCGAGCCCGCCGAGGTCACAACGGATCGGTCACCCGCGCTGGCTCGCACGATCGTCGAGCTGCTGCCCGGTGCGCACCACGACACCACCCAGTACGCCAACAACCGGGTCGAATGAAGCCAGACCGACGATGCTATCGGCCTTGCCGCGCTCCCGTTGCGATCAACGCAACAACCCCCAGCGGATCCGAACCGAAGCCAGCGTCGCTGCCTTCTGCGCGTCAACCCCGTTGCTGCGTCCTCGGGCAAGACCACCCGACACCGGCTCAACCGGGCCGGGGACCGCCAAGCCAACAACGCCCTGTGGACCATTGCCCGCGTCCGCCTCGCCCACGACCCAGCCACCCGCGCCTCGCACCATAAGGGGCTGCATGACCCGAGATGCTGAGCCAATTCAAACAAGTCAGGAGCATCGGTGCCATCAAACGTCACTGGCCCGACAAGCGTGGCCCAGCCGTCGGCAAGGAACGCCAACA
>JANXNS010000167.1 GCA_025353965.1 Aquihabitans sp.
GGGGGTCAACCTTTGTCCAGGCGCCGGACTGGGGGGCGGGAGTCTGGGGTGAAGGGTTGGAGGCCGATCCGCACATCGGTCATGGCGGCCCGACCAGCAACGACGAGGACCGGGTTGAGCCGGACGGCACTCACCTCCGGAACCGCGTCGGCCAGGCCCGCGAGGCGGAGGAGGAGGTCCACCAACGCAGCCCGGGCATCGGGGCCCTGCTCGTCGAGCACCGTGGCAATGACCGACGAGTCAATGAGACGGTGGGCGTCGGCATCGGTCAGTGGCAAGATCCGCATCACCTGGTCGGCCACCCGTTCCGCCGCGGACCCGCCGGGGCCAAGCGTGAGGACATCGCCCAACACCGGGTGTCGGTAGATCCCCACGCGACATTCCGCTCCTTCGGGGACCATGGTCTGCACGACCGCGGGGTTCATTGCTTCACCCAGTAACTCGGACATGCGGGAAAAGGCGTCACGGACTTCGTCGTCGCCATGCACGTCCAGCGAGACCCCGCCAGCTTCGGTCTTCGACAGTCGTTCCAGCCCGGAGGCCTTGATGGCCACCGGGTAGCCAAGCCGTCGAGCGGCGTCGACCGCTTCATCGACGTTGTGCGCCAGCGCCTGATCGACTGTCATCAGCCCGACCGTGGCCAACAATTCCGCCGACTCCAACGGGTTGAGCCACCGTCGGCCACCAACCCCAGCAAGCCAACCCACAACCAGAGCGCGCGCGGCATCGAGACCCGCTCCCGGCAGTTCCAGGACGTCACCCACCGGTTGGGCCCGCCACGACGCGTACCGGGCCACGCGACCGAGCGCTAGCGCGGCCTCCTCCGGGAAAGGGAATTGGGGGATGCGGCTGTCGGCATCAGCCAAGGTGCTGGGACCACGTTGGCCAAGCAGGCACGCCACGGTGGTGACCGCCCCTGGAGTCAGCGCGGCTTCCCGAATTGCCACCCCCAACTTCTTGTAATGCGTGGTGACAGCGGGCGCGTAGACCACGAGCACGGCGTGGATGGTCTCGTCGGCGTAAATCTCCGCAAGTGCCCGCGTGAAGTCCCCGGCGTCCGCTTCGTTGGAGAGGTCGACCGGGTCCGCCGGATCCAGGCCGCTGGCTTTCAAGGCATCGACCGCAAGCCACGCTGGACCCCAGGAGTTGGTGACAACCGCAACCCGATTGCCGACTGGGAGTGGCTGGTGGGCGAGCACCCCTGCGGTATGGAACATCTGCGTGAGGTTGTCGACGCGAATGATGCCGGTCTGCTCCAACAACGCCGCCCCGGTTGCGCCAGTTGGCCAGTCCTCTGGCTCGTCCCACCGGTCGTCGGCGGCCCCACCGACCTTCACCGCCACGACCGGCTTGCGGTACGACAGCGCTCGAGCCGTCCGGGAGAACTTGGCCGGATTGCCGAAGGACTCCAGGTACATCATGGCCACGTCGGTGTTGGGGTCGTCCTGCCAATACCGCAGGAGGTCATTGCTGGAGACGTCGGCCTTGTTGCCAACCGCAACAAACGAGGAAATACCGAGGCCGACGTTGCTGGCGCCATCGATGATGGCCGCACCGATCACGCCGGATTGCGCGACCAGACCGATGCGCCCAGGCAATGGTTCGATGCCCACGAAGGTCGCGTGCATGCGCACCGCCGGATCGGTATTTATGACGCCGAGTGCGTTGGGGCCAATGAGGCGCATGCCGTGGCGCCGGGCGTAGGCCACCAGCTCGGCTTCGGCCTGCTCGCCCGCTTCATCGAGGTCGGCGAAACCCGCCGACAACACGATCAGACCTTGGACTCGCTTGACCGCACACTGCTCCACTACCCGCAGCACTTGATCGGCAGGCACACAGATGACGGCCAGATCAAGCTCACCGGGAACATCCAAAACCGAACGCCAGGCCCGCACACTGGCCACGTAGGTGGCGTCTTGGTTCACGGGATATACCGGTCCGTTGAACCCACGGCTCACCAGTTGCCGAAACACCTGATATCCAATAGTGCCCGGCTCACGAGAGGCCCCAACCACCGCGATTGAGGTGGGCTTCAAGATCCGCTCGACCGATCGTGCCTCCGCCGTGCCCGCTCGGGCCTCGATGGCGGCCAGCGCCTCCGGCGTTGGCTCAATACCGAGCTCAACCTCGATCACGCCGTCTTCAAAATGGCTCCGAGCGGTGAAGCCAGCCTGCGTGAACACGCTGAGCATTTTGCGGTTCTGCGGGAGCACCGTTGCGGTGAAGCCGGAGATGCCGGCCTCCCGTGCGGCAGCGGCCAGGTACTCAAGCAGCACGGTGGCCATGCCCCGGCCATGGTGGTGATCGTCGATGAAGAACGCCACCTCGGCATCGCTGCGGGCCCGGTGGCGGTCGTAGCGGGCCACGCCCACCAACTCCTCGCCGATGAGCCCAATGAACGCCATCCGGTCCACATAGTCGACGTGGGTAAAGCGCTCGACGTCGCGTTCCGACAGACGAGGCCGCGGGGAGAAGAATCGAAAATAGATGCTCTCGGGCGACTGCCGCTCGTGAAACTCCACGATGCGCTCGGCGTCATCGGGTCGGATCGGCCGCACCGACATGGTTCCGCCGTCCGAAAGAACGACATCTGCTTCCCATCGGTCTGGGTAGTCCGGTTCGACGGGCGAGTCGGCCATGCCGATGAGGCTACTGCCCTAGTGGGGTGCCTCTCTTTGAGCGACGCTGCGCTCTATCCTTGCGGGGTCCACCCCACGCAGGAGTACCCATGATCATCGTTGCTGGCCATCTCATCATCGACCCCGCCCACCGAGAGACCGCACTGGCGGCAATCGCTGCGGGCGTCACGGCGACCCGTGCCGAAGCAGGCAATGTTGACTATCGGTTCTCGCCTGACCTCGATGATCCGAATCGCTTCAACTTGATCGAGCAGTGGGAGTCGGAAGAAGCCATGAACGAACACATGGCCACGCCCCACCTCGCCGCCTTCCTCGAGGCCATTGGCCCGTGTCTCGGTGGTGGGGCAGAGGTCATCCGCTACGACGTCTCCGGCTCTTCCAAACTGTTCTGATCATCACCCGCACTAGTTCTGCTCCCGGCGCGACGTGGACCTGACATGTTGAGCGTGGTCTTCCTGCTGGTCGGCTCGGTTGTTGGGTTCTTGGGTTCGCGCCGCCTGCGTCGCCCTGTGCGGCCCGATCGGGTGGCTCAGGCGGCCTCCGTGGCGCGAAATGTGAGCGGCTCCCTGGGTCGCCGCAAGGGCCTGACCCCACCGGAACTCCAGCGGGCGTGCTTCTCGGAGATGGTCCGCCATGTCCGGGTGACTCGCCAAGGCCGCACGCACGCGCCATCTCGGTACCAACTCCAACTGCATCCCGATGATTTGGCCGTTGTGGATGAGGCACGCCGGTGGTTCACCGAGGGCTTGGCCGACGCGATGCGCCAAGCTTCTCAAACCAACAATTGGGTGCTGGATGGCCCCATCGAGGTCGACTACCGAGCCGATCCTTCTCGTCACCCCGGCGCCCCTACTGCGTTCGCCACCGCTCCTGACGAGCCCGCTCCCCTGCCGCCACCGGCCCCCATGGTCAGCGCCATGAGCACCGCAACTACGGGGGCGGCACGGACCCTCGTCCTAATTCGATCCGACACCGGCGAGCGCATTGCCCTGGTGGCCGACGCCATCACCATCGGCCGGTCGCGAGACCGGGCGATCATGGTCGACGACACGCGGGTGAGCAGGGCCCACGCGCACATCGAGCCCCGCCAGGGCGCCTGGATCATTCTCGACGATGGCTCAGCCAACGGCACCACGGTCAACGGCGAAGCCTTGCCGGTTAGCCGGCCCTGTCCGCTTCGGCCGGGCGACGTCATCGGCATTGGCCCCGTGGAATTCCGGGTCACCACCGGTGACACACCATCGGAGGAGCCGGGGACCCGAGCCCTCGACGACAGCGACCGCAACCGGATCTCCGGAGAAGTGCTCCCACCATCTCGGTGGACGGAGTCATGACCCTCGTTGTGTTCCTCGTCGTGGGTTTGATTCTCGGCGCAATGACCGAGCGGATCATTGGCCTGCGGTCCCGGAAACGTATCCTTGGGTTCACATCGCTGGCCGTGATCATGCTGGTTTTGGCGGGCATGGTGGGCGGCTACCTCTGGGCCAACTCGGTGTTCAACAAGATCGAGAAGGTCGACGTCAGCGCCCAGCTTTCCCACGGCTCGGGCACCAACTATTTGCTCGTCGGCAGCGACAACGGCCAACAGGGTGGTGATCAACGCAAGGGCGTTTCGGGGGCTCGAAGCGACACGATCATGGTGCTTCGGGTGCAGGACGGGAAGGCCAAGATGTTGTCGCTGAACCGCGATCTCTGGGTCACCAATCCGGCCACCGGGCAGCAGGGTCGCCTCAATTCCGCCTACAACACTGGCTCCGCCAACTTGGTGGCTGCTGTCACCGCGAACTTTCACATTCCCATTGATCGCTATATCGAGATCGACTTCATTTCCTTTGCTGGCCTGGTTGATTCTTTCGGCGGGATAGACGTGAACTTCGCCAACCCGGCCATTGATCGGAACTCGGGGCTCGTGGTGGAAAAGGCCGGCGTGGTTCATCTGGACGGGAGCCAAGCGCTGGCCTATGTGCGATCCCGTCACTACGTCGAAATCATCAACGGTAAAGAGGTTCCGGAGGGCGGCCTGCCGGACGTGAACCGCACCCAGCGCCAGCAAACGTTCCTGCGCGAGATCATGAAGAAGGCGGGGTCCAAGCGGAACCCGTTCACTCTCATGTCGGCGGCCACCAAGATGTCCAGTGGCCTCCGGGTGGACAACGACATGACGATGATCGACGCGGCCCAGTTCGCCTGGAGCATGGGGCGTCTAAACCCCGAGACCGTTGCGCTACCGGTCGTTCCCCGCACCACCAGCGGTGGTGCGGCGGTGCTCGATGTAGGCGACGGCGGCGAAACCGTGCTCACTCAGTTCCGCTAACCAAACCGGGGGCTACGGTCTGCGACCGTGATCGCCGAGCTTTTACCTCCTCCAAAAGAAACCCTGAATGGAGCATGGCGATGACGAACTCCCCTAAGCCCGCGGGGCCATACGAAGGCTTCGGAGGAAAGGTCGGCAGGACGTTTGCTGGCTCGGAGAGCTGGTGGCCCGAGCGCCCACAGCCAGGTCCGGACGCCCCCAATGTTGTAGTGGTGCTGTGCGACGACCTTGGCTTTGCCGACCTTGGTTGTTACGGCTCGGAGATTCCCACCCCGAATATTGACCGGCTGGCCGCGGGGGGTCTGCAGTTTACGAACTTCCACGTGACCCCCATGTGTTCACCAACGCGCGCCGCACTCCTTACGGGGGTCAACGCCCACCGCGCCGGGGCAGGCCACGTGGCCAACTCTGATCCGGGCTTTCCCGGCTACGCAGCGGAATTGGCCGAGGACGTAGCCACTGCGGCGGAGCTGTTCCGTGATGCCGGCTACCACACCATGGCCATAGGCAAATGGCACTTGACCAAGGACTCAGACCTATCCGACGCCGGTCCACGCCACTCCTGGCCCTGCCAGCGCGGGTTCGACCGCTACTACGGCGTCCTGGACGCGTTCACCAACCTCCACCACCCGCACCGCCTGGTGGAGGACAACCACACGGTGGAAGTTGACCGGTACCCCGAGGGCTATTACGTCACCGACGATCTCACTGACAAGGCAATCGGGTTCATCCGCCAGGCCAAGGCGTCCAACCCCGGCCAACCGTTCCTCTGCTATTTCGCCCACATTGCCGTGCACGCGCCACTCCAATGCAAACCGTCTGACCTGGTCAAACACAAGGGCAACTACGACGCAGGCTGGGATGCGCTGCGCCGAGCCCGCCACGAGCGACAGGTCGAACTCGGTCTGTTGCCAGTCGGCACCCCACTCCCGCCTCGCAACAGCGAGGAGGGTGACGAGGTGGAGCCCTGGGAGAGCCTTGAGCCGGAAGACCAAGCGCTCTATGCCCGCTACATGGAGGTCTATGCCGCCATGGTCGACAGCGTCGACCAGTCGGTTGGTCGCCTCTACGCAGCGCTTGAGGAGATGGGCGTTGCCGACAACACCATTTTCCTTTTCCTCTCCGATAATGGCGCTTCCCGCGAAGGCGAATCCGGCGGGACCACGTCCTACTTCCGCGCCCTGGTGTCCAAGAATGTGAAGGACCTCGAAGACAAGCAATTCGATCGGGATCGGATTGACCTGGCCGGTGGCCCGCAGGCACTGGTGCACTACCCGCGCGGCTGGGCCATGGCGTCGAATACGCCGTTTCGGCTGTACAAGATCAACACTCATATGGGCGGGCATTCGGTCCCGTTCATTTGGCACTGGCCGAAGGGACCATCGGGCCCCGGTCGGCGGGACCAGTGGTCGCACGTCACCGATCTGCTGCCCACCCTCTGCGAGTTGGCCGGGGTAGACCGCCCCGATGAGCGCGGCGGGATCGTGCTGCAGCCGCTCGATGGCACCAGCCTGGCGCCTGTCCTTCTGGACGGGACCCTGGCCCACGACCGTGGTTCCCAGTATGTGGAGATGGCCGGTCACCGAGGGTTCTATGACCAGGACTGGGAGGTCGTTACCCGCCACCAGCCGCTCACCCCCTTTGGCGACCACGAGTGGGAGTTGTACAACCTGGCCGAAGACCGCACCGAGACCAACAATTTGGCGGCCGAGCATCCCGAACGGGTAGCCGAGCTGGCGGCGGGCTGGGAAGCTGCGGCCCGCGCCAATCAGGTGTACCCACTCGATGAGGGTTCACGGGTCCGCTACGTGGTTCGGCCCCCGTATGACGAGCCGCTCCAGCAAGCGGTACGCATCGTTGCCGGCACGCACACCCTTGAGCGGTACCGGTCTCAGCAGCTCATTCAGTGGCGCTCGTTCGATGTCGATATTGAGCTCGACTTTGCCAGTGGCGACCGAGGCATGTTGTTCTCCCACGGCGATCAGGGTGGCGGCTATGGCCTGTATGTCGACGAGGGCGACGAGTTGGTCTTTGTCCACAATGGCTACGGCGCCATGGCGGAACTTCGGTGCGGTTCAGTGCCCGCTGGCGTCGACCACATTCGGGTATCGGTGACGGCCCCCGGCAGCTGGACATGGGATGTCGAGGTGTTCGTCGGTGGTGAGTCGCGGGCTCAGGTAGATGGTCTCGTCATGCTCGGCGCCATGGCGCCGTTCGAGGGGATCAACGTGGGCATCGATCGGCGTTCGCCGGTCTCTTGGGACCTGGCCGAACGCCACGGTGCCTTTGCCTTTACCGGCCATCTCAAGGCCGTGAGTTACACGCCGGGAGAACCGGCTCCAGATGCAGGGACCCGATTCATCGAACTTCTCCGCGAGATCGGCATGCGCTACGAGTAGTACCGGCGACTTCGTGATGCAGCAACGCCCTATACGGTGACTGACCATGTCGAAACCGCTCCGCGTCGGCCTTCTGCAATGCGGCTACGTCCACGCAGACCTCATCTCGGAATTTGGGGACTACCCGGATCTATTCGCGTCCCTGCTCGCCCCGTTCGACTTCGAACTCATCGTCTACGACGTCCAGCACGATCCGCTCCCCCCTGGGCCGACCGAGTGCGATGCATGGATCGTCTCGGGGTCAGCTGATTCCACCTACGACGATCTGGCATGGATTGCTCCCGTCGAACAGTTGGTCCGAGATCTGGTTGTGGCCGACGTACCCATGGTCGCAATCTGTTTTGGCCATCAACTCCTAGCCCAGGCCCTGGGCGGCCGGGTGGCCAAGAACGCCGACGGGTGGGGGGTCGGCGCCCACGCCTACCGGCTCACCACCGCTGAACCATGCGATGGAGCGCCCGGTTCGGGCTCGGTTCGGCTCATCGCCAGCCATCAGGACCAGGTCACCCAGTTGCCGCCGGGCGCCGTCGTGGTTGCGGCCACAGCCCACTGCCCGTTCGCCGCGTACACACTCGGGCCACGCGTCCTGGCCATGCAGCCCCACCCTGAGTTCGGGGCGGGGCTCTCACGACGCCTCATCGAGGCCCGTCGCCAGTGGATTGGATCCACCGTGTGCGATCAAGCGCTGGATTCACTGAACGAGCCGCTCGACCAATTGGTCGTGGCGCAATGGATCTTCAGCGTTCTGAGCCAGGACGACTAGTTCACGGGTCGCCGGGGGTTTTGAATCGCGCTGGGTTTGGTGGAGCTCTGAGCCACCCCGGGTTTGATGCAGTCAGGGTTGGTTGGCGCTTCTAGGCCACGGTCCACGGACCACTAGGCGAGGAGGCTGCGAAGCATCCATGCGGTCTTCTCATGGATCTGGAGTCGCTGGGTGAGCAGATCAGCGGTCGGCTCGTCGTGAGCTTGTTCGATGACAGGGAACAAAGAGCGGGCAGTACGAGCAACGCTCTCCTGGCCCAGGACCAGGCGCCGGATCATCTCGGTTGCGTCAGGGTGGTCGTCATCTTCGGGTACCGACGACAGCGCTCCGAACTCCCGGTAACTGCCAGGCGCTGGCGCACCAAGGGCCCGGATGCGTTCGGCAATGAGGTCCACAGCCAGAGCGAGCTCGTTGTACTGGGTCTCGAACATGAGATGCAGCGTCTGGAACATCGACCCAGTCACGTTCCAGTGGTAGTTGTGGGTCTTCAGATACAGCGTGTACGTGTCGGCCAGTAGCCGGGACAGGCCGTCGGTAATCGCCTTGCGGTCGGCCTCGCTGATGCCGATGTCCATCATCTGATCGCTCATTGCGTGTCTTCCTTTGTCTCGGATGCCACGAAGTCAGGGTGCCAACTCCGGCGGTTGCAGGCGTGATCCAGTAAACGCTGGCCATGACCGTGCCCCAGACACTCGGAGCTGAGACCACGATCCCGACACCGGAACTTCCTCATGGTGAGTGGGTTCCCTTAGCCTACCGGCAGTCCCGATCCGAAAGGTGTGAGCGCCAAACGATGAACCCCATGGGCGATGTTGAAACTCTCAGTACGACGAACACACCAGTCGTGGCCATCATTGGCGCAAACGGTGGCCTTGGAATGGCTCTGGCGCGCGAACTTGCAGGTCGGGGCGCTCAACTCCTGT
>JANXNS010000175.1 GCA_025353965.1 Aquihabitans sp.
TCGCCCTTTCGCACACGGAACATGGGCGCAGACTACGGGAGGGCAGAGCCTTGTTTCGGCACCAGTGGTCGGCTCGTTCGCACCAAGGCGCCCAACATGGTGAGATGCACGTTCTGAGTTGGGGGAGAAAATGTGACGGGGACAGGCGACGCCACGTACGAGGCTGACATTCGGTGGACCACCCATGGGGTGGCTCACATACGCGCCAACACATGGGGAGCGCTTGGGTTCGGCCAAGGCTGGGCCGTTGCGAGAGACCATCTGCCCACCATCGCTGACCAGATCGTGAAGATCCGGGGCGAGCGGGCGCAGTTCCACGGCCCCGGCGCGGAGGGCAGGCACGTTGCTTCTGACTTTGGCTACCGGTCGCTCGACGTGGTGGGCCGAGCACCAGCCATGCGAGACGCGCAACCGCCCTGGCTGCGTGACCTGGTTGCGGGCTACGTAGCCGGCTACAACACCCAACTGACGGAGAGCCGGGCCGAGGGTTCGCTGCCGCAGTGGTGCGCGCACGCTGAATGGATTCGCCCGATCACCGAACTGGACCTCTACGCCTACCTTGGCGACATTGCACTCATGGGCAGCGGCCGCAATCTGGCCGGGATCATCGGCCGGGCCGAAGCCCCCGGACCCGACGGGCCGACCGCACCCTCGCCCCTCTCTGCCCTGAGTAGCGGCGGGGTCAGCGAGGCGTCACCCGGAGCCAGTAACGGCTGGGCCTTTGGCGGCGACGCCACCACGTCCGGCCACGGTCTCGTCATGGCCAACCCGCATTTCCCTTGGGGTGGCGAGGCTCGGTTCTGGGAATGTCACCTCACGATCCCGGGCCAGCTCGACGTGTACGGGGTGTCGCTGCTCGGCGCCCCCGGCGTGCAGATGGGCTTCAACGCCGACGTCGCCTGGGCCCACACGTTTTCCCGAGGGAGCCGGTTCACACTGGCCCGCCTGGACCTGGTTCCGGGCTCGCCTACCCACTACCGGTACGGCACCGAGGAACGCCAAGCGGTACCAACTGATCATTCGATCCAGGTACTGAACGGCGATGGTGAGCGGGAAACCCTCAACCGCACCCTGTGGGACAGCCACCACGGACCCATGGTCAACCTGCCGCTGCTCGGTTGGGGCTTGGAGGTTGGGTACACCTACCGAGACGCCAACCTGGACAACACGGCCGTGGCCCAGCAGTTCCTGGAGATGGACCTCGCCAAGAATATGGACGACCTCCAGGCCGTTTTCGCCCGGGTCCAGGGTCTTCCATGGGTCAACACGTTGGCGGCGGACCGCACCGGGCGCGCCTGGTACATCGATGCATCGGCCACACCGAACCTGAGCGCGGAGGCCGCCAAGCGGTTCGTGGACCGGGTACACAACGACCCCGTGGCCGCAGTGCTTTACGAAGCCCAGGTTTCTCTGCTCGACGGCAGCGACCCAGGTGATGACTGGGTGGAGGTGCCCGGAGCGCGCAGCCCAGGGCTCGTGCCCCATCACGCGTTGCCGCAGATCGAACGCCGTGATTACGTGGTCAACGCCAACGACCCACATTGGCTGACCCACCCTGATGAACTCCTCGTGGGTTACTCCCCGCTCCACGGCCTAGAGCAGGCGGCACCCAGCCTGCGTACCCGCCAAAACCTGCGGGTGGCCGCCCGCTTAGCCGCAACCGGCAAGGTGACGGTCGAAGCCGCGTTGGACGCGGTGCTCGACAACGCCAGCCTCACCGCCGAACTGCTTCGGGACGACGTAGTGGCCCGCTGCCGGGCTGCTCGCTCGATGGTCATCGACGATGATGACGTGTCGGTGGCCGCGGCCGCCGAGGTTCTGGCTGCCTGGGATGGCTGCAGCAACCTGGACTCGCCCGGGGCCATTCTTTGGCGGGAAACCATGGCCGGCTTCACCTCGGCTGAGCAGCGCGGCGCGGGCACGTTGTTCGCCAACCCGTTCGATCCGGCTGACCCGGTGGCCACGCCCCACGGACTCACCCCCGCGCCCGACGAAGGAGACGACCCCACGGTGATGGCTGTGGCCCGCGCCGTCGTGGCCTTGGGTGCGGCCGGTCTCCCCATCGACATCACGTTGGGCGACGCGCAATGGGCGCAGCGTGGCGAGCACCGAGTGGCCGTCCACGGCGGTGGCGAAGGCGAAGGATTGCTCAACATCCTCGCCCCGATCGGTGCTTTGGCGTCCACCGCGGTGGAGCCGGATGCCCCCGTGACTGCGGCCATCAACGGCCGGACCGACCGAACCGGCCTCCGAGTGGGCGGTTATCAGGTCACCTATGGCACCAGCTTCCTCATGGCCGTGGAGCTCACCAACGACGGACCGGTCGGCCGGGGGCTCCTGAGCTACGGGCAATCAGGCGATGACCGCTCCGAACATCACGCCGACGGCACCCGCGCTTACCGGGACAAGGCCACCCGTCCTCTGCTGTTCAACGATGCCGACATCGAGGCAAATCCGGACCTCATCCGTCGCACGGTCGCCGGTTGGGCGTGACACCGAAGACCGATTGGAACCCGCTCCTGCGTGAGGAGTTCGCCAAGCCCTACTGGGCCGAACTGCAAACCTTCGTGGCCGAGGAACGGAGCCGGATCGAGGTGTACCCCCCAGCCGAAGACGTGTTCGCCGCGCTGCACCAAACCCCGTTCGCGTCCGTGAAGGTTCTGATCCTGGGTCAGGACCCCTATCACGGCCCCGGGCAAGCTCACGGGCTGTGTTTCTCCGTCCGCCGTGGCGTGACCACACCACCTTCCCTACGCAACATTTTCACCGAACTCGAGGCAGACGTGGGCGTGCCCCGCCCGCACCACGGCTGCCTGAACGCGTGGACCGGCCAAGGCGTGCTCCTGCTGAACACCACGCTCACGGTACGCGCCCATCAGGCCGCCTCGCATCAGCGTAAGGGGTGGGAGACCTTCACCGATGAGGTCATTCGGGCCGTGAACGCCAAGCCCGAGCCGGTGGTGTTCGTGTTGTGGGGCGCGGCGGCGCGGAAGAAGAAGGTGCTGATCGACAGCACCCGGCACACCGTGATCGAGTCCGTCCACCCGTCGCCGTTGTCTGCGCACAACGGGTTCTTTGGCAGTCGGCCATTCTCTCAGGCCAACGCATCATTGGTCGCCGCGGGCCGGACGCCGATCGACTGGTCGTTAGGCGGGAGCGAGAAGCCGGCGGCGGAAGAGGTCTAGAACCTGATCAAGGGCGGCACGGGTTGCACTACCGGGTTCATCGATCAGGTGCTCGGTGAGAACCGAGTGAGGCTTCATGGCCGCGCTGGGGTTGGCGTCGGCATCATCAAGCTCCACCCCAATAAACGCGTCACCGAGTTCTTCGCGAAGAAACTGGAAGCGCTCGCCGGGCACCAGCTTGTCGCTCTTGAACCGGAGACCAAGGACCTCCAGACCTTGGTTGGCGCACCGGTCCTTCACCTTGGCCAGGTCTGCCGGCGAAATGTCGATGCTGTGCTTCTGTTTCTTGGTGATGCCCATGGGCATGGACGGCTGCGAGAGCACCGGGGCCAACAGGCGATCGTCGGCGGCCATGGCCAGTGCGTAACCCCCGGTGAAACACATACCCACCGCCCCAACTCCGGGGCCACCACAGCGCTCGTGCTCATCGGCCGCCAGCGCCCGCAACCAGGTGACCACCGGGGAGGTTTTACCCACGGCCAGGGTGGTGAACTCCTTGCTCACACAAGCAGGGACGATCGACGACAAGCCCGTAGCCAAGCCACCGAGAGACGGTTTCCCGTCTGGGAGCGGGTCCTTCCCCGGCGTGCCGAACAGATGCGGCAGCACCGCGGTACAGCCAATGGCCGCCACCTGACGGGCGAAGGCCACCACCTTCGGGGTGATGCCCGGGATCTCAGCCATGACGATCACCGCGGGCCCGGTGCCGAGACGAAAAATCTTTCGGGTCTTACCCCCGTACGAGAAGGTGGTGTGCTCGAAGTCGGTGAGGTCAGCGTCAGCCATTCGGTGAACGTACTGCCCAGAGCAGGCCGCTCGCTCAGACGGGCTTCAGCGATACGTCGAGCTGCTTGATGCCGTTGATGAAGTTGGACCGGAGACGACGGGCCGGGGCTCGTTGCTCCCAGGTGCCCTGCTTGAGCAGCTCCGCGAACACGACCTTCATCTCGGCCCGAGCCAAGTTGGCGCCGAGACAGAAGTGCGGTCCACCGCCGCCAAAGGCCACATGATTGGTGTGCACGTTGGGCGAGCGCTCCACCAGGAACTTGTACGGGTCCTCGAAGACGGTCTCGTCGCGGTTGGCGGAGATGTGCCAGAAGACGATTGGCTCGTCCTCGTCGATGTCGACGCCGGCAATGGTGACGGCCTTGGTGGTCTGGCGCCGGAACTGCATGACCGGGGTGCCCCAGCGAAGGATTTCCTCGATGGCGGCATCGAGCTTGGAGGGGTCATCGCGCAGGATCTGCTGCTGCTCCGGGTTCTCGAGCAGGGCCAGCATCCCGTGGCTGATCGCGTTACGGGTGGTCTCGTTGCCAGCCACGGCGAGCAGCATGAAGAAGAGGTTGAACTCGAGCTCATCGAGACGTTCGCCGTCTACTTCGGCTTCCAGCAAAGCCGACACGATGTCGTCGCGCGGGTTGGCCCGGCGGTCGTCGGCCAGTTGCTGGGCGTAGGCGAACATCTCCATGCCCGCGAGCTGCGCCTCGCCTTCGTCCAGTTGGTAGTCCGGATCCTCGGACCCGATCATCCGGTTCGACAGGTCGAAGATGATCTTGCGATCTTCTCGGGGCACGCCCAGGAACTCCGCAATAGCGATGAGCGGCAGTTCACTGGCTACTTCCTCCACAAACTCCACGTCGCCCTTTTCAATCGCCTCGGCCACGATCTGGCGGGCTTCTTCCGCCAGGTGATCGGTGAGGCCACGAATCATCTTGGGCGTGAAACCCTTGTTGACGATCTTGCGGAGTTTGGAGTGCTCCGGCGGGTCCATGTTCAGCATCATCAGGCGCTGCTGCTCGAGCACATCGTCGGTCTGGATAGTGGCCAGTGCGGTTTTGCGCCACGACGAATACGATGCGGCGTCACGGTTCACGGTGATGAGGTCCTGGTGCCGGGTGACGCACCAGAAGTGGTTGCCGTCGGCCATCTCATGACGGAAGACGGGCGCCTCCTTGCGGAGGTAGGCGAACTGCTCGTGGGGCAGCTCATCGACGTAGGCGTCGGGATCGAACAGGTTGATGTCACCGAGGTCCATGTCAGCAATTCCCCTTGAGCCTGCGTATCGGGTGCGAGAACGCGTTCTCGTCGCGAGAACGTGTTCTAGTTAGACCCTACCCCTGGCGCAGCGGACCCGCTGGCCTCCGCCAGCGTTTTTAGGCGCTCAAGCGTGGCCAACATGCCCGCCTGCATCTCATGGTCGTGCTCCTCCACCCCGCCGAGCAGCAGCTTGGAGAAGATTTTGGCCACCGCCGGGCGGTCCCTCCAGGCCGCCCGAGACTCGGTAACCACCGTGGCCGCCCCGTCGCTTTCGGCTTGGAACTCGTAGCGCCAACGGGTTCCGCTCTGTTTGGTTTCAAACGCGAACTCTTGGCCGGGCACCGCGATCACCACCGTGTTGACCGTGGACCACCGAGCAATGCCCCGCTTGTTGGTGCCCTTGAACTTGGCGCCCACGGTCGGACCGGTCGCCCCGTCGAGCCACTTCCCGCCCGTGCACTCGGTGCTGAGCCTCCCCATCCCTGCGGGATCGGTCACGAGGTCATAGAGCACGTCGGCCGGGGCCAGTATTCGCAATGAGACCTGATCGGGTGAGGTGGGAACAGCAACGGCCATGGCCGGACGGTACCGCGACCGACGACGTTGTGTCCGAAACCTTCGATTAGGAGCGGCGGTTCCTCGCCTTGCCCCCATACATGGCCTGATCGGCTCGATGTATGAGGGCGTCGGCGCAGTCCCCCGGGCGACCGACGGCCAAACCCAACGTGGCTGACACAGCCAACGTCGCCCCGCTGATAGCAACCGGCTCGTCCAGCACCTGGCGGATCCGCTCGGCCACTGCGTCAATGTCTCTCGGGTCGTCCACAACGACACAGAACTCGTCGCCCGCATACCGGGCCACGGACCCTTCCAGCCCGGTCGCCATACACAACCGATCCGCCATGCCCTTCAGGACCAGGTCCCCCGCCCGGTGACCGTGATTGTCGTTCACGCTCTTGAAATCGTCCAGGTCCACGAACACCAGGCCGGGGCAATACCCGCGCGCAAACATGCGGGCCAGGTAAGCCAGCAGGGACTCTCGGTTCCACACCTCGGTAAGAGCATCGTGATCCACTCGGTGCCGAAGCTCCACCTCCGCCTGACGCCGAGCGCTCACGTCGCGGCCGATGGCGTAGACCACGCCGGATTCCAGGTCGGGGAGCAGGTCGAGCTCGATCCACACCAGTCGCCCGTCCTTATGAATGAACCGCAACTCCTCCAGCTGAGCACCGTCGCGGCGGTAGAGGCCAACATCGGGAGGCCGATTCGGTCGATCATCTGGATCCAAGAGCCAGGTCCGATCTCGCCCCAGCAGCTCCTCCGGCGTGTACCCCAAGATCGCCTCGCACGCCGGGTTCACCGAAAGCAGCGAACCGTCCAAACTGAAGGTGGCCACCAGGTCCCGGGACGCGTTGAACACGCTGTTGGCGGCTCGTCTCTGCTGTCGCCCCTGGCGAACAATTGCCCCGATGAACCCGCCCAACAGCACCAGCACCGCAACCCGGAAGGTGAGATAGGAGAGCGGGAGGTCGAGCTCTTGGCGGCGATGGACCGCAACCGTCCACGCTGCGCTCAGCAACCCACCGCCGACGCCAGCAGACACACCGCCCTGAAATCCCCATCGCGCCGCCGCTTCGGTCACCAACAGCAACGGCAGGAGTTGGATCGGATCGGTCGGGTCCTTCAGCAGGTTGGCCAACACCATGACGGCGGCGAGGGTATCGCCGGACATGCCCACCCAGCCGATGACCATCAGGTTCCCGCTAGCTCGATCCCGACGGAACCGGGGGCTGTGACCGGTCATGCTCACGCCGCCGATGACCGGGAGTCGCGACCCGGTGCCCTCAACGCGAAGGGCCCGCTCGGTCCACGCACACGTGGCCAGAAACACCGCCATTGCTGCCCACCCCAGCCACGCCCGGTCACCGTTGTCCAGAGCCGTTTGTCCGAGGGCCATGACGACGCAGGCCAAGCGGGTGTACTGGATGCTCACCTCGGTCTGGCGGATGGCCGCGCTTTCTGCCGCGGCGATCCGCCTGTTCAGGCCGCGGTCGACCTGTGCATCGGCTCTCACCCCTCGGTGATCGGCCTTCGCCCGCTTCCGGGTGAGCGATTTGTCCGGGCCCCGGCGAAATGGGGCAATACGGACTACTCGGCGCCCTACTCGGCGCCGAAATCGCGCCTACGGCCGGCCGGCCGCCTTCGCTGAGTACATGGCTTGGTCAGCCCGATCCAGCAATTCCTCCGGACCATCTCCCGGCGTGCTGTGAGCCCAGCCCAAGGAGGCCGTGACCAGCAGATTTTTACCCCCAAGAGACAGTGGGGCCTGCAGCACAGCCCGGACCCGGTCCACCACCGCTTCCAGGTGAGCCGGATTGTCTACCGCCAAGCAGAACTCGTCGCCCGCATACCGGGCAACCCGGCCCTGCCCGTCGATCACGCCCGTCAACCGCTCGGCAATCTCCTTCAACACCCGATCGCCGGTCAAGTGCCCATGACCATCGTTGATGGACTTGAACCGATCAAGATCGATGAACACCAGGCCAGGTAACATATCGAGCGTGAAACGGCCCCGGAGATGGGCGAACAGGGCTTGACGGTTCAGCACCCCGGTGAGGCCATCGTGATCGGCGCGGCGCCGCAGCTCAGATTCGGCCTGACGGCGGACGCCCACATCACGCCCGAGGGCGTGCACGACACCCGCCTCCAAGTCCGGCAAAAGGTCGAACTCGAGCCAGACGACCCCTCCATCCCGGTGCAGAAGCCGGAGTTCCACCAGTTGCGGGCCTTCGCGCCGATAGAGATCCGTGGCCACCGGCCCAAAGGTGCGCTCGCCTGGGGCTAAGAGCGACGACCGATCCCGGCCCACCAGTTCCTCCGGCGAGTAACCCAATATGCGTTGGCAAGCCGGGTTCACTGACCGCACGGTCCCATCGACGGAGAACGTCACCACTAGGTCACGGGACGCGTTGATGACCGACTCGGCTGCCCGCCGCTGCTGGCGTGCCTCACGAACCATCAGCCCCACGAATAACCCGACCAGCCCAAAGATCACCACCCGGAACGCCAACGTCATGCCGGGAAGTTCCAGCCCGAGATTGCGATGAACGCCAACCGCCCACCCCGACGACACCAGCCCCGCAGTGATACCGCCGATCAACCCGCCGGTACGACCCCACCTAGCGGCCGCCTGCACCACCATGATCAGCGGCAGGAACTGCACCGAGTCGGCCGGATTCAGCCGGTAATTGGCCATGAGTAGGAGCGCGGTGGCTACGTCGCCGAAAATACTGGTCCAGCCGAGCGAACGGCGGGGCGAGCCAAGATCCTCCGACCGAAGCATCAGCCAGACCCAAAGACAGTTGAGCACCAGAACCATGACGGCGACTACGGCGGGCCAATGGATGGAACCGGGGTAGACCAGCAACTGCGCCACCGCAGGAACCACGCTGACCAGCCGTAGGCGCTGGATCACCTCTTCGACTTGACGGTCCGAGCGGCGCTGAGCCAAGGCCATGCGCCGCCCAAGTCCCCATACCTCGCTCACTTCTGTCATGTCACGCGCCGCCTTCCCAACCTTCCGCCCGTTGTACACCCACAGGAATGGGATTGTCGTGTGCCATATGGCCCGTTTTGATCGATTTCAGCGGTGAGGGCGCACGGATCGCGGGCGACCGATACGAACGGTCACTCCCGGTGACCAGAGCACAACCGGATCGCCTTCGGGGGCCGGAAGCCCGGCCGCCAGCAGAAGGGATTCGTCCACGTCGAGCAACTCGGCCCGATGAACAATCCACGGCTCATGGTCCACGTCGGCCCACATCAGCCGACGACCAAACTGGGTGCCGAGCGCCCACCGAGCGGTGATGAAATGGTCCAGTTCGGTGATGTCCTGGGTGGGCACCTGGGGCCCAACCCGGATCTTCACGCGACTGGATGCCTCACCGGTTGGCCAGCGACGGCGGCTGGTGTAGGTCCAAACGTCACCCTCGGTCTCAATCGACATCTTGGCCCAGCAGTACGGCAACCGATAGGAGACCCGAGCCACCAACGCGGGGATCAGGCGCGTGATATCCAAGCTGCAAAACCACACGCCCCGTCGGCCCTGCGGGTCCAGCAAATAGGTCCGAATGTTGGTCTCAGGAAACGTGCTCAACGGCCCAAATGGCGGCAAGCCAGGCAGGCGAATCCGGCGCATATGAAACGGAAGCAAGCCCACCCATGCCGAGCCATCGAAGGTGTCGACACGGAACCCATCCGGCAGCAGCGCCTGAACCACCGCCGGGTCATAGCGCCAATGGACCGAGGCCAAGTCATGCCAGCCCTGCAGCATCACCGGTGACTTCACGGGGCGCGGGTTGACGGCCAACACCGCTTCTGCCGGCTGCCCGTTGAATCCGTTGTCATCGCCCACCTCGGCACGGTACCGGCGCAACCAGGTAGAACACGTTCTATGACGTACCGAGTGATCCAATGGGCGACCGGCGGTGTGGGGCGAGCCGCCATACAGGGGGTGCTGGCGCACCCGGACCTCGAACTGGTCGGGTGTTGGGTCCACAACGAGGCCAAGGACGGGGTCGACGTCGGTGAACTCATTGGCCAGGCCGCGATCGGGGTTGCCGCGACCCGCGATGTCGACGCGCTGCTCGCCGTGCCCGCCGACTGCGTGATCTACAGCCCGCTCATGCCCGACCCGGCAGAGCTCCGCCGGATACTCGGGTCCGGGCTCAGCGTGGTGACACCACTCGGCTGGTTCAATCCGCCGGCCGACGAGAGGGCCGAACTCGAAGCGCTCTGCCGAGCCGCCGGCAGCACGCTCCACGGCACTGGCATCCACCCCGGCGGGATAACCGAACGGTTCCCGCTCATGCTCTCGGCGCTAAGTGGCCAGATCACCCACGTACGAGCCGAGGAGTTTTCCGACATCCGCACGTACGGCGCACCGGACGTGATCAGCGACTGGATGCTCTTCGGGAAAACCCCCGAAGAAGCGGCCGGCAGCATCATGTTGGCCGTTCTCGGCGGGGGCTTCGGCCAGTCGGTGCAGCTGGTGGCAGAGGAACTCGGGCTCACGTTGGACTCCGAGTTGCAAACCACTCACGAAATGGCGGTTGCCACTGCGCCGATCGATTCACCCATTGGGGCCATCCAGCCGGGGACCGTCGCCGCCCAACGATTCCGGTGGGTCGGCACGGTCAACGGAGAACCCGTGGTGACCGCAGCGGTCAACTGGTTCATGGGCGACGAAAACCTGGACCCGGCGTGGACCTTCGGCCCCGAGGGCGAACGTTTCGAAATCGAGGTCACCGGGGACCCCAGCACCCACGTGGTATTTCACGGACTCCATCCGGTGAGCATCGAAGCTGGGTTGGCCCGCAACCCCGGCATCGTCGCCACCGCCCTGCACTGCGTCAACGCCGTGCCCTACGTGTGCGCCGCCGAACCCGGCGTACGCACCTACTTCGATCTGCCTTTGGTGGCCGGCCGAGCCGCACCCCACCTGATCACCCCATCACTCGACAGCTGAAGGATCACCCATGACCCTCGAGGGCAAGCGCATCGTCATCACCGGAGCTACCGGCCAAGTGGCGGGACCGATCGCCATGGCGCTCGCCGAAACCAACGAGGTGATCGCCGCCGCCCGCTTCTCCGACCCCGCGGCCAAGGAACGCCTGGAAGCCGCGGGCGTCACGTGTGCCTCGGTGGACCTGCGGTCCGGAGACCTCAGCGCGCTCCCACGCCAGGGCGTGGATTCCGTCCTCAACTTCGCCGTGTCCAAAACCCAGCGCTGGGACATCGACCTCCGCATTACCGCGGAAGCCCCCGGGGACCTCCTGACCTGGTGCCGCCCCGCCCGCTTCCTGCATTGCTCCACCACGGGCGTCTACAAGCCCAAAGGCCACGACGCCATCGCCGAAACAGACCCATTGGGCGACAACCACGCCGTGATGATGCCCACCTATTCCATTGCCAAGATCGCCGCCGAAACCGTGGTGCGCTTTGCCGCCCGCCAGTTCGACGTCCCCACCACCATCGCCCGACTCAACGTGCCCTACGGCGACAACGGGGGCTGGCCGCTCTTCCACCTCCTCATGATGCAGCAGGGCATGGCCATACCCGTCCACGTCGACGCGCCGAGCAGCTACTCGCCCATCCACCAAGACGACATCACCGCCATGGTCCCGGCTCTCCTGGACGCCGCATCGCTCCCCGTCACCACCGTGAACTGGGGCGGGTCGGAGTCAGCCAGCGTCGAGGAATGGTGTACCTACATCGGCGAGCTAACCGGGCTCACACCCATCTTCGAGCCCACCGAGCACACGCTCGAAAGCGTCCTCGTCGACACCAGCAAGCTCGAATCGATAGCGGGCCCCACCAAAATCGGCTGGCAAGAAGGCATCAAACGCCTAGTAACCGCCAACACCTAACCGACCCGACCCCAACCCCAAAACAAGGAAAAATCAGGAAAAACTAGGAAGAAGTCGCAGTTACGTAGTTCATTTCGTCTCAACTGCGACATCTTCGGCAAAGCGGGGCTAGCTGTCGAAGCCGAGGCCTAGGCGGTCGAGGGTGCGGAGCCAGAGATTGCGTTGGCCGGCGTTCTGGTCCGCTCGCGCTAGCGACCAGCGGGTGGCCTGGATGCCTAGCGAGGCGAAGGGCTCCGGCGGGAACGGCACCGGTTTGGTGCGGACCATCTCCAGGGCGGTGCGCTCGGTTTCATCGCCCGCCAAGAGGTCCAGCATGACCTGGGCACCGAAGCGGGTTGCACCCACACCGAGGCCGGTGAACCCGGTGGCATAGGCGACGGCGCCGTCGTGGGCCGTACCGAAGAAGGCGCAGAACCGCGTGCAGGTATCGATCGGTCCGCCCCACGCGTGGCTGAATCGCAGTCCTTCGAGTTGGGGGAACGTCTCAAAAAAGTGCCGGGCGAGGATCTGCGAAGTCGCGGGCCGTTGGTCGTGACGGTCGCGGACCCGGCCGCCGAATCGATAGACCGCGTCATAGCCGCCCCAAAGAATGCGGTCGTCGGCGGAGAGTCGGTAGTAGTGGAACTGGTTCGCACTGTCCCCAATCCCTTGGCGGTGGTCCCACCCGATCGACGCCTTCTGCGACGCGCTCAGCGGCTCGGTCATCAGCACGTAGTCGTAGACCGGCACCGTATGGAGGCGGATTCGCTTGACCAGGGAGGGGAACACGTTTGTCCCGAGTGCTACCTGTCGGGGCCGGACGGTGCCGGTTGCGGTCTCCAGGGCCAGCGGCGATCGACCAATCCGGGCCACCTGGGTCTGTTCGAAGATGCGGACACCGGCCTCCTCGCAGGCGCGGGCCAGACCCCATGCGAGTTGTGCCGGGTTCACGAGGGCGGTGCCGGTGCGGTCCCAGCGCCCGGCCACGTAGGTAGGCGATGCAACCTCTGCCCGAATGGCGTCGCGATCCAGGAACGCGATGTTGGCGGGGTCATCGTCGGGGCCGAGGCGCAGGTCTTCCACTTGGTAGGGCTCGGTGGCGACGGAAAGTTCGCCGCTCCGTTGAAAATCGCAGTGGATGCCACAGCGGGCGACGGCGCCCTCAAGCTCGTTCAGGTTCTGACCGCCGAGCCGATCCAGGGTGTCGTATTCGTTGGGCCAGCGCTCCCGACCGTTGGCCTCGCCGTGGGTGAGGCTCGCGGAGCAGAACCCACCGTTACGTCCGGATGCACCCCACCCGATCCGGCCGCCTTCGACCAGCACGACGTCTCGGGCGGGGTCGCGTTCCTTGGCCAACAACGCGGTCCACAGGCCGCTGTAGCCGCCGCCGACGACAGCGAGGTCACAGCTCACATCGCCATCGAGCGGGGCACGGGCGGCGGGCCGGGAGGGATCGTCCAGCCAGAACGAACCTGGCTCAACATCGCGGAGCGCGGCGACGGACATCTCTTCCATGACCCAAGCCTGCCACTGGTTTCCGTCCAAGCAACCGACTGGCGCCGTACCCTTGCCCATGACCACGATTTCCGACTTTTCCGCCAAGGCCATCGATGGCACCGAGAAGAGCCTGGCCGACTACGAAGGCAAGGCCGTGCTGGTAGTCAACACCGCCTCCAAGTGCGGTTTCACCCCCCAGTACGACGGGCTGGAGGAGCTCTACAAGCGCTACGAAGATGAGGGCCTCGTGGTCCTCGGCTTCCCGTGCGACCAGTTCGGCCACCAGGAACCGGGCGACGAGAGCGAGATTCAGGAGTTCTGCAAGGTCAACTTCGGGGTTACCTTCCCGCTTTTTTCCAAGATCGACGTGAACGGCGACGACACCCACCCGCTGTACAAGTGGCTCAAAGAAGAAAAAGGCGGGGTCGGCCCGTCCAAGATCAAGTGGAACTTCACCAAGTTCCTGATCGGGCGAGACGGCAAGCCGGTCAAGCGCTACGCCTCGGTCACCAAGCCCGGCAAGCTCGCGGCAGATATCGAGAAGGCCCTCAAGGCCTGAGCACCGGTCAGTGCCGAAGAACTTTCAGCGCTGACTTTGCGGCGTTGGCGCCGCACATGCCGTGCACGCCCCCACCGGGGGGTGTCGCCGCGGAGCAGATGAAGACGCCCGGGATACCGGTTGCGTAGGGGTCGAGCGCAAGGCGGGGCCGGATGAGGAGCTGCAACGGGTCGTTGGCGCCGGTAGCGATATCGCCGCCCACGTAGTTGGCGTTGTAACGCTCGAGCTGGGCGGGGCCGATGGCTTCCATGGCCACCACGCGGTCTCGGAGGCCGGGGGCGAAGCGTTCGAGCTGGCCCAGAACTGCCTCCGTGGCATCGCCGGTGTAGCCGCTGGGCACGTGGGCATAGGCCCAGATGGGGTTGAGCTGGCCCGCGGATCGAGTCGGGTCGGCCAGGTACTGTTGGGACACCAACACGAACGGTTGGTCGGGCATGCGACCGGCATGCACGTCGCGCTCCGAGGCCGCGATCTGTTCCAGCGTTCCCCCAACGTGGACCGTCCCGGCGCGACGGGCAGGTTCGGACGCCCACGGCACCCCGCCCTCCACCACCAGGTCCACCTTGAATGCCCCGGGACCGTGGCGGTAGCGGGTGTACGCCCGCTTCACCCGGGCCGGCAGCACATCTCCGGCGATGGCCACCAAGGCGCTCGGGGACGTATCGAACAAGGTGACTTTGGCGGACGGGAGATCCGCCAGTGAGCGGACCATCACCCCCGTTTCGATGGTGCCACCGAGCGACCGCAACAACGACGCCAACGCGTCGGTGATCGACCGTGAACCACCCTGAGCAACGGGCCACCCAACGTGGTGGCCTGACGCAATGAGCATGAGGCCGACCGCCGCGGTGGTGGGCTGTTCCAACGGGTAGATGGCGTGGGCAGCTACACCCGCAAACAGGGCCCGTACCTCATCGTGCTTCCATCGACGAGCCAGCAAAGTGGCGGGCTGCAAGGCCTTGACGCCGAAGTCGACTAGGCGCAGCGGGTGCCGCGGAATGTGCTGAATCGGCTGCATGAGGTCTTCGGCAATTTCACCAAAGCCAGAGGTGAGCCGACCGAACGCGCGGCGCCAGGCCTGGCCGTCGGTACCCATCCCGGCAACGGTGTCGTCGAGCGAGCGCAGCAGGACACCGGCGCGGCCATCGTCGAGCGGGTGGGCCAGGTCCACCTCTGGCCAACACCAGCTCAGGCCATGGTCATGGAGCGGCAGCGTGCTCAGGAAGGGCGAGGCGACGCCAAACGGATGAACGGCCGAGCACACGTCGTGGAGCACCCCGGGCACGAGAAGTTCTTCGGTTCGGGTTCCGCCGCCGATCTGGTCGGCGGCCTCGAGCACCGTCACGGCAAAGCCCGCCTGCGCAATAGCCACGGCGGCAGCCAGTCCATTGGGCCCAGCCCCAACCACCACCGCATCGGTCGCATCTACCATGACATGGACCGTACCCACCTTCGGTTCGTTTGGTAGGACTACGGCCCATGGGCGTCATAAAACCGAGCCTCCCCGACTTCGATCTGGACGACTGGGCCCGCCGTCCCGAGGGCGAACGGGTCCGGATGATGTGCGAGTCGTGGACCACCCAAGGGTTTGGCGCGCCGCTCGGCGCCTACCTCTTCTACGGGCTCAAAATCGCGGCGTACGTGTGGCTTTGGGTGGTGTTCTGCAGCCGAACGCCGGGAATCCATGGCTTCTCCAACGTGGGCGATTGGTGGTGGCAGCCAATCGCGTTTGAGAAAGCGCTGCTCTGGACCATGGTCTTCGAGGTGCTCGGGCTGGGTTGCGGCAGTGGGCCGCTCACCGGCCGCTACCTCCCGCCAATCGCGGCGCCAACGCACTTCCTACGCCCCGGCACCACCCGTCTTCCGGCGTTCCCGAACCACGTGCCGTTCACCGCTGGGCATCGCCGAACAGCCGTTGATGCCGCGCTCTACGCGGCGTTGTTGGCCCTCTCGTTTCAAGCGTTGCTCTCCACCGGCACCAGCCTGAGCTCCAGCCACCTGTGGCCGATCGTGGTGCTGCTACCGCTGCTCGGCCTGCGCGACAAGACCGTGTTTCTGGCCGCCCGGGCCGAGCACTACTGGACGATGCTGGTGGTCTTCTTGGTGGCTGGCGGTGACCTGAAGGTGCTCCTGGGTGGCGCCATGGTGGTCCAGCTCGCTATCTGGTGGGGGGCGGCTAGCTCCAAGCTCAACCACCACTTTCCAAATGTGGTGACGATCATGGTGAGCAACTCACCGTTCGTGCGGATCAATGCGATCAAGCGGGCCATGTACCGAGACCACCCAACTGATCTTCGTGCGTCCCGACTGGCCACCACTGTGGCCCATGGTGGTACCGCCGTTGAGTTCCTGTTCCCCTTGATCCTGGCCGTCTCAGCGGGCGGGGCGCCGACCACCATTGCGTTAGCGGTGATGTTTGCGTTCCACCTGTTCATTACGTCGTGTTTCCCGATGGGCGTGCCGATCGAGTGGAACGTGGTGTTTGTCTATTCAATGTTTGTGTTGTTTGGTCACTACGCCGAGCTCAGCCCACTCGATGTGACCGGCTCTCCCTTGCTGGTCGTGCTGTTGGCGGCCGGTCTGATCGTGGGGCCGATCCTGGGCAACCTCCGCCCCGACCGCGTGTCGTTCCTGCCGAGCATGCGGTACTACGCGGGCAACTGGGCGGCCAGCCTCTGGCTG
>JANXNS010000183.1 GCA_025353965.1 Aquihabitans sp.
GCCCGCCCGCATCGAGGGCCAGGCGAAGATGCTCGGTCAGTTGACGTTCGCGCTGCTCAACGACGCGTTGCTCGGTGGCATCGATCGACACGCCGACCACCGCAACCACAACGCCCATAGCGTCGTAGATCGGCCGGCCGGACGAATGCACCCTGACCTTCGATCCATCACGCCGGACAACCATGCGATCGTTTTCCCACAGCTCGCCGCTTCTACTGCGTTCGAAGAGCGTCCGGTATTCTTGGTGTGCAGCGGGAGGGGCCAGAATTTTGACGATGTTCTGTCCGATGGCCTCGTGGGCCCGCCAGCCGTAGAGCTGCTCCGCCTCGAGGTTCCACCGCAGGATCAGCCCGTCGGGATCGGTGAGGATGATCGCGCGCCCGATCGCAGCTGCGACCGTGTCGTAGGTGATGACGTCTGGCACCACGGGTGTCATTCGTCGTGGATCCGCCTTACCCCGCATGGTTCGACCTCCTGACCTGCGATAGGAACCCTAGAGGTCTAGAGCGTGTGAGTTGCTAGGCGAGCGCCGCATCGAGGCCCGTCATCTCGAATAACCGTCGGACGGGCTTGCTTGCCGCCGTTACGGCGAATGTGGCGGCACGCTCATCAGAAGTTCGCATCTCCTGGGCGATAACCCGTATGCCCGAGGAGTCGATGAAAGTAACGCCCTCGAGGTCGAGGTGGATCGTCCTGCCGTCCGGCCGCGCTCGGCCGAGTGCCTCGATGAGTGCTGGTGCAGAGGCCGCGTCGAGTTCACCGATGGCGACCACACATGCCACATTCCCCTCGATGTTGACTGCCACATCGAAGTGAGCAGACGAAGAAGCCACCAATTGAGGATACCAGTACCACCACGAAATGGCGCCGCCCGCATTGACTCATTCGAAACCTCCGCGTAGGCGGGTTCGTTGCCCCTCGTAAATCCTCCGCTTGGGGTTGCGGCCCGCTACGCACGTGGTCCCGTTCTTCGGCTCGACATGGGAGCCGTCGTTCTTGTTGCCGGGCCGGCCCCGGGTGAAGGTGATCTTCTCGGCGATGCAGCAGTAGTAGAGGTGGTGGTTGAACACAGCCCCCGCCAGACCCGTCAACCGGGCCTTCAACCACCGAGACCATCCGGAGGTTTTAGGTGAGGCAACAGGCTCTCCCTGCTCGGTTGCACCGGCGAGAGCGGCAGAACCTTCGTGGATTTGAACTGGAGGGTTCTTTGACTATGCCTTCGACGAACTGGGAAGTGCTTGGCATGCCGCCACAGCTTCCGACCCCCCGAGGCCCGCTTAGCAGCGCTCTGCTCGCTCGCTTCACTGAGCAAGAACCCCTACCGGCGCCCATACTCGAGGGCATCGATGCACTGACGGACGGGGACTTCCAGCTCGCGCTGTGGTGCTGTTACGCCCTTCACTACCGGGGCTTCGACGGGGTCGACGACGCCCTCGAGTGGGACACGTCCACGTTGTCGTTCCGCGCCGCGCTGGAGCAGGCCTTCGAGACGGCACTCCGGGTCGAATTCCGCGGCGGTGCGGTCCCCGCCGATCCGATGGTCGCCTTGAGGGTGATCGAGACATGGGCCGGTCCGCCCCTGTCGTCGACCATCTCACAGACCGGCACCAAGGAACAATTGGCCGAGTTCGCCATCCACCGCTCCGCCTATCAGCTCAAAGAGGCCGACCCGCACACCTGGGCGATTCCTCGTCTTCACGGACCCGGACGCTCCGCAATGATCGAGATCCAAGCCGATGAGTACGGGCAGGGCCAGCCCGGGGAGG
>JANXNS010000191.1 GCA_025353965.1 Aquihabitans sp.
GGTCGAGCCCCGTGACGCGGCGCGCTTGTTGGTGGACCGTGGCCCGGGCCGGGAGCCAGAGCACCGGACCGTGGCGGACTTGGCCGACCTGTTAGATCCGAGCGACCTCCTGGTGGTCAACGACACCAAGGTCATTCCCGCCCGTTTGAACCTGCGTAAACCGACCGGCGGGGCGGTGGAGGTGTTGCTCCTGAGCCGCTGCGCTGAGGGCTGGTGGGAGGCGTTGGTCAAGCCAAGCCGGCGGGTGGCGGCGGGAACGATGCTTCGGCCCGCCGGAGACCATGGCGGCGGCGGTGTTGAAGTTGAAGTGGGTGAGGTGCTGGGCGACGACGGTCGTCGGCGCGTCACCATCCATGGCGGGGGGCCGGCCGATCTGGCCCAGGACTTGGCGCTGCTGGCCAGCGCCGGACTCGGCGAGATCCCACTTCCGCCCTACATCCACGAGCCCTTGGCGGACCCGGACCGGTACCAAACCGTGTTCGCCACCCGACCGGGTTCGGTGGCCGCGCCTACTGCCGGGCTGCACCTGACCGACGCGTTGCTGGACCGCTGCCGAGCTCGCGGTATTGCGGTAGTCCGAGTGGAACTGGTTGTTGGTCTGGGCACGTTCAGGCCGATCACGGCCGACCGGGTGGAGGACCACCCCATGCACGCCGAGCAGTACCGCATCCCGCCCGAAACCCAAGTAGCCATAGCCGCCAACACCGGCAAGGTGGTTGCCGTTGGCACCACGGTTGTGCGCGCGCTGGAAAGCTGGGCGGCCACTGGCCAAGCGGAGGGGGCAACCAGTTTGTTCATCCACGGCCAGTACCCGTTTGCCGTGGTGGACCGGCTGCTCACCAACTTCCATGTGCCCCGGTCGTCCCTGCTGGCGCTCGTGCAGGCCCTCATTGGCCCTCGGTGGCGAGACCTCTACGCCACCGCGGTGGCGGAGAACTATCGCTTCCTATCCTTTGGTGACGCCATGTTGTTGGACCGGACACCTCAGTCAATAGCGTCGCCCGGATGAAGTTGACCATCGACCTCGGCGCAACCGATGGCGCGGCACGAACTGGAATTATTCGTACGCCGCGGGGTGAATTACCGACCCCCCTTTTCATGCCGGTGGGCACCAGGGCCGCGGTCAAGACGCTGGCGCCGCCCGACCTCCGCGAACTTGGCGTGCCGCTCATCTTGGGCAACACGTATCACCTGATGTTGCGTCCCGGGGCAGGTCTCATTGCCGAACTGGGCGGCCTTCATCGGTTCATGAGCTGGGACGGCCACGTCCTGACGGACTCCGGCGGCTACCAAATCTTCTCGCTCAAGCCCAAGGTCACCGATGAGGGGGCAACCTTCCGATCCACCTACGACGGGTCTACCCATCACCTCTCGCCAGAGGAAGCCGCGTTCATCCAGTCCAGGCTCGGCGGCGATATTCAGATGGTGCTGGACGTCTGCCCACCGCTTCCGTCGACCGACCGGGTGGTACAAGCGGCGGTCGAGAGAACCGCTCTGTGGGGCGAACGTGGCCGAAGAGCCTTCCTCGACGGACAGGGCGAGCGGGAGGAGCGAGGCCTGGATCAAGCCCAGTTCGGGATCGCTCAGGGCGGCATTGACCTAGCCCTGCGAGCCGAGGGCGCCAAGCGCACCGTGGAGCTTGGCTTTGACGGGTACGCCATCGGCGGCCTGTCGGTGGGGGAGAGCCGTGAAGAAATGATCCCGGCCCTGGCCGCCGCCATCGAACACCTCCCGGCAGACCAGCCCCGCTACCTCATGGGGGTGGGAGATCCGGCCAGCATCGTGGAGGCGGTGGGCCTTGGCGTGGACCTGTTCGACTGCGTGCTGCCCACTCGCCACGCCCGCCACGGCACGGTGCTCACGAGCGAAGGCCGCCTCATGATTAAGAACTTGGCCTACGAGCGAGACGAGGGTCCGCTCGACGCAACCTGCACGTGCTCGGTGTGTGCCACCTACACGCGCGCTTATCTGCGCCACCTCCACCGGCTCGGCGAACCAACGGGGGCACGCCTGCTCACCGTGCACAACGTGGCCTGGCTCTCCAACCTGGTGGTCAGCCTCCGGGCCGCCATCGCTGAGGGTCGCTACGAGTCCGCCAAGCGGGCCGTGCTCGACGTCTGGGGCTGATCAACCCATGATCCCCGGGCACACCGGGTCAGGGTCTATGGTTCACGAGGTATTTTCCCGATCTCGACTGGACGCCCGTTGGCTCCCCTGCTTCTCGCCATCGTCTTCATCGCGATCGGGTACTTCATCATCCTGCGGCCGCAACAAGAGCGGCTGCGTGCCCAAAAGCAGATCGTGGAATCGCTGGCGGTGGGGGACCGAGTCATCACGGCTGGGGGCATTCACGCCACCATCACCGGGGTAGCGGAGGACACCGTGCGTATTGCGGTTGCCCCCGACGTAGAACTCACCCTGGCCCGGCCGGCCATCGCCCGGCGCCTTGACCCTGAAACCAGCAGTGCAGAAGACAGTTTTGACGAATCGGTCACCGGAATGCCCGGAGACCTAGCGGAGGACAACGTGGTGAACGACAGCGTGACCAACCCCAAGAACGATCGCGGCCTGGGCGACCAGGCATGAGCAGGAACAGGCTTCTCGTCCCGCTCGTTCTCATGGCGGCGGCGGCGGCGCTCGCCGTCGGCCTTTCTATGGTTACCAATTCCAAGCCGATCCTTGGGCTGGACCTCCAAGGTGGCTTTTCTGTCGTCCTGCAGGCCAAGAAGGTCGACGGTCGCCTCCCCTCGGAGGAAAGCGTCGAGAAAGCCAAGGACATCATTCGCCAGCGCGTAGATGGCCTCGGTGTGGCCGAGCCGGACATCACCCGTCAGGGCCGCACGGTCATCGTGCAGCTGCCCGGCGTGAAGAACCGCAAGAAGGCAGAAAGCCTGGTGGGCAACACCGCCAAGCTGGAGTTCCGCCCAGTGCTGGCCCAGATCGCCAACCCCAACGCGCCCACTCCGCCCAAGACCACGACCACCACAACGCCCAAGGGCACCAAGTCGACCGGCAAGACCACGACGACCACCAAACCCGCGGCCACCACCACGACGGTCAAGGGCAAGGGAGAGTCCGGCATTGGCACGGTCGGTGCGGCCACGGGCGAGGGCGCGTTGCCTGCTCAGTTTGCGCCCACGACCACCACCACGACGGCCCCGGTCACCACCACAACCACCCCGCCATCCACCACCGCTCCGGGGGCAACCACCACAACGGCTCCGCTCGTGGCCGCCGCCAACTGCGGGGTGGCTTCGGCCAACTTGCCCGAGCCCACCAGCCCGCTCCCCGCAGGGTCAGTCCAGTGCGTCTCGGCGGACCGAAACTCGATCTACGTCCTCGGGCCGGTCGGCTTTGAGGGCGAGGCCCTCAGCAAGGCCACCGCAACCCTGAACAACGGGCAGTGGCAGGTCAGCGTCAACGTCAAGTCATCGCAGCAGGCCGTGGCCAACCTGGCCTTCAATGCCTGCAACGCCGGTGCCGAGACCTGCCCAGCCCAAAACAGCAGTGGCCAAGGGGCCATCGCCATCGTCCTCGATGGTGAAGTCCTCTCGGCCCCGGCCGTGCAGTCGCAAAACCTGGCATCGGACACCTTCACCATCAGTGGCAGTTTCAGCGAGGGCGATGCCAAGGACCTGGCCCTGGTGTTGCGGTACGGCTCGCTGCCGGTGGAGTTCGAGCAAGCCGCCCTCCAGCAGGTATCGGCCACCCTCGGCGCAGATTCGCTCCGAGCCGGCTTGATCGCTGGCCTCATCGGTGTCGCCGCCCTGGCCGTTTACATGATCCTCTACTACCGCGGTTTCGGCATTGTGGTGGTGGTCAGCTTGATCGTGTGGGCATCGCTCATGTACGGCCTGGTCTGCCTGCTCTCGGCCCAGCAAGGTCTTGCTCTCACCCTGGCCGGGATCACCGGTGTGATCGTCTCGGTGGGCACGACCGTCGATACCTATGTCGTGGTCTTTGAGCGAATAAAGGATGAGTTACGAGAGGGAAGGTCGGTGAGAACGGCCACCGAACGGGGCTACCGGAGTGGCATCAACACTGTGTTTACGGCCAACGGTGCTGCGTTCATTGGTGCGTTCCTGCTTTGGTACCTCACCGTCGGACCGGTACGTGGCTTCGCCTACTTCCTCGGCCTGTCGGTGATCTTGGATCTGCTCGTCGCCGTGCTGTTCACCCGGCCGCTGATCTTGCTGCTGAGCCGGTCGCCCTGGTTTGCCCGGGCCCGGTGGCTCGGCATTGGTTCGTCGACTGATCAGGTCAACCGAACCGATGTTGCCGCTTCGTCCAAGGTGGTTGCCTCATGAGTACCCCGGACAAGCCCCGCAGTGTTTTCAAGCGCCTCTACCACGGGGAAACCCGCTGGAACATCGTCGGTCGATGGAAGCTCTGGTTCGCCCTTTCCGGCGTGCTGTTGCTCATCGGCGCGGCGGGCCTGGCCAGCAACGGTGCCAACCTGGGTATCGACTTCACCGGTGGCACGGTCTGGCAGGTAAGCGCCGGAAAAGCCAAGGTCAGCGACGTCCAGAAGGCCATGGCAGACCTCGGCTACGCCGACGTGCAGGTCACCGAACTCACCCAGGGTTCCGGGACGGGCTCCAAGCGCATCCTCCGGGTCGAGGCCGAGGCAACCGCCTCGCCGGCCAAGGCCAGCACCGAGGCGCTGGCCAAGGTGGAACGAACCCTCGAGAAATCACGTGCGGGGATTCCCAAAGAAACGCGTGGCCGTCTCGACGGACTGCACGACGACGTTGTCACCCTGGATGGGCCCTTCGATAAGGCGGTGCCAACGGAACTCAAGGCGCTCCAAGCGGAGGCCTCTGCGCTCGCGTCGAGCGTCAAGAAGACCAAGACCGCCACCGCCAAGGCCACCGCCGCCCGGGCCGCCATCACGGCGATGGAAACCGGTGTCACAACGCTGAGCGACAATCAGGATGCTGAGATAAAGCGTGTAGGCCAGAACGTCACCGACAAACTGGCAGAACTCACCGGCACGCCCGCGGCACAGGTCACGGTGGACACAGTTGGTCCGTCGTGGGGCAAGCAGATCTCGCAGAAGGCCCAGACCGCCCTCATCGTCTTCTTGATCGCCATCACGATCTTCATCACGATCCGGTTCGAACTGAAGATGGCGATTGCCACCGTCATTGCCCTGTTTCATGACCTTCTGATCGTGATCGGGCTCTATGCGGTGTTTGGATTCCCGGTCACGCCGGCCACCGTTGTCGCCCTACTCACCATGCTCGGGTTCTCGATTTACGACGGCATCGTGGTGTTCGACCGCATCAATGAGAACACCAAGTTGTTGAGCGGCAAGGCCAAGATGACCTACAGCGAGATGGCCAACATGTCGCTGAATCAGGTGCTCATGCGTTCCATCAACACCTCTATCACCTCGCTCCTCCCGATCCTGTCGGTCCTCATTGTCGGTGCCTTCATCCTCGGAGCCAGCACCTTGGAGGAGTTCGGTCTCGCCCTGTTCTTGGGGCTGCTGTCCGGCGCTTACTCCTCGATCTTCATTGCTACCCCCATCCTGGCCATGCTCAAGGAACGGGAGCCGCAATACCGTCAGCTTCGGGCCCAAATTGCCGAACGTGGGCACGGCAGCGTGCCGCTCAAAGCGGACAGCGTCGAAAGTGACTACGACCCGGTTATGGCCTCAATCAAGACGGGCCCGACCCGTCCGGCCGACGTGATCCCTCGGGCCCGAAAGCAGGGCAAGAAGCGGTGAATGCCGGTCTCGACCTGGCCAGCTATATCCGTGATATCCCAGATTTTCCCCAGCAGGGTGTGGTGTTCAAGGACATCACACCATTGCTGGGAGACGCCGGAGCGTTCGCGGCGGCCATAGACGGACTGGCTGCCCCCTTTGCCAGTGACGGGATCCAGAAGGTGCTGGGCACCGAGGCCCGCGGGTTCATCTTTGCGGCGCCGGTTGCCTGCCGGCTGGAAGCGGGCTTCGTACCGGTGCGTAAGGCGGGCAAGCTCCCCTGGGAGATTGAACGCGAAGAATACGAGCTCGAATACGGGACCGACCTCCTGGAGATCCACCGAGATGCCGTGCGCCCGGGTGAACGGGTGTTGATAGTGGACGACGTGCTGGCCACCGGTGGAACGGCGGCAGCAACGGCCCGGTTGGTCGAAACACTCGGCGGCATTGTGGTGGGCTACGGGTTCCTGATCGAGTTGGCCTTCCTTGGCGGTCGTGAGCCACTGGACGATGCCCGCATCACGTCGTTGCTCACCTACGCCTAGCGGGTTGCGTGCTCCCGTAGACTGATCACGATGTCGACCGTGAGCAGGGTGCTCCCCTGGCGCCGATCAAGCGCCCCCGCCTCGGTAGAAACCGCGCCGCTGCTGGCTTCGTTTCGGATCCATCACCCCAAGACTTCCACGGCGATGATCTCTCAGGCCTATGACCTGGCCGCCTCCGCCCACGTGGGCCAGACCCGCAGAAGCGGCGAGCCGTACATTCATCACCCGCTTTCCGTGGCGCAGATCGTGGCGGATCTTGGTCTGGACGATGTCACCATCGCCGCCGCACTGCTTCACGATTCGGTCGAAGACACCGGCGTCAGCCTCACCGATCTGGCGTCGCAATTTGGCGACGAGGTGGCCCGCATCGTGGACGGGGTCACCAAGCTGGATCGGGTCCAGTTCGATTCCAAGGAGGCCCAGCAAGCCGCCTCCATGCGCAAGATGCTGGTGGCCATGGCCAAGGACCTCCGGGTCCTGATGATCAAACTGGCGGACCGGCTCCACAACATGCGCACCCTCGGCGCCATGGCCCCCGAGAAGCAGACCCGCATTGCTCGTGAAACGCTGGATGTCTACGCGCCCTTGGCCCATCGCCTGGGCATGCAAGACCTCAAGCAACAGCTAGAAGATCTCAGCTTTGCCACGCTCCACCCCAAGCAATACGCCGAGATCGATCACATGGTGGCTACCCGCGCTCCTGAGCGTGAGCTGTACCTGGAGCAGGTTTTGGAGCAGGTGCGCCAACGCCTCGCCGAACTGGGGGTTGAGGCGGAGGTCAGCGGGAGACCAAAACATCTCTGGAGTATCTACGAAAAGATGGTGGTCAAGGGTCGCGAATTCGACGACATCTTCGACCTCGTGGGCATCCGGGTTCTGGTGGAGTCGGTCCGAGATTGCTATGCCGCACTTGGGTCTATTCACGCCACGTGGCGCCCGGTGCAGGGCCGGTTCAAGGACTACGTAGCCATGCCCAAGTTCAACCTCTACCAATCGCTGCACACCACGGTGATCGGGCCGCAGGGCAAGCCGCTGGAAGTACAACTGCGGACCACCGAGATGCATCAGCGGGCCGAGTTCGGCGTGGCCGCCCACTTCGCTTACAAAATCGGTTCGTCCACCGATGAGTTGGCGTGGCTGAACCGGATCGTGGATTGGCAGCAGGAGACCTCGGACCCAGCGCAGTTCATGGAGACGCTCAAGGTAGATCTCGATCATGACGAGGTCTACGTCTTCACGCCCAAGGGCAAGGTCGTCACCATGGCCAAGGGGGCAACCCCGATCGACTTTGCCTACGCCGTACATACCGAGGTTGGCCATGCCTGTGTTGGAGCCCGGGTCAATGGCCGCTTGGTGTCGCTGAGCTACCAGATCGCCTCGGGCGATACCTGTGAGATCTTCACGTCCAAGGTCGAGGGCACCGGGCCCAGCGCCGATTGGCTCCAGATCGTCCAGACCCCTCGAGCCGCCAACAAGATTCGGCAGTGGTTCACCCGCGAGCGCCGAGAAGACGCACGGGAGAACGGTCGCGAAGACCTCCAAAAACAGCTTCGTAGAGAAGGACTACCCACTCAGAAGCTGTCTCCCGCCCTATTGCTGGAAGTGGCCGTTGGCCTGAACTACACCGATATCGAGGCGCTCTATACGGCTATCGGCGAGCACCACGTCTCCCCGGAGTCCGTGGTGGCCCGCATCAGCCGGAACCTTCGTTCGGGTGAACTTGGCCGAGAGGAGCAGTTGCCCACCACCGTTACCGGCAACCGTTCCATGAAGGCCACCAGGCCTGGTGCCGGTGTCCATGTGGAGGGCTTGGACGACGTGATGGTGCGTCTCTCGCGTTGCTGTACCCCCGTCCCCGGCGACGACATCATCGGCTTCGTCACCCGCGGTCGGGGGGTTTCGGTCCACCGGGCGGATTGCGCCAACGGGCACTCGCTGCAGATCGGCCAGCGCGATCGCCTCATCGAAGTGGAGTGGGACGAGGATTTTGCGGGCGGTTCGTTCGTCGCCTCGATAGAGGTCCGGGCCATTGATCGCCCCCGGCTCCTCCGCGATGTGTCGAACGCCCTCGCCGATCAACACGTGAACATCCTGGCCTGCAACATGAAGGCGGGCGGAGACCGGATGGCCGCCATGCGCTTCGATTTTGAGCTGGGTGACCCTGCCCACCTGAGCGTTGTACTCGGCACTATCAGGCGTATCGACGGTGTTTATGAGTCCTATCGGGTGCTTCCCGGAGCAGCAGCGGCCCAACGGTAATTGACGGTCTAGGATCGGCGGCGGCCTACAGTCTGGTCAAGCGCGTCGGTTGCAACAGCTTGGCGCACGCGACGTGCAAGGCCGTCAGCACCTTCTCGAATCAGGGGACTCCATGACCCAGCCCAGCCATGACCTCGTCATCCGTGGAGGTGCGGTTGTCGACGGTACCGGAGCCCCAGCGCGCACCGCAGATGTGGCCATCGACGGAGGCATCATCACCGTGATCGGGCAAGTAGCGGGCACCGGGCAAGAAGAAATTGCCGCCGACGGGGCCATGGTCGCGCCGGGGTGGGTCGACATCCACACCCACTACGACGGCCAAGTCACCTGGGACCCGGAAGTCACCCCCTCGTCTTGGCATGGCGTCACCACCGTGGTCATGGGTAACTGTGGGGTTGGCTTTGCCCCGGCCCGCCCGGATGGCCGCAATTTTCTGATCGAGCTCATGGAGGGGGTAGAGGACATCCCTGGCACGGCGCTGCACGAAGGCATCGACTGGGCTTGGGAGACCTTCGGCGAATATTTGGATGCGGTTGCCTCCATGCCCCGGGTGCTGGACGTGGCCGCACAGGTACCGCACGCGGCCATCCGCGCCTACGTCATGGGCGACCGCGCCCACGAGGAACCCACCGATGCTGAGGTGGGCGCCATGGCGGACCTCGTGGAGGAGGGGCTCGGGGCCGGCGCCGTCGGTTTCTCCACATCCCACACGCTCCTGCACTCGTCCAAGTACGGCTTCGTGCCGGGCACCATGGCCAGCCCGAGCGAACTCCTGGCCCTGGCCGATGCGGTGGGTCGCGCCGGCCACGGCGTGTTCCAGCTGATCACGGACAACCAAGGCACCGGGCTGGACCGCCTCTGGCTACGGGAGGTGGCGGAGCGCACCGGCGGGACGGTCACCTACTCGCTGGCCCAATCCCCAGTTGCCCCGGAGAGCTGGCGCGAGGCGCTCAGCTATGCCGAGGAGGACCTGGCCGCCGGGTTCACGATCGTGCCCCAGGTGGCCAGCCGGCCAGTCGGCATGTTGTTCGGCCTCCAGTCCTCGCTGCACCCGTTCATCACCCATCCCACCTACCGGGCCGGGGCAGATCTTCCGCTGGTCGACCGGGTCCAGTACCTGCGGGCGCACCGAGACCAACTTCTGGCGGAAGAGTCCCAAACTCACTCGGCCGTAGCCCGGGCACTCATGTCGCGCTGGTCGCAGATTTTCCCCCTCGGGGACCCGCCGGACTACGAGCCGCACCCGTCCACCTCGGCGGCGGCGGTGGCCGAGCGTGAGGGGCGCCGGCCGTCGGAGATCGTGTTCGACTGGCTCCTGGAGCGCGACGGCGAGGCCCTGCTTTTCGCCCCGCTGGCCGGTTACGTCCACGGCGACCACGAGGCCATTCGCGAGATGATGCTCCACCCGGCCACCGTCCTCGGCTTGGCCGACGGTGGTGCCCACTGTGGGCTCATCTGCGATGCCTCCATGCCCACCTACCTGCTCACCCACTGGGCCCGTGACCGCAACCGGGGCGAGGGCGTGCCGCTCGAGCATGTCGTGCGTCTCCAAACGTCGCGCCCAGCGGAGGTCTACGGCTTCACGGATCGCGGCATGCTGGCCCCGGGTATGCGGGCCGACGTAAACGTGATCGACCTCGAAAACCTCACCCTTCACGCGCCGGAAATGGTCAATGACCTACCGGCCAGTGGGCGGCGTTTGGTACAACGGGCCGACGGATATTTGGCCACGGTGGTGGCGGGGGAGACCACGTTCGTGAACGGCAAGTCCACCGGCCGTCGCCCTGGTCGACTGGTCCGCGGTGGCTCGGCCAGCCGCTGAGCAAGGTTCCGGGTCTGACCTTGAGCGGTCTACGTTCTCCCCTGTGGCCGACCCTGACGATCTGCTCGCCGAAGATGCGCCCCGGTGGTTCCAGCGTGCGCTGCACACACCGTTCTTCGACGAGTACGTCGACGTAAACGGAGTTCGCATCCACTACCTGGCGTGGGGCGAACCGGGGCGTCCGGGGTTGGTCTTCGTGCACGGCGGTGCCGCCCACGCCCATTGGTGGACGCATGTGGCGGCCGCCTACGCCCGCCACTACCGGGTGGTGGCCATAGATTTGTCCGGCCACGGCGATAGCGACCACCGAGCGACGTACTCCCTGGAACAATGGGCCGACGAGGTCGTGGCTGTGGCCCGAGACGCGGAAATCGAGGGTCGGCCGGTGGTCGTCGGCCACTCGATGGGTGGTTTCGTGACCATTGCCACTGCGGCCATCCACCCGGATGATTTGGCTGGCGTGATCGTGGTGGACTCGCCGGTCACCCAGGTGGATCACGAGGTGGGCGCCTACCAGGCGGGCCAAGCCTTCGGCATCCCCAAGGTGTACCCCAGCCGAGAGGATGCCCTGGCCCGATTCCGGACTGTGCCTCCGCAACGCAACTACCTCCCCTACGTGATCCACCACGTGGCGCGGCGCTCGCTTCATGCGGTCGATGGCGGCTGGAGTTGGAAGTTCGACCACAACCTTTTCAGCGCCTTCACGGGTCACATCCGCACGGTTGCCGTGCCCTATCTCCCCCAGGTTCGCTGTCGGTTCGCCCTGCTCCGTGCCGAGTATGGCCTGGTCACGCCCGATATAGGCGAGTCGATGTATGAGATGTTGGGCCGTGCCGCCCCTGTGGTCGAGATCCCTGAGGCGGGCCATCACGGAATGCTCGATCAACCCCTCGTGCTCACCACGGCCATACGAACGCTGCTAGCGGACTGGGACCACTCCATGCCCCGAGCTCGGCCCCAGCTCGACTGACCTCTCCGCTTGCTCCACTGCGTTTCGGGCGGGCGCAGGGCGGCCGGTAGATTGACCGGTCCATGGCACGAGCGAAGTACCAGGCCCCAAAGGGCACCCAGGACATCCTCCCGCCGGAGTCGGCCCGCTGGGAACGATTGCTGGCCACCTACGCGTCGGTCGTCGAGCGGGCGGGTTATGGGCTGCTGCAGTCGCCCATGTTTGAGGAACTTGGCGTCTTCCAGCGTGAGTCTGAAGGCGCCGACGCGGTTCGCAAGGAGATGTACGACTTCACCGATAAGGGTGGTCGTCACGTTGCCCTGCGGCCCGAGGGAACGGCCTCCGTGGTGCGGGCCTTTGTGCAGCACCAGCCCACTGCCCCCTGGAAGGTTTGGTACGCCACGCCCGCGTTTCGCTACGAGCGGGCGCAGGCCGGCCGGTATCGCCAACACCACCAAGTGGGGCTGGAGATGTTGGGCTCGGCGGACCCCGACGTAGATGTAGAAGTGATCTCGCTGGGCTGGGAGTTCCTCCAGGCCCTCGGGCTCCGCCAGGTGGAGCTCCTGCTCAACACCATGGGGACCCCGGCGGATCGCCTTGCCTACGTGGGGGTCCTGCGGGAATGGTTGGCGGAACGCCGGGGAGAACTGGCCGAAGAAGACCGCGGCAAGGTCGACAGCCACCCCATGCGGGTGCTTGATTCCAAACGTCGAGACACCCAGCGCGTGACCGCCGAGGCCCCGGCCATTTCCGATCATCTGTCGCCGGAGAGTGCAGCCCACTTTGCTCGGGTCCAAGAGGGCCTCACCGCCCGCGGGATTGTCTTCAACCTGGCCCCGCGGCTGGTCCGCGGTTTCGACTATTACACCCACACCACGTTTGAGTTCGTGCCCAGCCTGGTGGAAAACGCACAGGCCACCATCCTGGGCGGCGGCCGATACGACGGCTTGGTGGAAGAACTCGGCGGGCAGCCCACGCCCGGGATCGGGTTCGGCTCGGGCATCGAGCGCCTCCTCATTGCTTGCGACGCAGAAGCGGTTTTCCCCGCACCTGACCGCCGCATAGACGTGTTCGTCATCGACGTCACCGGGGGGACCCACGCCCGGGACCTCACCGCAGAACTGCGCGCCGCCGGTATTCGCTGCGATCGAGCGTTCGACCAAAAGGCCATGCGAGCCCAGATGAAGGGCGCAGACCGATCCGGCGCACCATTCGCCATCATCATCGGGGACCAAGAACTCGCCGACGGTGTGGCCACCGTCCGCCCCCTCCGCGCCGATTTCGGTAGCGACCAGCAGACCATTTCCCGGGCAGATCTCGTCGCCCACCTCCGAGACGCACTCAGCAAGGAAGCACCATGACCGAGGCCGTAGGCATGCGCACCGATTACTGCGGAGAGCTGGGCGCCGATCGGATCGGCCAAGAGGTCACCGTCTGCGGATGGGTGGCCAAGCGGCGCGACCACGGCGGCGTGGCCTTCGTCGACCTGCGCGACGCCAGCGGCGTGGTGCAGCTAGTCATCCACGACGAAGCGGTGGCCAGCCCACTGCGCTCGGAGTTCTGCCTGCGGATCACCGGCATCATCACCCACCGCCCCGAGGGCAACGAAAACCCCAACCTGGCCACCGGCGAGATTGAGGTGGAGGTCGCCACCCTCGAGATCCTCAGCGAATCCGCCGTACTGCCGTTCCCGATCGAGGAACACGAGACCACCCCGCTGTCCGACGAGGTCCGCTACAAGTACCGCTACCTGGATCTGCGCCGCGCCGGCTCGGCGGCGGCCATGCGGCTTCGCAGCGATGTGAACCAGGCCGCCCGAGGCGTGTTGCTGGCGGACGGCTTCGTGGAGGTCGAGACCCCAACGCTCACCCGCAGTACCCCTGAGGGCGCGCGTGACTTCGTTGTCCCGGCCCGCCTCCAGCCCGGGTCCTGGTACGCCCTGCCCCAAAGCCCGCAGCTCTTCAAGCAGCTACTCATGGTCGCGGGCCTGGAGCGGTACTTCCAGATCGCCCGCTGCTATCGAGACGAAGACTTCCGGGCAGATCGCCAGCCCGAGTTCACCCAACTCGACGTGGAGATGAGCTTCGTCGAGGAGGACGATGTCATCGCCCTAGCGGAGCGCATCGTCACCGCGCTGTGGGCGCTCATCGGTCACCAGATCACCCTGCCGATCCCACGTCTCACCTATGCCGAGTGCATGCGCCGGTTCGGTTCGGACAAGCCCGACCTTCGCTTCGGCGTGGAGCTGGTCGACTGCACCGCCTACTTCAGCGGCACCGACTTCGGTGTTTTCCAGGCCGCCCACGTGGGTGCGGTGGTCATGCCCGGCGGGGCGTCACAGACCCGCAAGGTGCTCGACGGTTGGCAGGACTGGGCCAAGGCTCGCGGCGCCCGCGGGTTGGCCTACGTGCTGGTGGGCGACGACGGTGAGCTCAAAGGACCGGTCGCCAAGAACATCTCCGACGCCGAGCGCGCCGGGCTCGCAGCCCAGTGCGGCGCCGAGCCCGGCGACTGCATCTTCTTCGGGGCCGGCCTCGAGCGATCGGCCAAGGGCCTGCTGGGCGCGGCACGGCTCGAGATCGGCCGCCGCGGTGGCCTCATTGACGAAGGCGCGTGGTCCTTCCTCTGGGTGGTCGATGCCCCGCTGTTCGAGCCCGCCGGGGAGTCCGACGACGTGGCCGTAGGCGCTGGTGCGTGGACCGCCGTCCACCACGCCTTCACGTCGCCCAAGCCCGAGAGCATGGACACGTTCGACACCGATCCGGGCTCGGCCCTGGCCTACGCCTACGACATCGTCTGCAACGGCAACGAGATCGGCGGCGGCTCCATCCGCATCCATCGGGGTGACATCCAGTCCCGCGTGTTTGAGGTCATGGGCGTGGGGGCGGAGGAGGCCGAGGAGAAGTTCGGCTTCCTGCTTGAGGCGTTCAAGTACGGCGCCCCGCCCCACGGCGGCATCGCCTTCGGCTGGGACCGCATCTGCGCCCTCCTCAGCGGCGTGCCATCGATCCGCGAAGTCATCGCCTTTCCAAAGACCGGCGGCGGCTTCGACCCGCTAACCAGCGCCCCCGCGCCCATCACCGTCGCCCAGCGCCGCGAGGCCGGCGTAGACGCCAAGCCCACCTAGCCCGACCACCCCACTTATCCGAAGTTGTCGCAGTTAGGTCGAAATTGTCGGCTTAACTGCGACATCTTCGTCAAGTTGCTCGGTCAGAGCGTACGGTCCGGCCGACTGGTTGAACTACAGGGAAACAAACATGACTGACAGCAGCACCGACCGCACCGCCGAGGCCAAGGCCACCTACTTCCGCTACGTGGAAGGACGCGAGGCCGTCGCTCGGGGCGACCGTTCCTGGTCCAGCCTGGGCGAAGAGTTCTTCACCGACGATGCCGTCTTCATCGACCCCGCCTGGGGCCGGGTCGAGGGGCGCGCCGCCATTGCCGCTTTCATGGACGAGAGCATGCTGGGCCTGGAGGACTGGACGTTCCCTGAGTCCTGGACCATGGCCGAAGGCGATCGGGTGGTCACGATGTGGTGGAACCGCCTGCCGGGGGCCCGAGATGATGGCACCCCCTACCAAGCCGTCGGCATTTCGGTCATGCACTACGCCGGCGACGGCCGGTTCTCCTACGAGAGCGACCTCCTCAACATGGCCGAGGTCGGCGAGATCATTGGCGACAGCGGCTGGCGGCCGCCGGCCACCATGAACTTCCCGCCGGCCCGCCCCAACCGGGACGTGACCCCGCCCCGAGGCTGGCTCGCCTAAGTGGCCGAGGATCTGTTCGGCGCCGCGGCCCAGGATCGGTTAGCCCAGCGGGCCCCCCTTGCCGATCGGCTCCGGCCCCGCCGGCTCGACGACATCGTCGGCCAAGATCATCTGATCGGCGCCGGTCAACCACTGCGGGTGTTGATCGAGGCCGACAAGTTGTCTTCGGTGATTCTTTGGGGGCCGCCCGGGACCGGAAAGACGACGCTGGCCAGAGTCATTGCCGGTCACACCGCCAAGGCGTTCGAGACGCTCTCGGCGGTTACCGCCGGAGTCAAGGATGTCCGCGAAGTGGTGGCTCGGGCCGATCAACGACTGGGCGAACGAGGGCAGGGAACGATCTTGTTCCTGGACGAAGTCCACCGGTTCAATAAGAGCCAGCAGGACGCGTTGCTTCCGTCGGTGGAGAGCGGCCTGCTCACGTTGATCGGGGCAACAACCGAGAACCCGTACTTCGAGGTCAACCCGCCGCTACTGAGCCGGTCGACCCTGTTCCGGCTCAATGCGCTTGACGGCGATGCCGCCCGTGCCTTGATTGCCAAGGCACTCGAGGCAGAGGGCATCGGCGCCGACGCCGAGGCCGTCGCCCACCTGGCGGCCCGGGCCAACGGCGACGGCCGCCACACGCTCACCAGCCTGGAAGTGGCCATGGCCTTGGCGTCGCAACGGGCCGAGGGTGACGGGGTAGCGGCAACGGTGACACTGATCGATGCCGAGGCCGCGCTGGGCACCAAGGCCATGCGCTACGGCCGCGACGACCACTACGACGTGATTTCTGCCTTCATCAAGAGCATTCGAGGCTCCGATCCGGATGCGGGCCTCTATTGGCTGGCCACCATGCTCGAAGCGGGCGAGGACGCTCGATTCATTGTGCGGCGGCTGATTATTTTGGCGTCGGAAGATATTGGCCAGGCCGACCCGACCTCATTGTTGATCGCAGTGGCGGCGGCACAGGCGGTGGAGCATGTTGGCCTCCCGGAGGCCCAGCTGAACTTGGCGCAAGCGGTGATCCACCTGGCTACGGCGCCCAAGTCCAATCGGACGACGATCGCCATCGGGAAGGCGCAGGTCGACGTCCGCGAGAAGCCCTCGTCCGGCGTGCCCGCCCACCTCCGAGACGGGCACTACCAGGGGGCGGCGAAAATCGGCCATGGCATCGGGTACGAGTACCCTCACAACGACCCCCGGGGTTGGGTTGAGCAGGACTACCGGCCGCCGGAGCTCGTCGGGCAGCGGTACTACGAGCCCACATCCCACGGTCACGAACGGGAGATTGCCGAACGCATGGCCAGTCGCAGCAAGCCTAAACCCGATGAGGCGTCGTGAGCCCGGTGGTGTTGGCTGAGCTTTCCGCCTCAGACCTGGCCCTCGTGCTCGTCACCGGCTGCAGCATGGTTGCGGTGGTGGCCCTCTTGTTCGCCTTGCAGCGAGTGCTGTCCACACTTCGGCGGGTACGCACCGCGTTGGACGCGGTTACCGCCGAGGCGCTCCCGCTGATGGATCAGCTCAGTTGCAGCGTGGCCGATGCCAACGAAGAACTTGCCCGTGTTCAGCGCCTCGTGGGCAGCGCGGCGTCGATCTCGGCCACCGTGGATGCCACTTCCAAGCTGGCCTACCGGGCGCTGTCCGCGCCGCTCATCAAGACGGTCGCCATTACCTCGGGCGCATCTCGGGCCGCCAAGCGGCTTCGAAAGGAGTAGCCCGTGTTCAAGCGGATCATCTGGATGGGAACAGGCATGGTGGTAGGCGCTGGCGGCGCATTCTGGGCCAAGCACAAGGTGGAGGCCACCGTTGAGAAGTATTTGCCGGAGCAGGTGGCGGACCGCGCCGCCACCCAGGCAAGAGACCTGGGTCGGACGGTACGCGCCGCCGCCACCGAGGGCCGCCAAGCCATGCGTCAGCGCGAGCAGGAACTGCGGAGCCAGGTTGAGGCCCGAACCTTCACTGGTGCCCGAGCGCCGTCGTCACCCAAGGCTGCCCGCGGGGCCGGTGTGGCTTCTCGAGGTCGTGGCGGGCACCGATAGAGTGTTGCGACCACGATCAGGGGCCAGCGCGGCACCCGAGCGGTCCGCCACGAAAGAGGAGGGAGCATGAAAGCGCAGGAGCTACGCGACGTCTGGACGGAGTTCTGGGTGGCTCGTCAGCACACCGCCGTGCCCTCCGCTGGCCTGATCCCGCTTCATCCCTCTGCGCCCATGTTCACCAACTCGGGGATGATGCCGTTCGTCCCCTATTTCATTGGTGAGGAGCAGGTCCCGTGGCAGCCGCCGCGTGTGTCGTCCATTCAGAGATGTGTGCGCGCCGGCGGCAAGCACAACGATCTTGATGCCATCGGGCGGTCCGCTCGCCACCTCAGCTTCTTCGAGATGCTGGGTAATTTCAGCTTTGGCGACTACTTCAAAGCCGATGCCATCAGATGGGCATGGGAGTTCTCCACCGAGACGCTCGGCCTTGACGGAGACCGGATCTGGGTCACCTGCCATGTGGACGACGATGAGGCCGTCGAGCTCTGGGTAGATGAGGTCGGGTTTCCGATCGAGCGCATTCAGCGTCTCGATAAGGACAACTTCTGGGAGATGGGAGACACCGGCCCGTGCGGCCCATCGTCCGAGCTCTTCTGGGATTTCGGCCCGCAGAATGGCCCGGACGGCGGCCCAGCCAACCCGGCTGCGGAGGCGCGCTATGTCGAGTTTTGGAACCTCGTGTTCCAGCAGTCCTTCCGTCGTGACGACGGCACGCTCCGCCCGCTCGAGAACAAAAACATCGACACCGGTGCCGGCCTCGAACGGATCCTCGGGGTCACTATTGACTCACCCGCCGTTTGGGCGACCGACGAGCTCCGGGCCCTCATCGGCGAGGCCGAGTCACTCACGGGCGTGCGCCTGGGTGCGGACCCCGAGTCCGACATCACCCTGAAGTTGTTGGCAGACCATGCCCGCACCATGACCTTCCTGGTCAGCGATGGCGTCGCCCCATCCAACGAGGCCCGTGGGTACGTGCTCCGGCGGATCATCCGCCGAGCCGTGAGTTTCGCCTACCTGCTCGGCGTCGAGAAGCCGGTCGCGCCGGCGCTGGCCGAACGCACGATTGAGCTCATGGCCGACGCCTACCCCGAGTTGCGAGCCAACGCAGACACCGTCCTCGGCGTGCTCGCTCGGGAAGAAGATCAGTTCCGGCGCACGCTCCGCAGCGGCCTGGGCATTCTGGACGGGGCCCTCGTCGATGCTGCTGAGCAGGGCGAACTGCCGGGCTCGGTCGCCTTCCTGCTGCACGACACCCACGGCTTCCCGCTTGAGGTGACCACGGAGATCGCCGAGCGGCGCGGCTTTGGCGTGGACCGTAACGCCTTCGACGTGGACATGGCGGACCAACGGCGCCGGGCGCGTGAGGGTTCGAAGAAGGGTGGGCTCGTCGTCGGAGACGAGGCAGACTCGTTTGCCGCCGTGTTGGATGCCCACGGAACCACCGAATTCGTGGGGCGTGAGACGTTCCGCACAGAAGCAACCATCGTGGGCTTGGTGGCAGGCGCAGATGGCATCATCAGCGTCTTCTTGGACCGTTCACCGTTCTACGCAGAATCCGGCGGCCAAGTGGGCGATACCGGGCGGCTCACGGCGCAGGGTTTCGTTGCGGAGGTCACCGATACCCGCTTCGCTCTGCCGGGCCTGAACCGCCACCTGGTGCGGGTCACCGAGGGTGAGCCCACTCTCGGGGCCACCGTCGTTGCTGCCATTGACATCGAGCGGCGAGATGCCATTCGCCGCAACCACACCGCCACCCACTTGCTTCATTGGGCGCTGCGCGAGGTGCTCGGCACCCATGTGAAACAGCAGGGCTCCATGGTTGCCCCCGATCGGCTCCGGTTCGATTTCAGCCATTACGAAGCCATCACGGCAGAACAGATCATCCAGATCGAAAACCTGGTCAACCACGATATTTTGGCCAATGACCCGGTTCGGCATTTCGAGACCACCAAGGCGGCAGCCACCGAGCTCGGCGCCATTGCTTTCTTTGGCGAGAAGTACGGAGACCTCGTTCGGGTGCTGGAGGCAGGCCCCCATTCCACCGAATTGTGCGGTGGAACCCATGTGACGCGGACTGGTGACATCGGGCCGACCAAGGTGATCTCGGAGAGTTCCATCGGGTCGAACCTGCGCCGGATAGAAGCCATCACCGGGTTTGGGCCGATCAACCGGATTCGTCGGGAAGAAGCCGAACTCACGGCGGCCGCGGAACGGATCGGCGTGCCCCAGGCCGAACTGCTCGACGGCATAGACAAGCGCCTCGCCGAGCTTGCGGACTTGCGGGCGGAGGTCAGGTCGCTCAAGGCCAAGCTGGCCACCGGCGGCGCCGGAGATCTGGCCGCGGGGGCCAAGGACGGCGTTGTGGTCGCCCGGGTGGACGGGCTCGGCCGGGAAGACCTGCGCAGCCTCGGGGTCGCCGTGCGTGACCAGGCCGACGTGCGCGCCGTCGTCCTCATCGGTGCTCCCGAAGGTGGCGGGGTGGCCCTGGTGGCTGCCACCACGGCCGAGGGTGGGCTCAATGCTGGCGAACTCATTGCTCAGGCGGCCCGGCTCGTGGGCGGTGGCGGCGGGAAACATCCCGAGTTGGCCGTTGCCGGTGGCAAGGATCCGTCCCGAATCGACGAGGCGCTAGACCTGGCCCGCGTTGCGGCCGGGATCGCCTGAGTCGCGTGCGCGTGCTGGCACTCGACCTTGGCGCCAAGCGGATCGGCGTCGCCGTATCCGACGACGACGGCCGCGTGGCCACACCAATTCTCGTGCTGGAACGGCATAAGGATCGGCCTCGCCTTCATCGCGAAATCGCGGACCTGGTGGTGGAGTGGGAGGCAGATCTGCTGCTACTGGGCCTCCCCATAGATTTGGGCGGAGCTGTCGGTCCTGCGGCCGCCGGCGTCTTGGCAGAGCGAGATGAGCTAGCCGCCGTGGTGGGCGTGCCCGTTGAGGTCTATGACGAACGCCTCACCACCCGGATCGCTGATCGGGCGCTACGCGAGCGCGGAGACATGGACGGACGCCAACGCCGGCAGGTGGTCGACATGGTTGCGGCCGCCGTCATCTTGCAGGATTGGCTTGATCGAGACGCAGGCGATGCTGCTTCCCAGGAGGAACCGACCCCGTGATTGTTGTCCGCTCCACCAGGGGGTCTGACCGATGACCGAAGGCCCCACATCGGGCCGGGGGCCGGCTCGGCCGCCTCGCCGCAGGGCTGCGCCTACCCCGGGTTCTTCGGCCGTCATCGCGGGCGGTCCAGTGGCTGATGATGGCTACGAGTACGACGACCTACCAAGCGAGGGTTCGGTCTCGCGTTGGCTCGGCGTGTTGATCGTGTTGGCCATCCTGACTGCAACCGTGGCTGGCGGTTCGCTGTATTGGTATAACCGCCAGCTCGACCCCCCTGGTAGCCCTGGTCAGACGGTATCGGTGGAGGTTCCCCAAGGGGCGTCCACCAGTGGAATCGGCTCTGTTCTGGAGGCCGAGGGAGTCATCGCCAACTCGATGGTTTTTAACTTCTATGCCAGCCGGAAAGGTGCGGGCTCCTTCGAGGCCGGCATCTATCGGTTGAAACAGAATTCCGATGTAGACCTCGTTCTAGCCACCATGGCCAAGGGGCCGTCGGAACAGATTTCGGCCCAGACCGTTCGCGTGTCGATCCCCGAAGGCCTGAAGGTGGCCAAGCTCACCGCCCGCGCCGCGGCGCAAGTCCCGCGTTTTACGGTGAAGAAGCTCGATGCGGCGTTGGCGGCGGGCAAGGTGCCCACAAGCCTTCGCCCGGAGGGCCAACCGTCCTACGAGGGCCTGCTCTTCCCGGCCACCTATGAGGTCGGTTCACGTACGGACGAAGTGGGGTTCCTCACCCAGTTGGCCGACGAAATGCAGACCCGCCTGGGCGGCCTAGATGTGGTGGGAGCCAAGGCCAAGATCAAGGCCACCTACGGCCTGGACCTGTCCACCTATCAGCTCCTGACCGTGGCATCCATGGTCCAGGCAGAGGCGGGCAACCCTGAAGAGGGCCCCAAAATTGCCACCGTCATCTATAACCGGCTCCACCAAGACATCGCCCTTGGCATCGATGCTTCAGACCGATATGGCGCCGAACTGACGGGCAACCCGGTGGACTTCGAAGACGCCAATGCGCCCTACAACACCAGGCGCCGTAAAGGTTTGCCGCCCACACCTATTTCGGCGCCCGGCGATTTGGCCTTGGCCGCCGCCTTGGCCCCAGCCAATGGCGCCTGGCTCTACTACGTCCTGGCCGAGCCCAATATTCACGTCTTCGTGAACACCAAGGCTGAGTTCGAGCAGGCCGTCCGGGTCTGTAAGAACAAGGGGCTTGGCTGTGGCTGACCCGGATCCCTTTGCAGTCTCGCTCCGGGGGTCCACCCGTGTAGCCGCGGTGATCGGCTCGCCGGTTGGACATTCGCGGTCGCCCTTGTTGGCCAACGCAGCCTTCCAAGCGGCGGGCCTGGATTGGGCCTTGGTGGCCTTTGAGGTCCGGCCGGGTGACGGCGCCCAGGCGGTGGCGGCCATGCGCGCCCTGTCGCTCGGTGGCCTGATGGTGACCATGCCCCACAAGGTCGACGTGATCGCATCGCTTGACCGCCTCACGCCCGTGGCCACCGCGTTGGGAGCGGTGAACTCCATTGCCTGGGAGGGCACCGAGTTGGTGGGCGACAACACCGACGGGGCCGGCTTGGTCGCTTCTCTGCGGTCTGACAGCGGGGTCGATCCTGCCAGCTTGCGGTGCGTAGTTCTTGGCGCCGGGGGAGCAGCGCGGTCGGTGGTTTGGGCGCTGGCAGATGCCGGAGCGGCCGACGTGGCCGTGCTGAATCGCACCCGAGGAAAGGCCGAGGTCGCCGCCGCGTTGGCTGGGGGCGTCGGCCGGGTTGGTTTGTCCGGTGATCTTGCCGGGGCCGACCTGATCATCAATGCCACCTCCATCGGGATGGGCGCGGACATCGGTGATAGCGGCCCGCTACCGCTCGATCCGGCGCTGCTGGGCCCCGGCCAGGTCGTGGTTGATTTGGTGTATTCGCCGCGGCACACACCATTGCTGCGAGCCGCAGCTGATCGGGGGGCCACCCCGGTAGATGGCCTGGGCATGCTCGTTCATCAGGCCGCCTTGTCCATTCAGCGATGGACTGGCGTTACCGCTGACCTGGCTGTCATGGCTCGAGCGGCCCGCGACTGACCCCTACGACCACGGCCGGTTTTATGAGAACGGCCGGAAGCCCTTCAGACCACGTTCTTGGTGCCGATGGATGTCCACCTCGATATCGACGTCTCTCCAGGAGTTCCCGTGGCATTACAGGGCGATCTCAGCTCGTTCGCACTTCCCGATGTGCTCCGCCTGCTGGCCGGTACGGCCAAGACGGGGCGTCTCGGCGTCTCTGGGCCTCACGGGAGTGGCGAGGTCTGGCTGTGCGCTGGTGACTTGGTTGGTGGCTCCGTCACCACGTCACAGCACGCCACGCGAGCGGCCGATGTGGTGTTCGAACTTCTTCGTTTCGATGAAGGATCGTTTCTCTTCGACGACGGGGAAGAGCCCAGCGAGCTGAGCGAGCCCTCCGATGTCGATGAAGCCATTTCTGCCGCGCAGACCTTCCTGGTCGAGTGGGCTGACGTGGAAGCAGTGGTCCCGTCGATGGACTCATGGGTTTCGCTCGTCGCAGAACTTGATGGGCCTGAGGTCACCGTGACCGCGCCGCAGTGGAACCTCCTGGCCGCGGTTGGTGCGGGGGCAACGGTTCGAGCCGTGGGTAACCATCTTGAGATCACCGACTTGAACGTCTCCCGTCGGGTCAAGGGCCTCGTCGAGACGGGGTTGATTGAGTTGGGCGAGCCCCTCGAGGATCAAGAAGACGTCCTGGCGAACGAGGACGGCAGCGCGAAGAGCGTGGCCGATGCCCTCGCCTGCGACCTGGCCCTGCTGAGCGCTGAAGCTGGCCCCGTTGTCATGGAGAGCCATGAAGATGCGCTCCTCCCTGAGCCGCTTCCCGGTGAGGGCACATCCTTCGTCGGCGAGATAGATGCCCTCGGCGCCGTTGACGGCCGGACGTTCGAGTCGATCGAAGCCGAAGCGCTTCTGGGCAAAGCTCCCCCCGCGCCCTGGGCCCCGTATGTCGCCGGTGGGGCCACCGGGTTTGAAGCGGAGCGGGTTGCCTACGACAGCGAGATGAGTCCGCTACCAGCGGACGAAGAGGCAGCAGATGATTTCGCGGCCGCGTGGACGGCTGAGGCGCTAGCCGGTGAACCCGCAGCCATCGACGAGACTGCGGGCGAAGCCGAGGCTGAGATTGTTCCCGAGGTAGCAGCGGAGCCGGGGGCGCAGGCCGACGACCGTGGTTCGCTGCTGAAGTTCCTTTCCAGCGTCAAGCCCTAAGCCGCACCTCGCCGCCTATAGGGTCCCGTCCCCATGTCGACCGCCCTTCTGCTCCCCATCCTTGCCCTGTTCGGGCTGGTGATCGGGTCATTTCTCAACGTGGTGATCGTGCGGGTTCCCGCGGGCGAATCGGTCATCGGTCCCGCGTCCAAGTGCCCGCAGTGTGAGAACCCAATTGCCGCTCGGGACAACATTCCGGTGGTGTCTTGGCTGCTGCTACGGGGAAAGTGTCGATCCTGCGGCGAGTCGATCCCCGCGGGGTACCCGCTGGTGGAGGCGGCCAATACTGCGTTGTGGGTCCTGGCCGGGCTGCGCTTTGGCGCATCGTGGGAACTGGTGCCGTACGCCGTGTTCTTCTCGGTCCTGCTTGCCCTCTCGGTGATCGATCTCGAGCTCTACATCCTGCCCAACAAGATCACGTACCCGTCGATCTTGGTATCGCTGGTCGCAGTCGTGCCGTTGGCTTATCTGAGTGTCGATGAGCCTCGTAACGCCATCTTGGGCGCGGTCATCGGCGGTGTTGCCTATGCCGGGTTCCTTGGGGTCACGTTGATCGCCTACGAACTGATCGTGCACAAAGAAGGGATGGGCATGGGCGACGTAAAGCTCGCGGCCCTCCTCGGAATCTGGCTCGGCTACCTGAACCCGTTCCTGGTGCTCTATGCCCTTATCGCCGCAAGCCTCATCGGGCTGGTGGTTGGGGCCATCATCATGATCGTGCGCAAGGCCAGCGAGCCCTACCCGTTTGGGCCGTGGCTTGCCGTCGGGGCCGTCGGCACCATCCTGCTGAGCGAGCAGATCCTGCACACCCTGCTCAACGCCGCCTGACCACGCAGCACAGCCCGTCGTTCCCCTCGGTTCTTGGCCTTGAAAGGGGTTCGTCAGGGGTTGTCGTGGGCCGGTAGCGTTGCGCCGTGCTTCGCTTCCTGACTGCCGGTGAGTCCCACGGCCCCGCCCTGATTGTGGTGGTCGAAGGGCTACCCGCAGGGCTTGAAATCTCCACCGAGGAGATCAGCGCGGAGTTGGCTCGTCGTCGGCTTGGCTATGGCCGGGGCCCGCGGATGCGCTTCGAGCAAGATGTCGTCACCCTGGTTGGCGGGGTGCGTCACGGGCGCACGCTCGGTTCGCCGGTCGCTATAGAGATTGCCAACTCAGAGTGGGAACGCAACCCCGAGAAATGGCAAACCGAAATGTCGCCAGCGGCGGAAGATGGCCCGACCCAGGCCCCACTCACCCAGATTCGGCCGGGCCACGCAGATTTGGCTGGCATGCAGAAGTACGGTTTCACCGACGCGCGAGATGTGCTGGAGCGGGCCTCGGCCCGGGAGACCGCAGCCCGTGTCGCCGCGGGCACGCTGGTCAAGAAACTGCTGGCCACCTTGGGTGTTCAGATCGTGTCGCATGTGGTCCAAATGGGCTCGGCCAAGGCCGCTGGCGCTCACCGCCCCGGTCCAAATGATCTGGCCTTGGTCGACGCCAACGAGGTTCGCTGCCTAGACGCCGTGGCCGCAGAGGCAATGGTCGAGGAAATCAAAGAAGCCGCCAAAGACGGAGATTCGCTCGGTGGGGTGGTGGAAGTCATCGCCTACGGCGTGCCCATTGGGCTCGGCAGCCATGTCCACTGGGACCGCAAGCTGGATGCCGCCCTGGCGCAGTCCGTCATGAGCATCCAGGCGGTCAAGGGCGTCGAGATTGGCGACGGCTTCGAGGTTGCGGGCCGCCGTGGGAGCGAGGCCCACGATCCAGTGACCTGGACCGAAGAAGGCGGCTACCAGCGGGGATCGGCCCTGGCCGGAGGTGTAGAGGGTGGCATGTCCACCGGCGAACCGTTGGTAGTTCGCGCCGCCATGAAACCGCTGGCCACCTTGAACCGGCCCACGCTGGCCACCGTAGACACGCGAACGAAGGAGCCAGGGGTGTCGTTCAAGGAACGCACCGATGTCACCGCCGTTCCCGCCTGCGCGGTGGTTGCGGAGCACATGGTTGCCTTGGTGCTGGCCAACGAAGCCACCCGTAAATTTGGTGGAGATTCTGTGGCGGAGTTCACCCGTAACCACCAGGCCTTCGTTGCCTCGTTGGCGGCCGGTCCCGTCGGTGTCTGACCCGGCTGTTTCCCCGGTCAACGAGCCCGCTCTCGCGGCGCGGCCTCACATTGTCCTGGTCGGCCTCATGGGGTCCGGGAAGACCACCGTTGGCAAGAAGCTGGCCCGTTTGGTGGGCCGCCACTTTGTGGACGCAGACGTGGAACTCGAGGCCCGAACCGGCCGGTCCGTCGCGGACTGGTTCGCCGAGAGCGAAGACGCCTTCCGCCAAGCAGAGGCGGAGCTCCTGGCCGCATTGTTGACGGAACCGGCGCCCCTGGTGATTGGTGCCGGTGGGGGCGTAGTCATTCGCCCGGAAACCCGTGCCCGCCTCAGCGGAGACGGCGTGGCCGTGGTCTACCTGCACGGTGAGCCGGCATTCTTGGCGTCGCGAGCGCAGGCCAAGCCACACCGTCCGCTTCTGGCCGACGCCGACCCGGTGGAAGTTTTCGACCGGCTCTACGCCGAGCGAGACGGCTGGTACCGGGAGGTGGCCGACGCCGTCGTTGAGGTGCGCCCGGCTCACGAAGCAGGCGAGAAACCCAAGTGGCGTCTTGCCGAGCAGGTTGCCGAGGCGCTGGTTGCGCTGGGCGCGGTAGATGCGTCGCTCGTGGTCGGCGCCGACGCGGTGCGGCCATGATCGAGCTGGAAGTGCCGCTGGGGGACCGCAGCTACCGCGTGCTGGTGGGTGCGGGTGCCCGTCACCGCCTGAAGGAGGTTCTGCCTGCCGGCGTCCAGCGGGTTGCCGTGGTCACGCAGGAATCCATCCCGGTCACCGTGGATCCCGGGGTCGAGCATCGAGTGTTCATCATCGGCGAAGGTGAGCATGGCAAGGACCTAGGCACCGTGGAGGACCTCTGCCGAGATTGGGCGGAATGGGGCCTCACCCGAGGCGATTGCGTGGTGGCCGTGGGCGGAGGCGTAGTCACCGATACCGCCGGCTTTGCCGCCGCGATCTACCACCGCGGCATTCCGGTCGTGCACGTTGCCACCACGCTGCTCGGTCAAGTAGACGCCGCCGTTGGTGGCAAGACCGGGGTGAACCTGCCGGAGGGCAAGAACTTGGTCGGCGCCTTCTGGCAGCCCGCTGCGGTCATCTGCGATACCGACGTGCTAGCCACGCTGCCGCCCCGCGAGTACCGCAACGGTCAAGGGGAGATGGCCAAGTACGCGTTCCTGGGCGTGGATCGGCTGGCCGACCTGCCGCTGGAGGAAGCAGTCGCGGCATGTGTCGCCTGCAAGGCAGAGGTGGTTGGAGCCGACGAACGCGAGGGCGGCCGGCGGGCCATCCTCAACTACGGCCACACCCTCGGACACGCGCTGGAGACGGCCGGGGACTATGACCTTCGCCATGGCGAGGCGGTGGCCATCGGCCTCATCTACGCCGCGGAGTTGGCCCTCCGGTTGGGCCGGGTAGATGCGGCTCGCGTCGCCGAGCACCGGCGGGTGGTGGCCAGCTACGACCTCCCGATGAACCTGCCTTCGGGATCGGATCCTGCGGAACTCATTGCGCTCTTCGCCCGAGATAAGAAGGCCATCAATGGCATCACGTTCGTCCTCGACGGGCCCAACGGCGTAGAGCTGGTAGAGGTCATCGACCAGGCGGTACTACTAGCCGCGCTCGAAGCCATCCAATGACCAAAACCACGAAGATGTCGCAGTTAGGCAGTCCATCGCGCCATAACTGCGACATCTTCGGTTGTCGGTGGGGGAGGATGAGGGCGTGGAGCGGGATGTGACGTCGATCGTGCTGCTGCTGTCAGGGCCGAACCTCAATCTATTGGGCGAGCGCGAACCCGTGATCTACGGCACGGCAACCCTGGCCGACCATGTGGCCACCGCAACTGAAGCGGCGGCAACTCATGGGATGGTGGTCGACCACCTGCAATCGAACCATGAGGGCGACCTCATCGACGCCATTCACGCGGCCCGAGGTCGGTGCGTCGCCATTGTGATCAACCCCGGCGCGCTGACGCATTACGCCTGGTCCATCCACGATGCGTTGGCCGCCTTCGAGGGTCCGGTCATCGAGCTGCACCTGTCTGACCCAAAGACCCGCGAGCCATGGCGCCACCTTTCGGTCGTCGAGCCCGTGGCCGACCAAACCATCGCCGGACTCGGCGGCGATGGCTACCGCCTAGCGATCGACACGGTCGCGGCGCTGCTCGCTCACTGACCGGAGACCCCTCCCGTAGGCTGACGCACCCGTCCCCCCGATCGGAGTTCTCCCATGCCCGACGTCGCCAGCATCGCCAGCCCCCTCGTCGATCGCCGGGTACTTGCCCCTATGGACGTGTCCTCGCGCTCCGAACGCTTGCAGGAGGTCTTGGCGGACGCGGAGGTCGATGCACTGCTTGTCACGAGCCTCACCAACATTCGCTATCTCACCGGTTTCACGGGCTCGGCGGCCTTGTTGTTGGTGGCCTCGGACGGGCTCACGTTCGTCACTGACGGCCGTTACGGGGAGCAGGCAGGCGCGCAGCTCAGCGCGGCGGGCGTGAGCGCCAACATCGAGGTGTCGGGCTTCGCCCAGCAAAAGCTGCTCATCACCGCAGTAGGCCGTGCTGGCGTCCGGCGCCTTGGGCTCGAAGCCGACGCGGTCACCTGGTCCGCGCAGCGTTCGTATGACCAGGAATGGTTCCCGGCGCTGGATCTGGTTCCCACGGCAGGCCTGGTCGGCGGCCTCCGGCTTCACAAGGACGACGGTGAAGTGGACCGGCTCGCAACCGCGTGTTCCATCGCGGATGCTGCGCTGGCCAAGGTACGACACCGTTTGGCTGAGCGGCCCACGGAGGTCGACTTCGGATTTGAGCTGGACACGGCCATGCGCCAGTTGGGCGCCGACGACGTGAGTTTTGAGACGATTGTTGCATCAGGTCCCCATGGCGCCCGGCCCCATCACCGTCCCGGGCATCGCACGATCGCGGAAGGAGATCTGGTGGTGATCGACTTCGGTGCCCTGGTGGATGGGTATCACTCCGATATGACTCGCACGGTCATGGTGGGGGAGCCAACTCCCACTCAGGCCCGCATGTACCAGGTGGTGACCGAGGCGCAGGCGGCAGGGGTCGCGGCGGTGGCGGACGGCGTGGCCGCCACCGCCGTCGACGCCGCCTGCCGGAACGTGATTGCTGAAGCTGGCTGGCTCGACGCCTTTCTTCATGGCACCGGGCACGGCGTCGGCCTCGATATCCATGAGG
>JANXNS010000245.1 GCA_025353965.1 Aquihabitans sp.
TTGGGTCCCGCATGATGCTGGCCGGCGAGGCCCGCAAAGGCGGCATGCCCGCCTACAAATACGTGGGCAACCGAATCCTCACCGCCTTGCAAAACAAGGTGGTGGGCACCGGGTTGTCGGAATGGCATTCGGGATACCGCGCCTACGACGTTCACGCCCTGGCCAAACTGCCAATCGAGGGCAATCACGATGGTTTCAACTTCGATACGCAGATCATCATCCAGCTTCACGAGGCCGCCCAGCGCATCGTGGAGATCCCCATCCCCACCTATTACGGCGACGAAATTTGTTACGTCGACGGCATGAAGTACGCCAAGGACGTGGCCAAGGACGTGAGCCGATACCGAGCCCACAAAATGGGCTTCGGCACGGGCGAGTTGGCGTTCGCCTCAGATTCGTACGAACTCAAGGACGATGCCGATACCTCCCACGGCCGTGTGGAAGCCTGGATGGCCCTCCGTTCGCCATCTCGAGTGCTGGATCTCGGGTGCTCAGATGGCGTGGTCGGCGCCCGACTGATGGCCCAAGGCCACGAGGTGATCGGGGTCGACCTCATCGAACACAAAGGCGTTCGCGAGCGCCTTACCGACTTCTTTGAAGCAGACCTGGAGGCGGGCATCCCCGAAGCCGTCGGAGGTGGCTTCGATGTCGTCCTCGCTGCCGACGTCCTCGAACACGTACGGGACCCCGAGGCCATGCTGGGTCACATCCGTGCCCGCCTCCGTCCCGGCGGCCGCCTCATCACCTCCATCCCCAACTTCGGTCATTGGTATCCCCGCACCCGCGTTGCCCTCGGCCGGTTCGACTACGACGCTCGCGGCATTCTCGATCAAGGTCACTTGCGCTTCTTCACCAAGCGAAGCTTCGCCCGCTTGGTCGACCACGCCGGCTGGACCATCTCCCGGACCGAAGCCATCGGCCTCCCCTTGGGCGTGGTCGAGCGGGGTGGCTCATCAACCTCCGCTGCACCCGGCCGCGGTTCCACGGGCGGTCTCCGAGCTCTCGCCGGCCGCGTGGACCGCGGCGCCGTCGCGCTGCGTCCGCAACTCTTCGCCTATCAGTTCCTCTACGAATTGGCTCCCAAACCCGAGGGCTGATCTGCAATCGGGTACCGGCGTCGAGGGCACGGTCAGGTTCTGGCGTCATAGGGCGCGCTGGTGAGCAGGGCGTTGGCCAACGCGGTCCGGTTGGCCTTGGCCGACACCTTCCACGTAGCGATCTCTGTGCTGGTTGGAGCCCGGCGGAGCATGGCGAAATGCAGGCTGACGGTGGCAACCTCGCCCGCCCGGCGGTCCTTGTGCGCGGCATCTTCCGACAGCGTGGCCAGGAACGAACCCCGTGAAAGATCCTTCCGGTCAAGCGCTGAGGTGAAGTAGTCGATGGTGGACTTGGGGCCGACAACACCCCGCACGTTCAGGTACACCTGGGACACGAACTGCCGGTTGGTGAGAGTACCGAAGCGAGTCTTGAACTCACTCGAGGCGGCGAAATAGCTACCCATGGAGGCAACGCTCAGGCCCGACCGTCGATGGGACAGCCAGCTAGTGAGCCCGGCCGTATCTGGGGCACGGCCCAGGGCGGCGTAAAACATGCGAGTTATGGGGTCCAATGCCGGACCCCACGCGCTGAACAGGGTGGACCGAAGGACACGGGCCGCAGGGGTGGCGGATCCATTCACGATCACCGCGTTCCAGTCGCTCTTCTCGCCGGCGGTGGGATTGCGATCCACGAAGTCCAGGAACTGACGGGTCGTGAACGCGTCGACCGTCCGAAATGGCGGGATGGTCACGGCGGACCGAGGCGAGTACGGGCTACTTGTCCCAGCTTCGGCCCGAACCCGAAAGCGGTACGCCCCAGCGGGCAGCGCGGCGAATACCTGGGTAGTGGCCGTGCCGAGAGCGGTGCTCGAGATCACGGCGCCGGTCACACCAAGAACCTGCAACGTGTACCCCGTGAGGGTGCCGCCGCCCAGTGAAGCCGGGGCAGCCCAGGTGATCGTTGCCCGGCCGGCCCCTGCCGAGACCACCGTGGGCGCACCTGGCGCCGACGGCGTCCCTACGCAGGCAACCCCATCGGCCACCGTGTCCAGCGCATTGACGAGGCCGGACCCCTGGGCGGCTGGGCTGTAGCCAGCCAGGACCGTGGCATTGGCTTTCATGGTGGCCAACACATCGGCCTCGCTTGCACAGGGATGCTTCTGGCGGAACAGGGCCGCAACTGCGGCCGCGTGCGGCGCCGCGGCCGACGTTCCGAAGAACGGGTTGAGGCCGGAACTCCCCACGGTGGTATCCACACCATCGGTGGCCGCTAGGTCGACCTGTTCGCTCACACAGGGCGACAAGGGCGCCGACGCGATGGTTCCGGCGACGGGGCTCCAGCAATACAGGGCTGGTCCACGAGAGGAAAACGACTCGATGGCGGTGGCATTGCTGGCCGGGGTGGCGGCAATGCTGGCCCCGGCGGTAGCGGCACTGTGGCCATAGATGGTGGGCCCGAACACATCGCCCCCGGCGTTGGTATTCCACTGCACCGCAGAGAGATCTGCGCGCTGAAAAATGAACTTGAAACGGGGAGTGCCGAGGGTCCCGGCGGACTTGTACCGACCCACAACAATCCGCAGCTGACGAGACGAACCGGTGGAGTTTTGGTATCCCAGTAGCTCGGTGGGCTGACCATTTTTGAGGTTGTCGTCCCCACCGACGGCCACAACTTTGTTGGTGATTGGGTCATACAAAAGCAGGTCGAGATCGGTCGTCACGCCATACGCCGGTTGGCTCCAACCAGTGGTGACGAGGACCAGACCCCCGCTCGGAATCGTGATGCTGTCGTAGGGGGTAACGCCAACGCCAGGGTCGAAATCGTGGCAGGTGTAGTCCGCCGTGAAGAGCGTCGGGCATGTCGCGGGGCGGTACGCCGGAGCTTCATAGGAACCGATCGACTTACCCCCAACCGACAACTCGGCATTGCCGGCGGCCGAGAAGTACGCGACGCCATCAGCGGTGACCTCATCGACCGCGGCGGCAATAGGGCCGTCCTGATACATCAGCTCGTTGAAGTAGCCAAGGTCATCCACGATGACGGTCGCGCCGGCATCTCGGAGGGCACGAATCTGGTTGGCAAAGTCGATATCACCGTTGAAGCCCGAGGCGAACAAGAGCTCCGCGGCCGGGGCGAGGTCGTGCACGATTTGTGTCATGGCCCGGCCCTCGTCGGTCGCATCTACAGCGAGGTAGTCAGAGAGAATTTTGACCGGGATCGTGTGGCCGCAGGGATTCCCCACGCCGGGCAAGTCGCCGGAGACAATGTCGGCGTTGTAAGCCGACGCGTCGGCCTTGAAGGAGTCTGAGATCACGCCGACCTTCACCCCGGCGCCGTCGACGCTGTAGGTACTACGGGCCACGGCCGCTTTCAGTTGGGTATCTCCAGCGGAGACCACGCCGGTCGGGCAGGTAGCCGCAAGGCGGCCGGCTGGCGCCGATGGGGCCGGCGTGGAGGCGCCCCGAAGCTTGGGGGCCAGGATCTCATGGACCGACCGGAGTCCGGTCACGCTGGCCAAGGTGGCCAGCTGGGTGGGCGCGATAGCCAAGGTGGCGGTGACGCCGTCTACCCCGGTGGCCACCAATTCGGTGTCGGCGACGTTCGCCGCCTTGGCGATGACTTCGGGCCGGTCGACCACCAGGTTCACCAGAATTCGGCCATTTCGATGCAGGAGGCTGCCGGCGCCGGAGGGCGGAAGGCCCACGGCCACACCCTGATCGGTGGATGGCGCCAAGCGCGTGCCGGGGGCGGCCAGGTCCTGGAGCCGGGCCGAAAGCGGCCCGCCAGGCTTACCCATCGAGGAGGCGGCCGGTGCAATGGCTCTGGCTGCAACCGGTGACAATCCAGCGGCGGCAACCAAACCGGCAGCCAGCAGGCCAGCGACGGCAGCGCGCTTGGGACGAAGAAATCGGCGGGAAGCCAGCATGGTGTTCCTTGGAATTTGTCTGCTCGACCGCGCCACGGTATCGCCCGCCGATGGGGAGCAACAGATCACGAATGTCCCACGAATGGTTGTGCCCTGCAAGCCGCCTTGCGGGTCAACAAGTAGATGTTTCTTCAATATTTGTACGTAGTTGTAGTTTTTTTTCCGTATATATGACTCACCTTTGATCGAACAGGTGTACGATCAGTGCATGTACTTGACAGACAGAATCGAGGCAGTCCACGGACCGGTCCTGGTCTTATCGGCGGCCTACCCCGAGGTGGCCAGTGGGGCAGATGCCGAAATCTCGGCCGGGGTCATGAGCGTGGCTCGCGATGCCAACCTGCTCGCCGCCGCGCTCACGGCACTCGCGGGAGAGTGGGATTGCCGCTGTCTGTATGCGCTGGACAGATCGAAGAGCGCCGCCGCCCGCCTCGTACGAGATACCGGCTGCTCGCCTGCCTCCGCCGCCGCGCTCATAGGCCGAGCCCGGAAGCTACGCATCATGCCTCGGGTCACGGAGGCCTTCGCCACAGGCGAGCTTCCTGCCGACAAGGTCGATCTGTTGTGCCGGGCCAACATCGCGGCGCGAGAAGCACTCTTTCGTCGGGACGAGGTGTTCCTGGTCTCAGAAGCCAAGAAGCTTCACTTTCAAGACCTCAGACAGTTCGTGACGTACTGGTGCGGTGCGGCGGATGACGCAGCCGCCGAGGACCGAGCCTCACGCGATTTTGCGGGCCGCTACTTGAACGTGTCGGAGACCACCGAGGGACAGATCGACGTGCAAGGCCGTCTCGATCCGGTTCGTGGGGCCGTGTTCGCCAACGAGCTTCACCGGATCGAGCAGCAACTCTTCGAGGAAGACTGGGCCGCCGCCAAAGCCGTTTGGGGCGAAGACATGAAGCTTGAGCACCTCGCCCGCACTCCCGGCCAGCGCCGGGCCGACGCGCTCATCATCATGGCCACCAGATCGTCCGCGGTTGTGCCCGGGTCAACCCCCGCTGCTCCCCTGTTCACCGTGCACCTTGGGGAGGGCTCCTTCGCCAAGATGTGTGAACTCGCCAGCGGCACCGTCGTCACCCCCGGCCAGATCACACCGTGGCTTTCCGAGGCGGAGATCGAGCGCATCGTGTTCGGGCCCAAGTCACGGGTCCTGGATCTGGGCCGAAAGCAACGGCTCTTCCGGGGCGGCGTGCGCCGGGCCATCGAGATTCGGGATCGTTACTGCACGTCGGACGGGTGCCGGGTCCCGGCCCATCTCTGCGAGGTCGACCACATCATCGAATGGTGCGCCGGCGGTGAGACGGTGGTCGAAAACGGGCGGCTTCGCTGCGGTGTTCATAACCGCCAACGGCCCGGACGAACCGACCGCCCTCCCGACGCTGAACCCTGAGCACCGGCAACCAGACCTGTACTAGCCGGAGGTTGCTTTGGCGATCTGTGGTTGCATCCAGTGCCAAAAATCCCCGGCGGCGGCAACAGATAAGTGGGCGCCATCGGGCCGGATTTTCAAATCCGGCTCGGTCAAGCCTGCGCCTCCGCAAACCCGCTTGGCATACGGGACGACCGTGATATTCGGGTAGTCAGCGAGCACGTCCTTTAGAACCCGATTCACCGTGGCTAGCCGGGTTGCATCCTGCTCCTGGCCATCGCTGGTTGCCTCAGCCCACTGATAACAGGGCACATCCAGCCAAAAAACCGGCACATCAGAATAGCTCCGGATCAGGTCGGCCGCTTTTGTCACCGCGGAGCGGTAGGCCCTCTCCCACTCAGGCGAGCCCACCACCACTCGGGTCCCGGCATCATCGAAATCGAACAGTTCCCGCAAACCAAAAGTCACCATGATGGCGTCGGGGTTGGCCGACACCCCATCGAGTTTTCCCCTGAACGCGTCGGCCCAATGCTTCGGCCACGTAGGGCAATCAGCGACGGCATCCTCCACGGTGCTGCCGCTGGTGTAAATGCGATCGCCGATGATGTCGCAATGGGCCTGGAACGCGCCCTGTACCCGGTACGGGTACTCCGCTGGGGCGGTGCCCGCCAGGACGAAGGCCAGGGAATCACCCATGACCAGGACCGTGTTCCCACGTTTTGCGCCGGATGTTTCCTCGCCGGTGCGGACGTTGGCCACCGTTCGCTTCGGCGGGGCCAAGGTGATGAGCAACAGCAGGGCAATCGTACCGGCGAACGCCCCACCCAAGACGGGTCCCTGGCGCTTGAGTTCCCAGCGCTGTTGGTGGATCGGCTTCTCAATGAACCAGTACGTTGCCTCGGCTAGAGCAAGGGCAACGGCCACCCGACAGGTGTCGAGCAGCCACGGGGTGAGACCCAGCCGATCAGGGCTCATGAACACGATGATCGGCCAATGCCAAAGGTAGAAGCTGTAGGACACGAAGCCCATGTGGCGACTCACCGGGTTCCCGAAAATCCAGGCCAGCGGCCCTCGTTCGGCTCGAGCACATCCAAAAATGAACACCGCCGCGGTGACGGTGATGAGCAGGAAACCGCCCCTGGTGTAGACGGCCCGGCTGTGATCGGTGAAGAGGAACATCATCACCACCAGCCCGCCCAAGGCGGCCGTTCCCATCCAGCCCGCCATCACCCGAGTACGCGGGGTATCCCACCGATCCCGCCACAAAATGAGGCCCATCATCGAACCGACAATGAGGCCCTGCCCCCGGGTATCGGTGCCGTAGTACGCCCGGGAAAGATCGACGGTGCCCAGCGAGAGGTGGCGCATCCACAGAACCGAGGCGGCCAGACACACACCGAGGCCAACCAGCATTTTTCGCTTGTCGAACTTGGTTGTGTAGGCCAAGCCGATGAAGACCAGGGGCCACACCAGGTAGAACTGCTCCTCGATGGCCAGCGACCAGGCATGGCGCAGTGGAGAGAGGTCCACGCTGGCAAAGTACGACTGGGCCGAGAAGATGAAATGCCAGTTGGCCACATACGAGAGGGTGGCAAGACCGTCGCCGCGCA
>JANXNS010000008.1 GCA_025353965.1 Aquihabitans sp.
GGGCGGGCGGCGCAGCGGCACGAGCCGGAGTGGCGCCGACCAGGGCGGCACACAGTGCGGCGACCACCAAGAGGACTGGGCGTGTGCCAAATGCCGCCTTTGGACTATCGCCGGTGCGCTCGCAAACACGGTCAACCGGCGTGGAACAGCAACAAGGCGAGGCTATCTGTCAAGATTGCGTGGTCACGGGCCTACCGTGGACATATTTACAGAAAGAGCGGCATGCACAAGCAATTATCTCTTCCAACACGTTCGGCATTCGTCATTTTTGCCACGCTCATTGGCCTTTCCTTTGCTGTTGTCGGATGCAGTTCGGACAACAGCCCCGGCTCGACCAGCACCGCTGCCGCCCCCGAAACCTTTCGCATCGGACTCGAAGCTCCATTGTCGGGAAGCCAGCGCGACGTGGGGAAGGGAATGTTAAAGGGCGCCGAGCTTGCCGCAGCCAAGCTCAATAAAGCGGGCGGTATCGACGGTAAGACAGTCAAGATTGTGGCCATCGACGACAAGGCGGACCCGGCCGCGGGGATTCTCGCGGCCAAGGCTGCAATAACTGACGGTCTCGATGCCGTGGTAGGTCCCTACAACTCTGGTGTGGGCGCCAAGACCTTGCCGTTGTACATAGCTGCGGGCCTTGTCCCGATGCGACTCACTTCGGCTGACACCACCGCTGGACTTGGGTACACGCTCCAGCCGATGACCTCGCAGATTGCGCCGAGCGCGGTGACGGCCATCACGAAGTGGGGGAAGGCAACTTCTGTCGGGATCATCTTCGACCCGACCCAGGAGTACACCACACAGGCCGCGGAGGCCATGCAGCGCTTGCTCCCGACCGCTGGGGTGAAGATCACGTCGTCCGAGGCCATCAAGCCGGGCGCAAAATCCTACGCTGATGCCGTCACGAAGGTTCTGGCCGATGGCCCGCAGCTGGTCTACGTGGTGACCTACTCCCCTGAGGCCGGAGCCATTGCGAAGGATCTGGCCGCAGCGAACACCGGCGCCAAATGTCTTATCGATTACGGCGGCTTCGATAACGGCTACATCGCCGCTGCTGGTCTAAGCGCTGCCCAACTCTGCCCGCTGGTGGGCGTTCCCGCCCCCGATGACTTCCCCGGATCCGCGGGCGACGTCAAGGACTATCGCAAGATGTTCGATGAGGTGCCCGGTGCATGGTCGCCGTACACCCACGACTCGGTCCTGCTGCTCGCCGACGCGGTGAAGCGGGCCGGCGGAACCAATCCCAAGGACCTGGCTAAGGCACTCGAGGCCACGTCGGGCTGGAAGGGCTGGACCGGCACCGTGGCTTTAGAGCCCAAGACCGGCAACCGGACCCCAGCACCGGTGACGGTCACCGCTGTCGACGCAAAGGGCGCCTTCCACGTCGACGCATCCTGGGCGATAGCAGTCGGATTCGCCTACTGATCTGTTCCCGTCAACAGGACGGGGGCCAAGGCTGCGATGCCCGGGGAGTTCGAGGGTTGTAAGGACCCGCCCGGGCATCGTGGTGCCTTGGAACTCTCCCTGTGGACTTCAGTCGATGAACAAGTCGAAGCTGGACATGACGGGTGAGCCGATCACTCCGCTACGCGAGCCGGTAAAGCTCCCCGACCCGGTGGCCCCGAGATACCGGTCGGTCCCCCCGAGGATGACCATCGTCGCCTGGAAGCCGGTCCCTTCGGCTCCCTTGGTGGCCGAGCCCTCCATGCGGGTGCCAATGGTCGACCCGTCAGCGAAGGTGAACGTGACGAACCCGCTGAAGCCACCGGCGCCGCTGGTGTAGGACACGGCACCCTGCATGTCCGTTGCGATCGGACCGGCAGGGAAGGAGCCAGCCCCGGAGCCGGCCCCGACGAGGTGGTTCCAGCCGTAGAGCACGTTCGTGTTCACCGTGCGCAGGTCCGTAGCATCGGAAACGAGCGGCACGTCGACACGGAGGGTCGCGGCCTGACCGCCGCCGACAGGCGTTGAGGGTCGCGACCCGCTACGCAACAATGTTGACAGCTCAACCACGACCGGGAACCTGCCTCGGTTCTCAGCCCAGTGCTCAAGAGTCGCGTTCTCGACCAACGTGTCGCCCACGTGCAGACGAATCACCGCCGGCGCATTCGATAGCGTCGTCACCCCCGCAGCGGTGGTGACCAGGACCGAGCCCGAGACGACGTGGTAGGTCAGGGTCCCCTTCACGATTCGACCGAACTGGGTGCCTTGGTGGAAGTGCGGCGCGATCAAGGCACCCGCAGCGATCGTGACCCGCGACGCAATGAGGGTCTGACCGGGCGCGTTGGCCGGATCAGTGGTCCCCCAGACAGTGCGCGTCACCCCCGAAGCGAAGGGCCGACCGCCGCCGGCGGAAGCGCCCGCACCGAAGGCGCCGAGACCCAAGATCACCGTTGCGAGCACAACAAGCACCGTCAGCCGGCGCCGGGGTCGACCCCGCAACGTTTCGACGCCGGTGGTGTTCATCCATGATTTCATTTTTCCCCCAAGAATTTTCTCAGCGAACTGCAATAGAAAGTTGACAGCTCACGGAGAGTAGTCATCCAACAGAGCCGACCACAACGGGTAGGGCGCTGGCTCAGCTGCCCACGGTGGACGCTGCCGCGATTTCCTTGAGGCGCTTGGCGTCAGCAGCCAACAGTGCCGTGGCCTGCACGGCTTCGTCGAGCCCACGGTTCCAGGCGACGAGCCAGGTCTCACGGTCGGTGTTGGCGGCGGCGAAAGCCTTGGCATTGAACGGCTTGGTGGTGCCGAACAGTCCGCAGAATGAGTCGCCACTCTGCCCAAGCCCCGACAACAACGCGATCGGCGCGTCCACCTGCGGTAGGCGCAACCCGCCCTCGGCGTTGCCGTTCTCGTCGAGTTGGTAGGACATGCGGGACGTGTCGAGAAGCAGACGATCCGATGTGGCTGGCGCCTTCCCGGTGCGCACCCATCTGTTGAGCGCAGCAATCGCAGCACGAACCACATAGGTCTGCGGGCCAGCGTTGATCGGAACATCGCACGTGATGACCCCGCCATAGACCGATGCCGGGGGCGCCAGCATCGCCGCGAAGAGTTTCTTGTCAGCGACTCCGGTGCCATCGTCGCTGTCACCGATACCAAGGCCATACGCATCCACGTGGGAGGCGCCGGCGATCTCCCAACTGCGGAAGCGATCGGTATCTTGCTGGCGGGCTCGCTCGTAGCCGAGACGATCGCCTACAAGATCAGATTCGGTCGAGAGTACGAACACAGGGACATCGAGGTCAGTGCGTATGAACGTGGGATCGGGGGCGGTCACCGCATGGTCGCCCTTGCCTGACAACGGCGCTCCGGCGGCAGCCCGGCTGTGGATCAAGTAGCCGTCGAACACGTGACTGATGGGCTGGATTGCGTTCACGTAGGTCGTCAGGCGGAACGCCGACTGGGATTCCCCGATGGCCAGAATGCGCTTCGGCGTAAGACCACCGAGCACGACGTCCGCCTGTTCGCGCACGGCTGCGCCAGCTTGGCTGAACATGTCGTAGCTGTAGTTGTCGCCGGGATGGTCGAGCGACCCGTAGCGTTCGGGGTCGGCGGTCTTGAGAGCCAGCGCGTCGCCGGGGCCGCCCGTCCCGCCCTCGATGCCGACGCGCTGTGCCGACACCCCGACCCACGCCCAGCCCGAACGGATCAGCTCAACATGCGAGAACGTCCAGTCGGGCGCAGCATCGAGGCCGCCGCTCACATTGAACCATTCCACCGCCACCGTGCCGTTGAACGCCGCGTCATCCTTGGGTCGCCGCACCACAATGCGAGTTCGGTAGGTGGCCTCGGTGCCCGGCTTCACCTGCCAGCGGCCGAAAGAACGCAGCGGTCCGACCTTGTCGTAGGTGGTGGCCTTGCCAGCAATGAAGAACTCGGTTTCGGTGTAGCCCACCGACGCCAGGTCGAGGCCACCGGGACCGAGTGTGATCTTGCCCGTTCCACCCGTGATCGGTGCCGAGACCGTGGCGCGCCCCACTGCGCTGGCGTCGAATGAGGCCGCCGGGCCGCCCGAGGCCGGCGCAGTAGTCGTGGATGTCGCACCAGTTGGGGCATTGGCGCTGCCCGAACACGCGGTGAGAAGGCTCACCCCCAGCAGCGGGACGGCCGCGAGGGCGACCGTCGACCACCTGCGCATCCGTGGGTTGCGGGATCCCATCGACGTCTCCCTGACTCGGCGTGGCGGCGATGGTAGTGGCTCACTAGCCCACCGCTGGCGTTGCGTGCGCGCATGATATTTAGGGGCTTCTCCATGCCATGGACAACCCGGCGAGAGCAGCCCGGAATCGGCTTCGATCAATCCTGATTGTTCCGTTTGGCCGTCGTTCCTCTGGACTGTTGGCGCGCGTCGCTCTCGGCACCCGATTGAGGGAGACAAAATGCCTGACGAGGAAATTCCTGCATCCGTGGATGTCGAAGTTCGTGACAACCGGGCGCTTCTGCGAGCCACAGGCGAGTTCGACATTGCCACCGCTCACTACCTACAGGAGGCGCTGAGACCTCTGGCAGACAATGGGACCCGACAGGTCACCATTGATCTCGAACGGGTGCCGTTCATGGATTCCGCAGGATTGCAGCCGATAGTCCAGTTCATGACTGCTCATCCATCGGTCTCCATCACCGTCACCAACGCGCAGCCGACGGTCGCCCACCTGTTTCGCCTCCACGGGGTCGATGCACTCATGACCGAGGCGCTGGCATGACCAATCAGCGACGCGTGCTCGACGGCGAGTCCGAACCGTGCGAAGCGACCAAGGGCGAGAGAGTCGATGCTCTGTTCGCAGCCAAACCCCAATGCATCCGCGAAGCCCGTCAGTTCGTCGCCCAGCAGCTCAACGGTCGTAGCCCCGACCTGGTGAGCGACACCGTCCTCATGGTTTCCGAGCTGACGACCAATTGCATCGTGCACGCCCGCTCGCCGTTCAAAGTCAGCATCATCAGCGACGGGCAGACGATCTGCGTCGAGGTCACCGACAACGGCACCGGTACCCCCACATGCCAGCCGCTGGACCCGCTCCGCTCCTCCGGGCGAGGCCTACAGATCATCGAGCAGCTGTCCAACACCTGGGGTGTCACTCCGAAGGACGATCACGGCAAGACCGTCTGGTTCACCATCGAGCCGTGATCGACGCCTCGCACCGAGTGTGACCCGCCGAACACGGCGTAGGCCAACCGCCCAGGCCAAATCCGCGGCGCAACCGCTAGCTGTGTTCGAGGTACCCCTTCCTTTGGCCCTGGCCAGCGATCGGTCAGCTGGAATTCCGACCGTGGTGCTGGTGGTCCGCAGTTCTCGCCCCATGGAGCCAACGAAACTGCTACTTCAGAGGGATCCCCCGGCCTGTACGAAGCAGTCGCCGCTCCAGATTCCCTTGAGGTCGATGACTTGCAGACTGCCGCCGGTCTGACCGCTCAGGCGAGCTGCGTTGCACGCGCCCGTGCCGGCGAGCAGCACGGGATCGTGGCCCGATGTGCCCCCGAAACCGGCCGGGTTGTCAAATCCCCAGAGCCCGCCGGGGACTCCGCTGTCGGCCTCGCTGATGTAGACCCAGCGGCCTGCTGTCTGGCCGCTCGACGAGCCGGCAGGCCGACTCAGGTTGGCGCAATCGTGGGCCCAAGCCGCGGCCGGGATCGCGAGCACGGCCACAGAGCACGCCACGGCGACTATGAACTTTCTCATCGGACACCATCCTTTGGTTCGTCAAAACATCTTTTGTAAATATTGGTGCGGCCGTAGCGGCAAGTCAACGGTCTCCGTCCCGCCGCGTGGCGCTTCACTCCTGACGTGTTCGCGCCGCGAAACTCGAAGGATGAAGCGTCGCCGTCCTGTCATCGGATCGAGACCGGATTGGGGTCGTTCGCTGGGTTCCGGTTCCGCCCGATGTGTCCTTGTTAGCGGTGCGCTGGTACCTCCGGTTCGGCCTTTATAAGAGCGGGTCGAGGCCGACCCCGGACGACTCAGGGCAGGCCCCGTCCCATGGGCTGACTCAAGCGGGATCGGACCAATCCCGCCACCGCAGGGATCTGCCCGATCACCCGGTGAAGTGGGCGTTCCCGGAGACTGGTGTCGCAGGTACGACCGGCCTGACGGGCGTGGATGTTGTTGTCGTCGTGGTGCTTGGCGTCGTGCCTGCGCAACCCGCGTTGGTGATGGTGTTGCGGTCCAGGGTGACGGCGGCAGTGCTGGCGAACAGGCGGCCCTGGATCGCTGCACCCGTCTGGGCTGCGATGGATGTCTGGGCAAGGACGGTTCCGATGAACGTCGAGTTGGTACCCAA
>JANXNS010000011.1 GCA_025353965.1 Aquihabitans sp.
ATGATGAGCGCCGTCATGGACATGCCAGGCATGGAAGAGGTGCTGGCCAGCTTCGTGGACGAGCACGCCTTGCGGCGGAAGGGTCGGCCTCAGGAGATTGCGGCCACCGCTGCGTTCCTGCTGACCTCCGATGCCAGCTTCACGACCGGGCAGGCCGTGGTAGTCGACGGCGGCTACACCGCCGGGCGAGACCACGGCATCACCGCCATGCTTGGGCTCTGACTCAGGCCACCCGGTGTAGCCCCCGGCGGACCCGCAGGTCATCTACGCGGTCCAGTTGGCGCTCCAACTGCCTTCGGCGTGGGCCGGTCAAGTCCTCCAGACCCCGGTGGACCGTGTCGAAACGTCGGGCCACCACGTCCAACTGTTCGGAAAATCGTGACCATTGATGGCCGAAGCCAGCCAAGAGCTCAATAATTTCGTCCGATGCCCGAGTGACCTCGTGCGCCTCGACCGATTGACGAATCACACCGAGCACGGCAAAGAGGGTGAACGGCGAACAAAGCACCACCTTCTGACGAAGGGCGAGATCAGCCAAGCCCGGATCTCGTTGATGAACAAACCCATAGACCGACTCATTGGGAATGAACAGCAAGACGTGATCCACGGTGACGCCTGGCTGCACATACCCCCGGCCGGCCAGTTCCTTCACCCGTTGCCGCACATCGCGCAGGAACGCCGCCTCACATGACTCCCGGTCGGTGGGAGAGACGGCGTTGGAGGCTCGGAGGTAGTTGTCCAGCGGGAACTTCACGTCCATATGCAGGACTAATTCGCCCGGCAACAAGAAGGTGAAATCCGGGACCGTGCCCCCCGGCAAGGTGACCTGGCGGCGGTAATTGATCCCGTCGACGAACCCGGCGAGACGCAACACGTCGTCTGCCATGCGCTCACCCCACTGCCCGCGGGCCTTGGGGCTGGCCAATGCCTCGCGCAGGTGCGCCGTGGTATCGGCCAGCCCGGCGGTGGCCCGCAAGGTCTCCGCCAACGAGGCCGAGACCTCCCCGTGTTGGGTGGCCTGGCGATCCGACAGCCCGAGAACAAGGTCTGCGACCCGTTCCAGTTGATGACGCATCTCCGGCGCGGCGGCAGCGGGCGGCGGGTCCGCCGGCGGCCAACGCGCCAGCACTACCACCACACCTGCGCCGAGCATGGCGGCGATGAAGGCAAGAACGAAGGTGACGAAATCCATGACCCCACTCTTCCCAGGGGTAGTGACACTTTTCGGGAAGGAAGCCCCAGACGGCTACAACTGACCGGTGAGCCTGAAGCGTGAACTCGAGAGTCCCCGATCACCGATTCGTCGGTTCCTCGATGAACGGCTGCCGGAAACGACCGGCGTGCTGGACCCTTGGCAAAAGGCGCTGCGGGGCGTCAAGCCCCAGTTGCCCGGCGATGACCCGGCGGGCGACCCGACCCCCAACGCCATCCTCGGGCATGCGATCACCGCCCGGATCAGCTGGGACTACGCCCCCGCTGACCGGCCCGGAATTCGCGCTGGCGGCCTGGCCCTGGTGGCCGACGGCGCCTCGGCGGCCATGATCGATGAGCTCCTGAACCGGCTGGCCGGGCCGCTCCCCCAACACCCCTACGACTCGGCTCGCCTGTCCTGGTTCGCCGGGCTACTGGACCGAGCTCACCGCTCCGGCCGGTGGGACGAACCCGCCTATCAACCGATTCTGACCACCGAGACCGTCGACGAACTCCTGCAGCTCGTGCCCGCCCATTGGGCTGCCGACATCGTTGCCGTGGAACGCAAGGCCGAGCGGGCCCTGGCGCCGCTGACCGCTGAGCACGAAGCTACGACCGGCCTGGTGGGTGTAACCATGGCTGGCTCGGCCGCGGTCGGCGGCGCCGAGGCGGACCTGGTCGTCGCCAGCACGGTGGTCGACCTCAAGGTCACCGCCACCACCAAGACCCGGCTCCGGGACCTTCACCAGGTTCTGGCGCTGGCGCTGCTCGACTTCGACGATGAGCACACGCTCACCCACGTGGGCCTGGCCCCGGTCCGCTTCGGCTTGCTGATCCGCTGGGACCTCGCGGAGCTGTTGCCCCAAATGGCTGGCCGCACCGTGGAACTGGCCCAACTCAGGCGTGACCTCCGAGACCGCCTGGCCCCGCCGAACAAGCCCGTCGACTGACCACGATCCACAACGCGGTACCACCCACGATCAGGCCGGCCACCGTGGCCACGCTGGGCCCAAGTACGAGGGCTCCGGCCGGGCTCCCCGGCGGCTGGACGTAGGCCACCAACAAGGCGGCGGAGCCGAGGGCCAGTGCCCGCTGGGGAACCGAGCCCAGACAACGGGCGCTCAGCGGAATGAACGCGGCCGGATACCACGGCAACAGATACGGCGCGCCGAACAAGGCCAGCGTCCCCAGCGCAATGGCAAGGACCGCTGGGTCTATCGTCGAGCTGGACCGCCAAGCCCGGGCCAGGACCACCACACCCGCGCCGACGACGAACAGGGCAGAAGGCCACGAGAGCGCTCGCCCGTGCAACACACCCACCGCCGACCACGCCGAGGCCCGAGATACGTGGCCGCCCAGTGACGTCAGCGGACGCAACGCCTCCATCCCCCCGGCCGTCGCATAGGAAACACCAAGAACAGTGCCCAGCGAGGCGAGTGTGGCGGCCACCGCACGCCACCGCCGGGCCACCGCCCACGCCACGACAAGAGCGACAACCGCAGGCAGGGCCAGCAACTTGATCGAGCACGCCAGGCCCAGGACCACCCCACCCCAGCCCGGCCGACCCTGAACCCCGAGATCTACGCCGACGAGGACTAGCACCCCGACCAGGAGGTCATTGTGCCCACCGTTGACCACCGCAATCAGGACGGGCGATAGCCCGAAAAGGACCAGCGAGGCCGACGTCATCCCCCGGCGGTAGCCGTAGATAACCCCGGCCACGAGGGCGACTCCGGCTAGGGCCTGGAAGTAGAGCCGGGCCAGCAACGGCGAATCTCCGTAGACGCGAGCGCCAAGTGCCGAAACCGCGATGAAAAACGGCCCGTAGACCGACGAAGTGTGTTGCCAGGCGGGGGCCAACTGGGCCAGGAGCCGGTCTCCGTGAATGGCCGCGGGCACCGTCGTATAAGGGCTGACGCCATGGGCCGTGACCATGCGGCCGTACATGGCGTACTGGAACAAGTCCCGTGACCCGAACGGCGCGGTAGCAACCGCGCCGACCGCGACCACAACCGCGGCCACGACCACAACCGCCCCCGACAGGAGTGGCTGGCGCCGTTCCTCAGCAACAAGGCGGAGGTACAACCCGAGCACCACCAGGACCGGGAGCCAACGCAACCCGCCACCCACGTGTGCTTGGGTGGCGATCCAAGCGATCTCACCCAGGACCAAGACCACCAAAAGGCTCAACCGACCGCGCAACGTCAACCGGCTTGGCGTTCGCCGGCGCGGAAGGCGGCTTGTTGCTGGTTGGTCTCCGCTACGTGGCAGGGATGGCAGAGCGTCTCGAGCTGGTCGAGATGATGGTGACAACCGGCTTGGTACCCACCGCCGCGACGGGGAACGCGATGGTTGACCTCCAGCCCGGACGCCGCCTGGAGCGCCCGGAACTCTGGTGAGCGCCACAGCCGGGCCGCTTCTACCGTGTTCATAGGAATGAGGGCCCGGAGCAGCAGCTTGGCCATGGTCGGGGTGTCTGCCCCCAGGCCACAGCGGACGCAGCACGACCCGTCGCGCACGATGGCCGCCTCACGCGCCTGATCCCACCAGTGATTGCGGCGGTATTCGTCCTCGCAGAGCAGCCCGCACCACCCCTCACCAGGGCGGGTTGGCTCATTGCACCACCGGCAGCGCTCGTCCTGACCCGACCACGACGACTGCGCGCAGGACCCGGCCTGGGCCAACGAACGCACGATGTCGAATGAGCGGGTCACGGACTCCATGGTGCGGAGGGGGGGTGACAAAAACAGGGATGGTCAGCCGGTGAGGACCCTGGCCCGCTGCAAAACCTGGTCGAACATGACCGGGGTGAGGCGCCCGGTGAAGGTGTTTTGCTGGCTCACGTGATAGCTGCACAGCACCGTTCGGCCGTCGTCGAGTGGTACTTCCAAACCGTGAGCGAACGGGGGCCGGGGTCGCAAACCCAAATATCCAGCCAGCCCCTGGTACCCAAACGCCCCAAGCACCACGAAGACCGAGGCCTCCGAAAGGAGCCGCAGTTCTCGGTCCAGGAACGGTCGACATTGGTCGCGTTCGTCGGTGGTGGGCTTGTTGGCGGGTGGCGCACAGCGAACGGGGGAGGTGATCCACGCCCCGTCGAGCACGAGGCCATCGTTGAGGCCAACGCTGGTCGGCTGGTTGGCGAAGCCCGCCCGGTACAACGCGGCATAGAGGAAATCTCCCGACCGGTCACCGGTGAACATCCGACCCGTTCGGTTCGCCCCATGGGCGGCCGGCGCCAGGCCCACCACCACCACCTTGGCCGCCGGATCCCCGAACCCGGGAACGGGCCGGGCCCAGTACTCCTGATCCCGGTACGAGGCCCGCTTCTCGTCGCCCACCTGTTGACGCCAGGCCACCAACCGTGGGCAGGCCCGGCACGCAATCACGTCTTCTTGCACCGCAACAAGAGAGTCCACGGGGACCGACGGTACCGGAGGCGCCAGCCGATAGATTGACTCGGCTCATGGCCACCACCTCTCGCTCCTCCTCCGCCAAAAAGGCCACGTCCCAGCACACGCTCCTCCTGCTCGTGCGCCATGGCCAGACGCCCACCACCGGCGCAACGCTCCCCGGCCGGGCGAAGGGCCTCCACCTCGCGGCCACGGGGCTGGCCCAAGCCGAGGCAGTGGCCGCCCGGATCGGTGCGCTCCACCATGTGGACGCGGTCTACGCGTCACCGCTCGAACGCACCCGCGAGACCGCAGCGCCCATCGCCAAGGCGGTGGGCCAGCGCGTCAAGGCCGACAAGGGTCTGCTGGAGTGCGAGTTCGGCGAGTGGACCGGTCGCAAGCTCAGCGAGCTCAACAAGCTCCCCGAGTGGCAGACCGTCCAGCGCTACCCCAGTGGGTTCCGGTTCCCGGGGGGAGAGTCGTTCACCGAAATGTCCCAGCGCATGGCATCCACGCTGGACCGCCTCGGCGCTGCCCACCACGGCAAGACCATCGTGGCCGTCTCGCACGCAGATCCCATCAAGGCTGCCGTGGCCCATGCCATGGGTACCCACCTCGATCTCTTCCAACGGATCGTGGTTTCGCCGTGCTCGGTCACGGCAATCTTGCAGACCCCAACCGGGCCCATCGTGTTGGCGGTCAACTCCACCGGAGATGACCTCGCCAAGCTGGTCCCATCATGAACAGGAACCACCGATG
>JANXNS010000030.1 GCA_025353965.1 Aquihabitans sp.
TGGCAAGGTTGGTCATGTGCCTGCTCCCATTCTATAACAGTGTTGTATAACGTTGTACTCGAATCCTGCGAGGATGGCAACCACTCCTTATGGCCCGCACCTCTGATCCCTCCGTCCGCGTCGCCCTCATCGAGGCCGCGGCTCAACTCCTGGCCAGTGAGGGCCTGCCCGCGTTGAGTATCCGCCGTGTTGCCACCACCGTCGGCTGCTCCACCATGGCGGTGTACACCCACTTCGGCTCCAAGGAAGACCTGGTGCAGGAGATCGTGCGCGAAGGCTTCGCCCGGCTCCACGCCGAGTTGTCCGCCGTCGACCACACGTCGGACCCCGTGGCGGACCTCGTCAACTTGGGGGACGCCTACCGCCGCAATGCGCTGGCCAATTCCCACCTCTACCGGGTGATGTTCGACCTCAACCCCCTGGCCTTGACCGACCCCGCGGCCCATGCGGACCCTGGCGGGCTTGGCCTCGATGCCTTCGGGGCCTTGGTCGATGCGGTCGCCCGTTGTGTCGATGCTGGCGTGATGGCCGGTGACCCCAGCCGATTGGCGCTCCTGGTCTGGTCCGCGGTCCACGGTGCCGTCTCGCTCGAGCTTGCGGGGTTCTTAGGCGATGACGGGGCAACCAACTATGCCGGGGCAACTGCGGCCATGTTCGCCGGTCTCACCCGCTAACGAACGAAGGAAGGGCCGGAGCCCTTCCTTCGCAACGTAGTACTGGTTCTCACGACGGGCTGGCAGGCGCCAGCCCGGGATCAGACCTTGGCCAGCTTGGGAGCCGGAACTTCCTTGTTGGTGACCTTCTTGAAGGTGGCGCCAATGGAGACCTTGGGGGCCTTCTTGGCCTTGACCTTCACGGCTTCACCGGTACGCGGGTTGCGGGCGGTGGTTGCAGCCTTGGAGACCTGCTCGAACGACACGAAGCCGGTGAGAGCGATTTTGTCGCCCTTGGCGACGCTGGCGAGGACCGTCTCTTCGAAGGCCTTGAGGACATTGCCAGCGGTGGTCTTGTCGACGCCCGCCTGGGCAGCGACCTGGGCAACGAGCTCGGCTTTGGTGATGTTGGCCACAGCCAACCTCCTGGTTCGTAGGGATGAAACGACCCGCCCAGAGAGTGGAGCAGGACCGCGGAGGTCAAGTATTTCCCCGTTCTGCGCGCGTTTGGGGGATACCCCGCAGATTCTTTGCCTGGCCATAGGGTCATCGCGTGCTGGAAGACGGGACCTACGAGGCAATCGTCATTGATGCAGAGCCCGGAACCGAGGCCAATTCTGTGGTCATTGAACTCGCCTTGGCCGCTGGCCCGCACAAGGGCGAGCTGGTCACGGTCACCGCCAACGGCCTCTCGCGGGACCCGCTGGACTTGCTCGCCGTGCCCGCAACCATCGTGGTCAACGGCGGCGTTCTGACCCTCACGCTGGAGGGCTAGGCCCACCGCTCAGCCGGGCCCACCGGCGGAGCGGCCAAGCGCTCGCCCGAGTGCGTCAACAAAGCGGTGCGCATCGTCGACCACATTGAACCCGTGGGCCGAGACCCGCACGGCGTCGCCCCGTACGCTCACATGCACCGCCTCATCGGCGAGCGCCGGAGCCAACGCCTCCGCGTCTATCGACGGGTCAAGCCGGACCCCCATGAGGTGCGGCGCCCGCAGGTGCGCAGGCGCGACACGCAAGCCGAGGGACTCCGCACCCGCGGCCACGATCGCGGTGAGGTGGGCGGCATGGCGCGCGGTGTTGGCTGGTCCCCAAGCGGCGACCAGCTCTGCGGCGGCGAGGGCAACGGGCGTGAGCGCAAAGTTGGCTACCTCACCCACGTCGTAACGACGGGCCCCAGGCTGGTACTCGGTCGTGTAATCGGCGAGGCAGGCCAGGCAATGGCTGTTGGCCCGCGACGTCCACCCATGCTCGATGGGTTCGCCCGCGCGCTGATGCGGAGCCGCCCAAAGGAAGCCCATGCTGTAGGGACCGCAGAGCCATTTGTACGTTGCGCCGAACACAAAGTCCGGCCGGATGACGGTGGCGTCGAAGGGCATCGCGCCAAGGGTCTGACAGAGGTCCACCGCGAGCGCGGCACCAACGCGATGGGTGGCCTCGCTCACCCGCTCTAGGTCGATCACGCCACCGTCGATCCAGTGACACGGAGGAACCGAGACGGCCCCCACCCGGTCTCCGAGACGATCAAGGTCGGCCAGAATTGCGGCCGTCCAATCGTCGTCCGCAGGGCGGGCCACCGAATGGAGCAAGCCGCCGTGACGCTGCGCCAGCCGTTCCCACCCGTACACGTCGGACGGGAACTGCTTCTCGAGCACCACCACAACCTGGCCTGGTTCAAGGTGCACGTTGGCCGCTGCGGTGGACACGCCGTAGCTGACCGACGGGGTGATGGCCACACCGTCCAGGTCGTTCGGGACACCGAGAAGACCGGCAAACGTGGCTCGAAGTTGGTCCACCGGAACCGTGAAGTCGTCGGCGGCCATCGTCCAGGGTTGCGCCTTACGGGCCAGGCCCATCCAGCCCGCATCCACCGCAACCTTGGGTACCGGACCCATGAACGCACAGTTCAGATAGGTCACGTCGGTGGGGATGGAGAACGAGGCCCGGGCATCGTCGAGCGCGGTAGGGGCCGGGGAGGAAGTCACCCATCGAGTGTGCCATCACCGTCCCCGCGATGGACCACATGTGTCGGGCAGATGAATGGTTGCCCGGCATCCACCGCTACCGGTGATCGCGGGGGAAAGATGGATCCCGGTGACCCACCGCTCAGTTGTCAGCGACCCGGTCCATTGTGGAGACCGCTCGATCCCGACAATTGCCGACCGTCCATTTGGGGGCTCTGTGATCGATTCATTGGATGCTGCTGTTCCGCCGCGCCTGCGGACCTACGTGCTCGACACGTCGGTGCTGTTGGCAGACCCGCGTGCGCTTGTTCGCTTTGACGAACACGCCGTGGTGCTGCCGATTGTCGTGCTCATGGAACTGGAGGCGAAACGCGACCACCCCGAGCTTGGTTGGGCGGCGCGCCAAACCCTGCGCCATCTGGAGGAGCTACGGCTGGCTCACGGATCGCTCACCGAAGCGCTGCCGGTCAACGACCACGGCGGCACCCTTCGAGTCGAGCTGAATCACCAGTCCACCGAGGGTCTCCCGCCCACCATGAAGTCCGACAACAACGATCACCGCATCCTGGCGGTGGCCCACAACCTCCGCAATGACGGGCTCGATGTCACGGTGGTCACCAAGGACCTCCCGCTGCGCCTCAAGGCCAGCATCGTTGGGCTGGAGGCAGACCAGTACCGCAACGAGCAAGCCACCGATTCCAGTTGGACCGGGTTCGTGGATCTGGAAGTCGAGCCCGACGACATAAACGACCTCTTCGAACACAAGGTCCTAGACCTCCCGGAGGCCCGGAATCTGCCCGTGAACGCAGGAGTCGCACTTCACGCCGGGACACAGTCGGCCCTCGGTCGGGTTCGGGCCGACAAGGCCATCCACCTCGTGCGCGGCGACCAGACGCTGTTCGACGTGGTGGGCCGCAGCGCCGAGCAGCGCATTGCCCTCGACATCCTCTCCGATCCATCCGTGGGAATCGTCAGCCTCGGAGGCAACGCCGGCACAGGCAAAAGTGTGATGGCGCTGGCCGCCGGTCTGGAAGCCGTGCTGGAGAAGGGGACCCATAAGCGGATCCTGATCTTCCGGCCGCTCTTTGCCGTGGGCGGTCAAGACCTCGGGTTCCTGCCGGGCGACAAGGACGAGAAAATGGGGCCATGGGCCGCCGCCGTCCACGACGCGCTGGAGTCCATCGCCAGCCCTGCAGTGATCGAAGAAGTCCTGGCTCGCAACCTGCTGGAGGTCCTGCCCCTCACCCACATTCGGGGCCGCAGCCTGACCGACACGTTCGTGATCATCGACGAGG
>JANXNS010000035.1 GCA_025353965.1 Aquihabitans sp.
GATTCAGGTTGGCCGATTTAAGCTCGTGTTCGTGGCCGGTACCGGGGCATGACCATGGCGGACTCCCACCTTTCGATCGGCGAAGTCCTGAGCCTGCTCCAGGATGAGTTCCCGGACGTGACCATCTCCAAGATCCGGTTCCTGGAGAGTCAGGGGCTGATCGACCCCGAGCGCACGCCCTCCGGTTACCGAAAGTTCTACGAGCCCGATATCGACCGCTTGCGCTGGATCCTCGTCCAACAGCGAGAGAACTTTTTGCCGCTCAAAGTCATCAAGGACCGGCTCAGTTCTGGCGAAGGCGTTCTGGAGGACGTACCCACCGTGCGAGCATCCATGCCTGCTGGTGAGGCACCAGATCAGCCCGAGCCCATCTGGATGGCCGATGTGGCCGCAAGCCGTACCAAGCCGCTCGATGGCCCCCAGCTTCCGCTCCCGGCGGGTAGGCCGGCACCGCTAGACAGCGGTCCGACGGAGGTCAGCCTCACCGCCTCTGAACTCAGCACCGCTGCCGGGATCAGTAGGGAAACGCTCCGCGAACTCGAGCAGTTCGGTCTGGTTGTCGGTCGAGCGCTGGGCGACGACACCTATTACGACGGCGATGCGCTGCTGGTGGCCAGCAAGTCCGCCGCGTTCTTGGCTCACGGGATTGGCGCCCGCCATCTCCGCATGTTCAAGGTTGCGGCAGAGCGCGAAGCCGGTTTCCTCGAGCAGGTGGCCATGCCCCTGCTCAAGCAGCGCAATCCAGATTCCCGCCGCCAAGCGGTGGAACTGGTCGAGGAACTGGCGGGACTCGGACACGATCTTCGGGTCGCTTTGCTGCGATCCAACCTTCGCCATCACCTCGACCGAGCCTGAGTCCAAGGCCCGGTCAGGACCGCGCCATCGGGCGGTAGGCTCCCCGTGTGGTCGAGATGGAATTGGTCGGGGTACGAGTCGAGATGCCAAGTAGCTCTCCGATCGCGCTCCTTCGCGAGCTAGGCGGATCTCGCCGGGTGTTGCCAATCTTCATTGGCGCTCCCGAAGCAACGGCCATTGCCTTTGCCCTAGAAGACGTGGTCACCCCCCGCCCCATGACCCACGATCTGTTCCGGGAAGTCTTGGACGATCTGGGCGTGAGCCTCGAGAAGGTGACCGTGACGGAACTGAAGGAGGGTGTCTTTCACGCTGAGCTTGAGCTCAACGGCAAGGACGGCATCCACACCATCTCCTCCCGCCCTTCAGATGCGATCGCCCTTGCGGCCCGCACTGGCTCTCCCATCTTCACCACCGAAGATGTTCTCGCCGCGGCCGGCTACCTCGAGGGCGAAGAACCCGAGGAAGAACAACAAGAGCATGTGGTGGAAGAGTTTCGGGACTTCATCGATTCGGTGAACCCCGAAGATTTCGCGCCTTAGGAGGGGGGCATTCGAATCATTGACCGCGCGCGCCCCAGTACGTAGGGTGACACGTGCGTAGTTTCACCCGTGTTGCCCGTTTCGGCTCACGGGGCAACCGAGGAGCAGGCCGATGACCCAGCATTACAGCGGAAAAAAGGCGGCCGAGATCGTCGGCATTAGCTATCGCCAGCTCGATTACTGGGCCCGCACAGACCTCGTCCGGCCATCGGTCACCGATGCGGCCGGCAGCGGAAGCCGTCGCCAGTACTCCTACCGAGATTTGCTGGAACTCAAGGTTATTAAGTCCCTCCTGGATTCCGGAATCAAGCTGGAATCGGTTCGCGGGGTGTTCGAGTACCTCCGGGAGCAACTGGGCGAAGACATTGCGTCAGCGCAGCTGGTCATCAGCGGTGGGACAACCATCCTGGTTCGCGACGATCATGAATTGGTCGACGTGTTGAAGCAGGGCCAGTTCGTCATGAGCGGGGTCCTCTCGTTGGGCGGTGTCCAACGAGAGGTTGATGATGCGCTCGTGGAACTTTTTCCCAACTCAGCAGATCTCCCCACCACTGCACGAGGCCAGATCGGCCAGCTCAACGTGGCCGAGGGATAAGTGCCGCTTCGCTACTCGCCGCTGGACGGCGCCCACCGTTTGCTCGGCGCCAAGATGGTCCCGTTCGGTGGCTGGGATATGCCCTTGTCCTATCCGGCGGGCACCTTGGCCGAGCACCGGGCCTGCCGTCAGGCGGCGGTAGCCTTCGATGTGAGCCACTTGGGCACGGTGCGAATCACCGGGCCGGGCGCTTTGGAGCGTCTGCAAGTTGCCCTCACCAATGACCTCAACAAGGTCAGGCCAGGCCGAGCCCAGTACACCCACCTCCTAAACGAGACCGATGCCTCGGTGGTGGACGACATCATCGTGTGGTGGGTAGATGAGTTCACCTTCGACGTCATGCCCAATGCCTCCAACACCGATGGCGTGCTTGGCGCGCTAGGCGAGGGGGCAGTCGATGTCACCCAAAGCCGGGCCATCATCGCCCTGCAAGGCCCCGCCGCCCGGCGCCTTCTGGCCCCCATCTGGCCCGAAGCCGCCGCCGTCGAACGATTCCACGTGATTACCGCCAACTGGAACGGCATGGCCTGCACGGTGGCCGGCACGGGCTACACCGGAGAGGACGGCCTTGAAATTGCCGTCCCCGCCGAGCATGCGGCCGAGCTGTGGGATGGCGTCCTGGCCGCAGGCTTCAGCCCTGCAGGCCTCGGAGCGCGCGACACATTGCGCCTGGAGGCGGGCCTGCCCTTGCACGGTCACGAACTCGGGCCCGGTATCACGCCCCTGCAAGCTGGGCTCGGGTGGGTTGTCTCCTGGGACAAGGGAGACTTCCGCGGCCGAGCTGCCCTGGACGCCGAAAGGCAGGCAGGGGTGAGCCGTAGGCTTCGTGCCCTCACCACCGAGGGCCGCAGGCCGCCTCGTGCGGACCAAGTGATCCTCGTAGACGCCAAGCCCGCGGGGGTGGTCACCAGCGGCAATTTCTCGCCCGTTCTCGGGCAGGGAATCGCTTTGGCTTTTTGCCCACCGGACGTGGCTATTGGGGACCACGTGGCCATCGACGTACGCGGCGATGCTGTGGTGGCCACCGTGGTCAAGCCCCCATTTGTTACGGGCACTCCCGCCGAGCCCACGGCCTGAAAGGACACGCTCGGCGGGAATTACCAGGCGCCTACTCGGCCAGATCTTCTACTGGTGGGCAGGAGCACACCAGGTTGCGGTCGCCGTAGCCGCCATCGATACGGCGGACGGGCGGGAAGTATCGATCACCACGCTCACCCGTTCCGGGGAACGCGGCGAGTGCCCGCTCATACGGGTGCTCCCAAGCCGTGGTAGTCAGGCAATCCACGGTGTGCGGCGCGTTGGCCAGAGGGTTGTCGTCGACCGGCCAGTCACCGGCAACCACGCGATCGATCTCGGCCCGGATAGCGATCATGGCATCGCAGAACCGGTCGATTTCACCGAGATCCTCAGACTCCGTGGGCTCGATCATGAGGGTCCCCGCAACCGGGAACGACATGGTCGGGGCGTGAAAGCCGTAGTCGATGAGGCGCTTGGCCACGTCGTCGACGGATACACCGGTTTCTTTGGAAACGCCGCGCAAGTCCACGATGCATTCGTGGGCCACCAGGCCACCTCGGCCGGTATAGAGCACCGGGAAATGAGGCTGGAGCCGGTGGGCGATGTAGTTGGCGTTGAGAATGGCCACCTGCGTCGCCCGCCGCAGACCATCGCCGCCCATCATCCGAACGTAGGCCCACGGAATCGGCAGGATCCCGGCGGAACCCCACGGGGCGCCGGAAATAGGGCCGGGGCCAGTGGCCGGGCCCGCTTCGGCGGCCAGCGGATGGTTCGGCAGGAAGGCAGCGAGATGAGCGCCGACGCCCACCGGGCCAATGCCGGGGCCGCCACCCCCGTGGGGGATGCAGAAGGTCTTGTGCAGGTTGAGGTGGGAGACGTCGGCACCGAAACGGCCGGGACGGGCCAGGCCCACCATGGCGTTGAGGTTGGCACCGTCGAGGTAAACCTGCCCCCCAGCATCGTGAACGGCCGCACAGATTTCGGTCACCGCTTCTTCGAACACGCCATGGGTGCTTGGGTAGGTGATCATCAACGCAGCGAGGCTGCCACCGTGCTCGCTGATCTTGGCCCTGAGGTCTTCTAGGTCCACGTTGCCGGCATCGTCGCAGGCCACCACCACAACGCGCATGCCAGCCATCACGGCGCTGGCGGCGTTGGTGCCGTGAGCGGAGGAGGGGATCAGGCACACGTTGCGGTCTAGGTCGCCGTTGCTGCGGTGGAACCCGCGGATGGCCAAGAGGCCCGCCAACTCGCCCTGCGACCCGGCATTCGGCTGCAAGCTCACGGCGGCGTAGCCCGTGATCTCAACCAGCCATTGCTCGAGTTCATCGATCAATTGGAGATACCCGGCGGCCTGATCGAGCGGAGCGAACGGGTGGATCTGTCCGAACTCCGGCCAGGTGATGGCCTCCATCTCGCTGGTGGCATTGAGCTTCATGGTGCACGAGCCGAGCGGAATCATGGAGCGATCAAGCGCCAGGTCGCGGTCCGCCAGCCGTCGGAGGTATCGCAGCATGGCCGTCTCGGACCGGTACTGGTGGAAGACCGGGTGGGTCAAGAATGCGTCGTCACGGACGAGGTTCGCAGGAATCGAATCAGTTGTTGCGCCGTCGAGGTCGTCCCACGCCACAACGGCCAAGCCAAAGGCGGCCACCACGGCGTCGAGGTGCGCTCGAGTCGTGGTCTCGTCGGTAGAAATACCCACGTGATCGGCATCCACCCGGCGCAGGTTCACCCCACCAGCGAGGGCGGCGGCCACCACGGCATCAGCCATGGCGGGGACCGATGCGGTAACCGTGTCGAACCGGGCGGTGGTGCCCACGTCGACCCCGCCGGCGTCAAGGGCTGTAGCCAGCAGTTCGGCGTAGCGATGGGTGCGGGCGGCAATGTCAGTCAGGCCATCAGGCCCGTGGTAGACCGCGTACATGGAGGCAACGACCGCCAGGAGCACCTGGGCAGTACAGATGTTGGACGTTGCCTTCTCCCGCCGGATGTGTTGCTCGCGAGTCTGGAGGGCCAAGCGGTAGGCCCGGTTGCCGTCGGCGTCGATCGACACGCCAACGAGGCGACCGGGCAGCGAGCGCTGCAGCCCATCTCGCACCGCCATGTAGCCCGCATGCGGCCCACCGAAGCCAAGCGGCACGCCGAAGCGCTGGGTTACGCCCACCACCACATCGGCCCCCATGGAACCGGGGGAGCGGAGCAGGCAGAGCGAGAGCAGGTCGGCGTCGACCGCAACCACCGCACCAACCTCGTGGGCCGCGGCAATGAGATCGGTCCAGTCGACCACCCGACCGGACGAACCGGGGTAGGCCACCAGCACGCCGAAGGCCGTCACCCCGCTAGGCAGACCCTGGCGGAGATCGGCCACCACGACAGGGAGGCCAATGGGCTCGGCGCGGGTCTGCACCACCGCAATGGTCTGCGGGTGGCAGTCGGCATCCACCAGGAAGACGGCGTCGGCGGCGACGCCCTTGGCCACACGGCGGGCCAGCGTCATGGCCTCTGCGGCCGCGGTCGCTTCGTCGAGGAGCGAGGCATTGGCCAGGGCCATACCGGTGAGGTCGGTGACCATGGTCTGAAAGTTGAGAAGTGCCTCGAGGCGCCCCTGGGAAATCTCCGGCTGATACGGCGTGTAGGCCGTGTACCAAGCCGGGCTCTCCACCACGTTGCGCAAAATCACGCCGGGGGTAATCGTGTTGCTGTAGCCCAGCCCGATCATGGAAGTCACCACTTGGTTTCGGTCGGCCAGAGCCCGCAGATCGGCCAGGGCCTCGGTCTCCGTGCGGGCCGGAGGGAGGTCGAGCGCGTCCGTGAAGCGGATCCCGGCGGGGACGGCCGCTTCCACCAGGTCATCCAGCGACGAATACCCGAGGGCGGCCAGCATCTTGGCCTGGTCATGAATCGACGGGCCGATGTGGCGGCTCGCAAAGGGAGCAGCCCCTTCAAGGGTTCGGAGGTCTTGGCGAGCGGTCATGGAGGTCTCCCTAGTCGGTGGCGCGACGGTTCGACCTCCCCCGCTGTCGGTGGAACCTGAGAGCTTCACCCTTGCGGGCTTTCCCCTTCGGTGAGACGCCTCGTTGCGTCTGCTTTCCAGCGTTGCCTCGTTCGGACGGTCCTTGGGCCTGAGAGATTCCGGGGAGGGATTGCTCCTTCGGCGTGCCCCGAGGGGCACTCTCCCGTCCGATGTCGGTGGCAGTTACATGCTACCAGGAGCCGCTCTGTCGTCTGCTGCTTATGCGATCGGGGCGTGGTCCCCGTAGGCGTCTGGCTCCTGGACGGCGATCCAATCGAAGAGCGGCTGGCCGCTGAACCACCCGGCCACGTGTCCACCAATCTGGCCGTAGGTGAGCCTGGCGATTTCAGGGCTGATCAGCTTGGGCTCACCCGACGCCCGAGCCAGAAGCTCTACTTCGCATGTCCGCTCCATGGTCACGTACCAAAACACCGCTTCTTCAATGGTTTGACCGACGGTGAGGATGCCGTGGTTGCGAAGGATCGCCGCCTTGTTGTCGCCCAGCGCGTGAGCGAGGCGCTTACCTTCCTCTGGGTCATTGACCACGCCGGTGAAGTCATCGAACAGGGCGTGGTCGTCGTAGAAGATGCAACTGTCTTGGGTAATGGGGGAGAGGGGTTGGCCCAGCGATGCCCATGCCCGCCCGAACTTGGAGTGGCTGTGGGCGGCGGCGAGCACATCGGGCCGAGCGGCATGGACGGCGGAATGGATAGCGAAGGCGGCCTGGTTCACCGGCCACGTACCTTCCACCACCTCGCCTTGGTGGTTCACCAAGATGAGGTCATCGGCCGTGATCAGTTTGAAGCTGAGCCCAAACGGATTCACCCAGAAGTGATCCGGACGCTCGGGATCGCGGGCGGTGATGTGACCGGCCACGCCCTCGTCGAAGCCCAACCGGCCGAAGATACGAAAGGCCAAGGCGAGGCGCTGCTTACGCCACAGCCGCTCGTCCTGCACGCTTCGTTCGACGACCATCACATGTGGGGTGCGCTTCGAGACCATGGTTCCTCCTGAGATCCAGGCCCTAAGTCTAACAAGGAGGCGTTCGGACGCTAGTTTCGTCACGTGACGAAACTAGCGATGGCGACCAGGTGCCGGTGGTGCGGTCGAGAATTGCCCGATCCACTGGGTCGAGGTCGGCCTCGACGGTTCTGTCGGGCTGGGTGTCGCCAACAGGCGCACCTGGCCCGCAAGCTGGCCACCGCCCATGGGTTAGCGGACGACGATGTCGTTATCGACCGCCTGCGGCTTGAGGATCTTCAGGGCGCGCTGTATTGCCTACAGGCCGCCATCGAAGACACCGATCGAGACCTGGCCACCAAGCCCAGTGCGCGAGAGGTCCGCGAAGCGCTGGATTGGCTGCTGACGAACGCCAGGCCAGTGTCCGAGCTCTGGGTAGAGCCTCGGACTGGCGTTCACCTTACATAACGTAGATTATGGGCGTTAAAGCGGCCAACCGGACACCGCCTCCCCGATGACCGTTCACGCCCCACCGGTGGCTGAGCGTGCAACAGTAGTGATCCGGCCTGCAGTAACAGCCGACTATGAACATCGGGGACTACGTGAATCTGTCGAATGAACGCCGAACAAGCCCAGGTCGATCCCTCGCGCTGCGGCTAACCGTTGCCGTCAGCGCCGTCGTGGTGCTGGCTAGCCTGACGGCCTGTTCGTCGGACGGTTCCAATGCTGAAGGCACCGCCGCCGAGGCATCACCCGTGCAAACTCCGATCGGCCGGGCAACCGGTGATGCAACCTTCAACGTGCAGGCGGGTATTGGGTTCGTCGCAGTGCAAGGCGCCGAACCGGGTACGACGCTTGTTCTCGGGTCCAAGGCGGACCCTGACGTGCAGCGGGGCGTCGCCGACCGGTTCGGCAGCTTGGTCTTCCCCGGGATCGCCCAGGGGCGAACATTCACCGTTCGGGGCAAGATCGCAGGCATGGTGGCAGGCTCCAAGCCCGTCACCACCTTGACCTTCGGGAAGAACCCCAAGCAGAGCTTCTACGACGGCCTAGCCACCATGGATGCTGGCTACCAGTACGTGGAAACCCGCGACGGGACCTCCCTCGCCGTTACGGTCCGGGCGCCATTCGGAAAGACACTGTCCGACGGGCCCTTCCCTACCCTGATCAACATGTCGGGTTATGCCGATGCGGATCCAGGATCGGCGCCGCCGATGGCCCTCATCGCTAATGCTGTGGGTTTCGCCACGGTCTCCATCAATGAACGCGGCACCGGTTGCTCGGGCGGCATCGGCGGCCTGTTCGACGAAATATGGGCAGCTGACGGTTACGACATGGTCGAGGCGGTTGCGGCCCAGCCCTGGGTAACCAAGGTTGGCCTTACCGGTATCTCTTTCCCTGGCATCACCCAGTTGTTCACGGCCGCCACTCAACCCCCGCACCTGGCGGCCGCGTCGCCCATGTCCGTGCTGGCCGACGCTTACCGGACCCCTGGCTACCCCGGGGGCATCTTCAACAGCGGCTTCACGAAGAGCTGGCTCAACGATCGCCGCCATGACTCGCTCCCTGCCCCTGAAGGAGGCCAAGGCTATGCGACGAGCCAGATAGCCGATGGAGACAAGGTGTGCGCCGCCAACCAAGAACTGCGGCTTCAAACGCTCGACCCCATTGAAATCACCGCCAAAAATCCGTACCGGGTTCCGTCCATCATCGATGAGCGGTCCCCCGTCAACTACGTGTCCCGAATCAAAGCCCCCCTCCTGCTGGCTGGAGCTTGGCAGGACGAACAGGTGGGCTCGGATTTCGCCAACCTCTTCAACGAATTCCCCAAGCGGGACGACCTCAAGGTGGTCGTCACCAACGGCGTGCACTCCGCACCCATCGAACCGGAGCTCCTCACGCAATGGCTTGCCTTCGTGGACATTTACGTTGCGGACCGAGTCCCGGACTACGCACCCCTCGCCGCCATCGAAAACCAAATCGCCCCCCAATCTCAGGGTGGGGACTCAGAGGCACCCGCGGTACCCGAGAACCCGTACCGCAACGACAAGACCGTGGCCGAAGCCAAGGCTCGCTACGAGGCCCTGCCGCGTTACCGAGTCCTGTTCGACAACGGTGGCGATCCTGCTCATCCCGGTCTCCCCGGTGGAGGGTTCGAAAAGGGATTCGATGCCTGGCCACCCCAGGAGACCACGCCGACCCGCTGGTACTTCGGGGGGGGCGGCGCTCTCACCGCGGCCAAGCCCACCGCCGGCCGAGCAACGGCGGACCGCTACTTCCCAGACATTGATGCCCGACCAACCCAAACCATCCCCGGCCAAGGCCAGTCTGAGTCATGGGTGCTGCTCCCTGACTACGACTGGCGCCCACTGGTGGCAAACACGGCGGTGGCCTACGCCACTGCCCCGCTGAGAGCCGATACCACCATGGTGGGTACCGGGAGCGTGGACCTTTGGGTCAAGAGCTCCACTTCAAACACCGATCTCCAAGTCACCCTCACGGAAATTCGGGCCGACGGCAAAGAGGTCTACGTGCAAAACGGTTGGCTACGTGCCAGCCACCGCAGGCTCGATGCCAAACGGTCGACCGAACTCAACCCCTGGCCCACCCACTTGAAGGCAGACGCTCAAGCGCTTCCAAGCGACGCGTTTGTCTTGGTTCGAGTGGCCATTTCCCCCGTGGGCCATGTCTTCCGTGAAGGGTCACGCCTCCGGATCTCGGTGGAAGCACCGGGCGGAGACCGCACCCGCTGGGCCTTCGATTCCGCCCCGCCACCCCCCGACGCTCGGGTCCAAATTGGCCGGTCAGGCGCGTACCCGTCGAGCATCATCCTGCCGCTCACCACCTCGATCACGCCGACCAACAAGGTCCCCCCGTGCCCCGGTCTTAGGGGCCAGCCCTGTCGGACGTACGTGCCCGCCGTCAACGGGGGCTGAGCTGACGTCTCGGTGACCCCACCCGATGGGCAGAACGTCGGATCGGCCGGTGTGGTGGACCGAGTAGGTTGGCATGCTTATGTCCCGCAGGATAGACATCGAGCTCACTAGTACCCGAGAAGACGGCACCTGGACCTGGCGCGCCGCCGGAGCCAAGCAGCCCAAGGGGGTGCTTAACGGTGCCTTGCTCCCCAGCGGGGCTGCGGTAGGAGACGCACTTCGGGCAGACGTGGAGACCAGCCTCGACGGCACCGACGTGCTGGCCGTGCTGGCTCCGAAGGGCAAATCGCACCGCGAGCCTGAGCGCATCGAGATCATCGCCAAGGCGGTAAAGGACGACGAACTCGTCACTCAGGTCTTGGCCAAACGCGGGCGTGGGGATCGCGGCGACCGTGGAGATCGCGGTGACCGGCGTGATCGCCCACCACGTCGAGATGGCGACCATCCGCGTGGAGATGGACGCCCCGGCGGCCGTGCTGGTGGCCCGGGCGGGCCCGGCGGCGACCGATCCGGTGGCCCCCGCGGGGACCGCCCACCCCGCGCCGATCGACCCACCGGCGAACAGGGGGAACGCCCTGAGCGTCCCCGTCGCGAGCGTCCGGCCGCGCCAGTCAAGCCCAAGGCAAAGCGTCTTCGACCCGGCCGCACCCACCGGAAGGTGGCCCTGGATGCCCTCGCGCCCGAGGAGCAAGTAATCGCCGAACAGGTCCTGCGCGGTGGCGTCCCCGCCGTCCGCCAGGCCGTCGACAAGATGAACGAAGAGGCCAAGGCGGCCGGCCGGCCCGAGGTCAAGCACGAGCCGCTGCTCGCCGTCGCAGAGCGTCTGCTTCCGGCGTTGCGGTCCGCAGAATGGCGCGACCGCGCCGAAGCCGCCGTGGCCGATCTGGAGGAGCTAGATCTCCGTGACCTGCGTTCGGTTGTGGTTGCTGCGGAAACCGGCGCCAAGGACGATGAGTCGCGGGGCCTTGCGGCTCGGTTGCGTGAAGGTCTGGCCCTTCGGGTCGACCAAGAACAAAGCGCGTGGCTGGCGGAAATCGCCGAAACCCTTGGTGACGGGCGAGTGGTTCGGGCACTCCGGCTCAGCTCACGTCCGCCCAAGGCGGGCGCACCGCTGCCATCTGATATGGCGGCGAAGTTGTCCGATGCGGCTTCGGCGGCGCTGACCGCAGAAACGGTGAGCGACCGCTGGGCCACCGTGCTCGATGCGCTCTCCTTCTCGCCCGTTCGCCTCACGGTGGTTCCCACCTCCAAACCGGAAAACCCCAGCGCAGAACTCGTTGCCGCCATCACTCGTGTTGCCGGGCGCATTCCTAAGGTCGCCGAGGCGTTCGGCATCGAGGCGCCCACCGACGGCGCCCGGCGCCGCGGTCCCCGCCCCGGCGGCAAACCCGCTGGCGGTCGCCCGCCCAAGGGCACCAAGCCCGGGCCAGACGGTGGAGCGCCGATCCCACCGCCGCCTCCCGTTCCCGAAGCAGCCGCCGCCGAAGCACCAACAGATGAGCCAGTAACGGAGGCTTAAGTCCGGTGCTAGGCGGAGCCAGTCCGCGGGACCACGACGGAGGCCAAGCTGGCTCGGCCGCGGAATGCGCCAGTCAGGTGGTCCTCATCCCAGCGCGCCCCACAAGCATCGCACTCGCAGCAGTCGAGACCCACCGACCCGAGGAAAAGGCGACCCACCGCATAGGCCGCGCAATACGGGCATTTCAGGTGGCTGGCGGGTGTATTTCCCATCGATCCAGACGCTAGCGAGGCTCGGGTTCTCCGTGGTTGATGCCCAAACCTGACTGGTCGGTCAAGTTTTAGGTAACGTGCGCGTTATGACCGTCGACTACGAACTGCGCGGCCACATTGCCGTGATCACCATCAACCGCCCCGGAGCCCGGAACGCGGTGAACACCGATGTTGCCCAAGGGATTGAGGCGGCAATCGACCAACTCGAGGCCGATGACGAGGCCTGGATCGGTGTCCTTACCGGAGCTCAGACCGACAAAGGCTGGATCTTCTGCGCGGGCGCCGACCTCAAGCAGATGGCCACCGATCCGGGAGGCATGTCCACCGCCAAGGGCGGCTTCGGCGGGTTTGTGCAGCGGGAACGCACCAAGCCAGTGATCGCGGCGGTCGATGGCCCAGCGCTGGCTGGTGGTACCGAGTTGGTGCTGGCCTGCGACATGGTCGTTGCTTCAGAAACCGCCGTCTTTGGTATCCCCGAGGTCAAACGGAACCTGGTGGCCGCCGCTGGTGGCCTTTTCCGGTTGCCCCGCAAGATCCCCCGCAACATCGCCATGGAGTTGGCTCTCACCGGGCGACTCGACTTCCCGGCGGCACGGGCTTATCACTTCGGGCTGGTCAACGTCCTGACTCCCGAAGGTGGTGCCCTTGAGGGCGCCCTCGCCTTGGCGGCGCAGGTCGCGGAAGCAGCTCCGCTGGCCGTTCGCGAGAGCCGCAAGATCGTGATCGAAGCAACCGACCAGCCCGACGAGGTCGGCTGGAAACTCTCCGGCCAAGGCATCATGAAAATGTTCGGCACGGAGGACTTCAGCGAGGGCCTCAACGCTTTCATCGAGAAGCGTGCCCCGGAGTGGAAGGGCAAGTGAGTACCTACGTGAAGGTGGGGATGATCCCGTGATCGTGGAGAAACTCGGCCAGTCCGGGGGCTAAGCGCATCTCGGCCACATCACCGACCGGCACCCAACGCGCCTCGAGAGCGTCGCTGGCAGCAACTGGCTCGGCCGCGTCGAACAGGGCAACCTCGAAGTCGAGAATCACGAGGTGTTCGTGGTCGTCACCTTCGGGCACGAGTTCAGTCCAGCCAAGCATCGGGCCGCAGACGCCCTCCACGCCGGTCTCCTCGCGAAGTTCGCGCGTGACTGCTTCCGCCAGGGTCTCCCCCGCCATCACCTTACCTCCGGGGACGGCCCAGAGACCCTGAGCGGGAGCACGGGCTCGCCGCACCAGCAGGAGTCTCTCGTCGTCCACCACAACAGCGCCAACGGTCAGGGTGGGCCCGGCCATTTCAGCCCTCACCTCCCGCGGACACCGGATCCTCGAGAGAGCGATGGACCACGATGGCGCGGGCTTTGAGACCGAACGTCTCAAAGAAGTTCTTGGTGTGACGATCGCCCGGGAGTGCCAGCGCATCGATGCCAACGGCATGGACCGAACGGGCCCACACCACGATGAGGTCCATCATCGCCTCGCCGATTCCGATAGCTCGTGCCTCGGGGTCCACATAGAGGTCCGTGATCACCGCCAGCGGCCGGGCGTCGTGCAGTATCTCGAGATGGGTGATGCCGTAGCCCACAACGGTTCCATGGACGGTCCCGACGATGACCTGAACGCCAGGGTCCGATCCGTTGATCGCAGCAGCAATGGACCGGTCGACCGGCTCGGCCCGGGCCTCGTGGCGGCTCCAGACCGATCCACCGCGGTTTGGGGTGAGCTCGGCAATGGCCTGGCGGGCCAGGACCACAACTGCGGGCACGTCCCCGCGGTTGGCCTCACGGGCTCCCTCCACGAACTGCTACTTGCCCTGGAGTTGGGCGACCTTGCCCAGGATCGTCTTTCGACCCCGGTGCGCCGCCTCGTACTGGCGGACATCTTCCAATTCGCTGGCCACCAGCCCCGCCAACCGCGGGATGACCTGAGAGGCGGCCAGGCTGTCGTAGTCGGCAATGGCCAGATCGGCGGAGGCCGCGCTCGACCGAGCGGCGAGTTCCTCGGCCACTTGCCGTGGCTCCTTCGGCTGATCCTCAGGAGCGACAGGAGGGGCAGGGTCGTCCGACGCCCGCAGCCCGAACTCGGCCAGCATGGCCGCCGCCTGGACCTGGGCCTTACCTAGACGGGCCTTGCCCTCAGATTGGCCTTGCTTCACGGCGAACTGGCCGATCATTCGGGCTACCTGGACCTGCTGTTTGCCCCGTTCAATGAACGACGGGACCAACTTGCGGGCCTCCAGGGCGAAGCCGATCGGCGCATAGAGCACGAACTCGACAGCTTGTTCGACGGAACGCTTGTCGTCGGTCACCGTGCCATGTTGTCTGACCCGGCCACCGGCCCCACAATCCGTCTGAAGGTTCATTGCGCCTCAGCCAGCCGCCTTCGCACCCGCGCCACCGAAGCGAGTACGCGCTGGTCTTCGGTGGCGGGCTGCTCGCAGCGGTCCAGGAGCCCCGCTGCACCGGCGTGATCCCCAGCGGTTACCCGCAGGTCAGCCAGGGCAACGGCGGCGCGTCTCCAGCCGTTTGTCCGGTCTTCCTCGTCCCGTTCGGCAGCCGCCTCCTCGAGGAGCAATTCCGCGGCATCGTCGGCACCACGGGCGCGTTCCACCCCCGCCAAGACCACCAAGGCGTTGAGACCGCTCTCATGGTCGCCTACACCGGCCCGGACCAGCGCTAGCGCACCACGCCCCTGCCGGGCTGCTTCAGCCAGGTCGCCGGCATCCAGCTCTACGCGCGCCAGCTCGGTCAGCAGCCGGGCCTCCTCCCCCGCGTAGGCCAAGCCCCGGCAGGCACTAATGGCTTGACGCAAGACCAGTCGAGCCGTGACGAGGTCTCCATTGATCCGTGCGGCGCGGCCCCGGACGAGGCGGGCCAGAGCCAGTCCCCACGGTTCTTCCAGCTCCTCGAAGCGTTCCTCGGCCTCCGCAGCCAAGGCCACCGCACCTAGGGCATCTCCGAGTCCCAGCAGGGCAGACGCTTCGAGGGTGGCACAGCTCCATTCGCCCCAGGGGTCGCTGTTGCGCGACGCGACGGCTCGGAGGTTTCGGACCACCTCGAGACACAGGGTGATCTGCCCGCTGAGGAGAAGAATCTGACCTAACAGGCCGAAGCACCAGCCGATCGATCCCAGGTCTTCCGCATCCGATGAGTATGACATGGCCGACCAAAGGTGGGCCCGGGCCGGCACCAACTCGCCCGACAAGAACTCACACCAACCCAGATAGCGCAACGTCTCGCCCGGCCGGACCGGGTGTGCAAGCCGCGCCTCCAATGCGACCGCCCGCTGGAGCCGTGGTAGCGCGGCGCGGGGGCGACCCGCGGTGATCTCGCTCCAGCCCTGCAGGCGCAGGACGTTGATTTGACCCTGGAGGTCCCCCAGCGTGCGCCAGCGGTCCGCAGCCAGCTCGAATCGCTCGCGCGAAAGGTCCAGGTCGCCTTGGAGCCGGGCGACCGCTCCGAGGTTGCCCAGGGCTGTTGCTTCCACTGCTGGCCTCCACGGGCCCGCGCCGCGCTGGAGTTCCTCGAACGCCAGCTGGGCCGCGTCGAGCTGTCGAAGTTCTAAGAGGACCTGCCCATGTTCTTGGACCGCGGCGAGGACCAGATCTGGGTCCGACGACCCGAGGTCTCGTGCCCGCCGATACCAATGATCGGCTCGGCGGAGCCCTTCCCGCCGGTGCTCATCTCGAGCGGCGCGGACCAGGGCACCAAAGGCGGGGGCAGCCAAACCTGGGTCGGTGTGGTCGACCGTGCGCGCCAGCACGACCGCCCTCTCGTAGTGATGGGCAAGCTGGGCTATCGGCGCCGCTTCCTCCACTGCCCCAAACCGTCGCTCGAGCCACCCGGCGGCGCTGGCATGGCGCGCGGCCCTGTCCGTAATGGGAAGCGCTGCATACGCAACATCACGGGTGAGCACATGGCGGAACGCGTGGTCCCCGTACCCCTCGTCCGGAACCTGTTGGGTCAGCCCACGAGCAGCCAGCCGGTCAAGGAGGGCATCCACATCGGAGAGGCCACTCAAATCAGCAATCGCATCTCGCCAGAACCTGCGGCCAAACACCGATGCAAAAGACATCACCAGTCGCTCGTCCGGCGGCAACCCATCTAGGCGGGCCCCAATCAACGATCGGACACCGTCCGGCAGGCTCGCCTCGTTGCCCTCTTCATCGGTTGTCCACTGCCACCGTCCGTCGACCTCGGCCAGTGCACCGGACTCCACCAAGAACCGCACGAGCTGGTCAAGAAGTAGCGGGTTGCCTCCCGCCGCGTTAACCAAACGATCCAGTGCGGCGGGGCCCATCCTGGGTTCGTTTTCAGAATGACCCTGGCCACCGAGCAGCGTGAGCACGAGGTCTGCGGCCGCATCGGGCAACAGCGGATCCAGGCTTCGGGTACTGCGACCCGGGCCAGCACCGAGCAGCGTTGCCCCCCGCTCAAGGACGTCGTCGCGGGCGAGCGCCAGGACCACGATCGGGTAACCACCTAGGCGATCTGGAAGCTGGGCCAAGAATCGAAGCAGACCAGGGCCGGCCCAGTGCACATCGTCGATCACGACGAAGAGTGGTCTCGTACTGGCGAGATGGGCCAGGACCGTGCGGACCGCGCCGAGTTGTTGATCGGTGACGCCGGCTCGTGTTGGACCGGCTTCTGCCTCTACCGAGCGAGAGCCGCTCGGGCCAAGGCCTAGCAGGAGAAGCAGACGGTTTCGCAGGAGCCCCGGATCGGTGCCGGTTGTCGCGGCCACGGCGCGCACCCGTTCGCCGAGCAACGCGACCTGTGCCGAACGGTCAGCCGAGCTAGCCACACCAAGCCCTGCACGGACGAGGTCTGCGAGCGGCGAGAGGTCTCCCCCCGGCCCGTAGGGCGGGCAGGAAACCCAGAGAACCTGTGCGGTAGCGGGCTTGGCCGCCAGGAGCACCGACAGTTCCATGGCCAGCCGCGTCTTGCCAACACCGGGCTCGCCCACGATGGTGATCACCTCGACACGGCGATCGGTCATGGCGCTGGCCACGCTGGCGCGGATTTCCGCCACCTCACGCTTCCGGCCGACCAGTGGCATCACCGCACCATCGGGGCCACGGTGCATAGGCCTGGCCACGACGTCGCCCGCGACCCAAGCCCGAACGAGCTCGGCCTTTCCCTTCAGGTCGAGGTCTCCGCGCAGCTCGTAGGAGACGCCATTGGCGGTTGCCTGCCACGTGCGCTGACCAACCAGGACCTCCCCCGGTTCGGCGGCCGCCGCCAAACGATGAGCCGTATTCACCACATCGCCCGTCACGGTGTAGCCGAGCGACGGCCCGACGGCGCCCGCCAGGACCTCGCCAGTGTTGACACCAACGCGAAGGCGCAAGGAGGGTTCAACCTCAGCCAGCGCCGGAACCAGGGCTAGGGCGGCCCGTACCGCACGCTCGGGATCATCCTCGTGAGCCGTGGGCGCACCGAAGACGGCCATTAGCTCGTCGCCGATGATCTTGTCGACGTGCCCACCGTGAGCGTCTATAACCGGGACCAACCGACCAAAACAGCTGTCGAGCAGTTCCTTCACTGACTCTGGGTCACGTTGTTCCGCCAGGGCGGTGAACCCCACGAGATCAGCAAAGACCACCGTGACGATCCGCCGATCGTCCACTGTGGCCTCGGCCGCAACCGGCCGTCCACAACTTGGGCAGAAGCGGGCATCCATCGGGAGCTCACCGCGACAAGCCGGGCACCTCGTTGTGGTCACCAGGGAACCAGCCTCAGGCAAACCGCAGCTTCATGGGGCAATCTTCTCCGTCGAGCCCACCTGGGCAATCGGTGCGCTTCGCGCTGAACTGGCTGCGCCGAACGAGCAGGAAACACTCCGGGCAGGAGTGCTCCTCTGCGGCACGAGGGGCGACGCGATCGCCGCCTTCGGGCTGACCCGCAGGGACGTCGTCGTCATCTTCATCATCGTCGTCGGCTCCAGCGGCGATGCGGTCACGCAGGATGGTGTCGAGATCTTCCTCGACATCATCGGGGTCCGCTTCGTCATCATCGTCTTCTTCTTCCTCACCCTTCTTGGGTGCGGCCGCGGCCGCATCTTCTTCGGCGGCGTCTTCTTCCTCGGCTTCAAGATCAACCCCGTCGACGACGTCGACGATATCGCCGACCAGTTCTTCGTCGTCTTCGAGTTCCTCGTCGAAACCTTCTTCGTCCTCGTCGTCTTCGGCCACCTCAAGGGTTGCTTCGTCGTCGAGTACTTCGTCGTCAGCCATATCGTCCTTCGTCGAGCCTGAATCGTGTGGAGGGCGGGGCCCAGCGTGCCGCGGGCGGATACTACGCGCGTGGCCGTCGGGTTCCGCATCCATCGGCCATCTAGGCCGGTGACGTGAGTCACCAAGCCGGGCATCCCTTCTGAAATTTCACCCCACGGGGTGCGAACGTGCCGGTCAGCCGGGTGCCGAGCCGAGCCGGCGCGCTTCTGCTCGCCGCTCCGCATCGAGCCGTTCAAGGCCCGGTTCTGGCGAATGATCCACGAAGCGCATCAGCTCCGCCACGGCATGGTGGCCAGCTTCGCTGGCAATCTGGCGATGCATTTCCTGGGCGACCTCACGGTAGGTGGGGTGGCCCTGGGGCCCGCTACGAAGCTCCAGGAGGTGGATCGCCTCCCGTGCGTTCATCTGCATGACGAAGCGGACCTTGTAGGCCAATGCAACCGCATAGGGCGCTTGGGCCGGGAACCTGGGCTGCAGGAGATCGTGGAGGGCCGCCGATCTTTCCATGGCTCGATCGAAGGTGGGCGCCTCGCCCGCCAGGTCGATGGCTTCCGGGCGGGTGTAGCCGTGGCGGGGGCTCAACTGCTGCCACTCAATGGTAAGCATCCGGTGGCGCTGCAGATCACGGAACGCTCCGTAGTCGGCCAGCACGTCGAAGCGGTAGTCAATCCGCTCGAGCGCGCGGCCCGGCCGGTGGCGGCGATTGGAGCGGTCTCCCGTGTAGGCGTGGACGACCTGGAGACGTTCCTCGGCCGACATCGCCCGCACCGATTCCTCAACCTGCGCCTCGGGAAGGTGGGTGTGGGCATAGAGCATGGCGGTGACCATGCGGACCTCGCCATCGGGGTCGAAGTCGATCAGGGTGACCAGCGGGGAATCTTCGGCTGCCGTCTCCGCCGCGGGGAAGATGCGCTCCGCTATTTCGTCCATTGCCCCACGGTTGGTGGCGAGATAGGTGCTCGCCGCCACGCCGCGGTCCGCGAGGTCCACCCTCTTCAAAAATGACGGAATGACCTTCCGAAGCTCATGCAGCATGAGGTCTGCATAGGTGCGGGCCTCGGGTAGCGGGTGCGACCGCATACGCAGTAGGAGCGATTCGTAGGCCTGACCGGTGCCATAGATACCTACATTCGATAGCGATGCCGCGGGCAGGAGGCCTCGGAGCGCATCAAAGGCCTTAGCCCGGATGGCCTGGCGGTACACGAAGTCAGAATCGGCGCTCTCCTTCGGAAACTGGTCCCGGAAAAAATCCGTGAGCCGGGGAAGAAGCTCCGCATAGGTATCGAAGAGCCGATCCATCTCACCGACATAACGGGTGCCCAAGGGGGAACTGAGAATCCCCGGATCTCGATAGAACCGATACCGGCCACCGATGCGGGCGTCATAGGCGATGTAGCGGGTGCTCTGCTCGAGGTACGCCATGAGCCGCCCCCATTCCAAGACCTTGGTGAGCAGGTTGGACGCCTGCTCGCAGGCCAGGTGCACCCCACCCAACTGTGCCACCGAGTCATCGCCGTATTCGAAGAAAACCTTGTCGTAGAGCTCCTCTGCTCGTCGAAGCCCAACCGTCGCGTCGATGCTTTGGTCGCCCGAGATGTCGAGTTCGCCCACGAACTCATCCAGGAAGAGGCGTCGCAAACTCTTCGGCGATCGCGAGTAGCGAGCAAACAGCGCGCCCTTGACCACCTCTGGGAGATTGACCAGGGCAAATACTGGACTATCAAGGTTCGTAAAGTACCGGCGGAGTACGTCGGCCTCGGCGGGCGAGAACTCCTCGGCGACATAGGTGGTCACGGCGCGTGAGGCTAGAGGGTGATCGTGTCCGCCACGCGGACCGCACCACCGTCCAGCGTCAGATCGTGGCCCGGCCAGTGGCCCTACCGGACTCGCGAGACGCAGCAAACGCGGCTTGAACTTCTTCGATCGCGCCGGGTTCGGCCCAAAGATCCGCCACCGTTGCCGCCATCGCCCGTGCTCCGTCCAGCACGGCCCTGTCGCCCTCTTCTCCTCCGGCGTAGCGGACGAAATCTTGGGTGTGAATGGCCACGTTCGGTGGCGAGACTGCGATCATCGGGTGGATCGATGGCACGAGGTGGCTCACATTGCCCATATCAGTACTGCCCACAACTGCGTTGAGCGAGCTGGGTTCGCTCAGTGTCCGGCCCGTTCGAGCCAAGTTGGCTCGGTAGCGCTCGATCATGGGGTCGTTGTCGACCATGTTGGCGAACGCGGGATCGATCCAGCCGTGATCCATTGCACAGCCGGCGGCGGTTGCCCCTGCCTCCAGGCAAGCCAGCACCCGGGCCTTGAGCTTCTCGAGCCCCCGCACCGTGGGCGACCGGACGTACCAAGTGGCTGCAGCCCGCTCTGGTACAACATTCGCCGCCTCTCCCGCCTCGGTGAAGATCCCGTGGATTCGCTCGTCCGGCCGAATGTGCTGTCGCAACGCGGCCACGTTCATGTACCCCAGGACGGCGGCGTCGAGTGCATTCCTCCCTGCCTGTGGCGCGGCCGCGGCGTGGGCGGCCCGGCCCCGGTAGGTCACCTCAAGTTGTTGAATTGCGATCGCCGCGAAACGGGCCAGGTCGAGCCCGGCAGGGTGGACCATGAGCGCGGCATCAACGCCTTCGAACGCACCGCGCTCGGCCATCAAGATTTTTCCGCCGCCACCCTCCTCTGCGGGGGTGCCGAGCACCACCAACTTGCCGCCGAGCTCGGCGGCCACGGCGGCGGCCGCTATGCCTGCACCAACTCCAGCGGTCCCGATCACGTTGTGACCGCAGGCATGGCCGATGCCGGGGAGCGCGTCGTACTCGCAAAGGACGGCCACCGTGGGGCCATTGCCTGACCCGGCACGGGCCTCGAACGCCGTCTCCAGCCCGAAGGCCCCGCGAGTTACCCGTAGCCCAGCCTCTTCCAACAGGGCGGTGAGGACGTCGTGCGCGTGGTGTTCTTCGAAGCCGAGCTCGGGATGGGCATGAATCCGGTGGGACGCGTCGAGCAGGGAACCGGCGTGCTCCGCCACGACGGCATCGATTCGATCTTTAGCTGCGGCGAGGTCAACCATGTCCGCAGGCTAGACACCTGGGCTGCTTCGAGGGCCACGGAACGGTCAGTCGTGGCGGAGGACGATTTTGCCGAGCTGGTCGCCGGATTCGAGCCGGGCCAGGGCCGACGGGTAGTCCGCCAGGGCGAATTCTTCGTCGACCGTGACGGGCAGACCTTGGCCGACCAAGCGGACCACGTCGGCGAACTCGCCGTAACTGCCCATGGTCGAGCCAATGATCTCGTGCTGCTTGAAGAAGAGCCGGGGCAGGTTGATCTCCACCACCGGGCCCGAGGTACCACCGCAGACCACCAGGCGCCCACCGGGCTGCAGTGCCCGGATGGAGCGATCCCACGTGGCCGGGCCGACACTCTCCACCACGACCTCAACCTTCACCGGCCAGTCGGCGTCGGACTTGAACGCGTCAGCTGCGCCCAACTCAATGGCCCGGGCGCACTTGGCCTCATCTCGCGACGTGGCATACACGATTGCGCCCATAGCCTGGGCTAAAGCAAGCGCCGCAGTAGAAACACCACCGCCAATTCCCACGACCAAGACGCGCTCCCCCGCTCGGACTCGGGCTCGGCGGAGCATCCGGTAAGCAGTGAGCGTGGCCAGCGGAAAGGCCGCACACTCGGCCCAGGACCGGCCGGCTGGTTTCGGGACGACATTGCGGGCCGGGACCGACACCAACTCCCCGTGGCCGCCCCACCGTTGCTCGCCCAAAATCTCGAATCCGGGATACATGGGCGCATCGTCTCCGTGGGCCACCACCATGTCCAGCGGCGATACGGCGGGGTTTATGACCACCTCATCGCCCACGGCCAGGCCATGCACGCCTGAGCCGATGGATTCCACCACCCCCGCCACATCACAGCCCGGCACATGGGGCAGGTGGGGCCGGGGTTGGCCCCGGGTAACCCACAGATCCATGTGGTTGAGAGCCGAGGCGACCGGGCGGACACGCACATCACCGGGGCCAACCGGCGGGTCCGTCACCTCGCCAAAGCGATAGCTACCGGGCGACTCATCGAGGATCCAAGCCTGCATGCTTCGAAGGTATCGCCCCTCAGACGACGCAGGTCAATGCATCAGGCTCAACCCGGATCGACAGGGTGGACCCGAGCCCAACCCGTTCGCCGTCGAGCCAGATCGGCGTGGGCCGATCAAAGACCAGTTGGAGAGCGGACACCCTGCTCTGCAAAATGGCCGGATGCGGTACATGGGTACCGGTGAGCATCCGCCGGCGCGCTTTCAGACGATCGTCAAGACCGAGTTGGCCGTCGAGCACATCGAGCAGGCCATCGTTGGGATGAGATTTGGGGGCAACATCCCACCGTCGGATCCATTGCGCGTTCATCACCGCAACCACCCGGCCCCTCCACCAGGGCTGGCGGGCCACAAGGTGGGCAACAAACCAGTGAAGCTTGCCGTCGATGAGCACCGAACCCAGATCGGTGGGCAGTGTCATGGCCTCCGGCGACCGAAGCCGGGCCAGATCACCGCGACCACCAACCGTCTTGGCCAGGTCGCCACCAAGCAACCCGAGTACCGGCAACGGTGCCCCTGAACGGTGGGCCACCTCTACTGCGGCCCGGGCCCCGGCGTCGGATCGCACGAGGACCCCATCGGCTGGCAGCGGGCCGGGCTTCCCCCAGGCCTGGTGCTTCTGGATGGTCATGGCCCTACGACGCCCGCAACCCCAGGGGACTGTGCGGCAGGAGCCGCTGAGCCAACCTCGGATGAGGCCGAAATGATCCCGCGGAACAGTGCATCGGCTGCGGCGCGCGCCGACGAGCGTGTCGCTGGTTCCGGGGCAACCTCCCCCACCTGGCGAAGCAGGTCGATTAGGGTCTTGATGTTCCGCACGAAGTCTCCCGCAGAGAGATCCTCGTCGGCGATGACCACGTCGA
>JANXNS010000019.1 GCA_025353965.1 Aquihabitans sp.
AGGCCATGGTCCAGGCCCACCAAGCCCACCTGGAAGCCAGTGTCCTAGCCACCACGGTGGCCTACACGGACCAGGCCCAACCGCTGCCCGCCACGCTGGACAACACCGACATCACCTACTCCGTAACTCGCGCCTAGGCGCCACCCGTGAGGGGCGAGCGTCAGGCCAGGCCGCCAACGGCTCCCCCCTCCACCAAACCTTCCACCCCCCCCAACATTCTGGGCGTCGTTTTGCCGCGCCACGCGGCACAAACCGGCCCAGAGCCAGCCGCCCGCGGTTTTGGGCGTGATCGTGCCGCTCGCGGCGGCAGAACCACGCCCAAAAACCGTGGGCGGGCGGACACGACGAGTGGAGTGAGCTAGCTGAGTTCGGACAGCTCGTGCTCGATAGCGGCCAGTTCCTCAGCGGATCCTTGGACTTTGGGTCCGGTGAACCATTTCCTGGCCGAGACCGCCCACCAAATGGCCACCAGGGCCATGGCTCCAGCCACGATGGGGAGCGTGAAGTTGAACGTATTTAGCGTTCGCCACGGGTAGAAGACCGGCGCACAGAAGAGCACGCTGATGATCACAACCCACACGACTGAAATCCAACCCACGGTTCGACTCCACTTGCCCAAGTTCCATGGCCCAGGAACAAAATTCTTGGTCCGCAGCCGCTGATACACCGGGATGACGTAGCTGATGTAAAGGCCAATTACGGCGATGCCAGTGAGGGCAAAGAAGGCGACGGCGAAGCCCTGATTTTGAATGAGCGTCAGTGAACCGACCAGGGCAGAGACAACGACCGCCAGCCATATCGAGTTCGTTGGTGTACGCGTTTTGGGGTTGATCTTGTGCCAATAGCGATGCCCGGGGACGGCGCCGTCACGGGAGAATGCGTAGATCATCCTGGATGCAGCCGTGACACAGGCCATCCCGCAGAAAAACTGGCCGACGGTCGAGATGATGACCAGGAATTTCCCCAGAAAGCCAGCTACCGCAGTCGTGAAGAGCACCGCACCTGCGGTGGGGCCAGCGACACCGGCAATGTCGTCGTAGGCACCCTTTGGGATGGCCTGCAACATCGCCAAGTTGAGGAAGAACGCAGCGACCACGGAGATCCAAATGGCGTTGACTATGCCTCTGGGCGCCGCCGTCGCGGCATCTCGAGTTTCCTCAGAGACGTGAGCTGAGGCGTCGAAGCCGGTGATCGTGTACTGCGCGAGCAGGAGGCCGAGCAGCGCTGCATAGAGCCCGGCTCCCGGACCAGTCCAGCCCGTCGAGTTGTGCGACTGCGTAACGATCGAAAGGCCTTCGCGGTTGTCGGGCACGATGAACAACACGGCCACGATGACCACGACACCGCCGACGTGCCACCAAACACTGATATCGCCCAGTACCCGCACCAGGTTGACGCCGAATGCATTGAGCAATCCGTGTATGAGCAGCATCAAGAGGTAGATCACGAAAACCGTTCTGGGAGTACCGACAAAGTCATCCTTGAACAGGGTGACGGAGTACGACACAAAAAGAGCCAATGCGTAGTCCACCGAGGCGACCACACCGATCTGGCCAATGAGGTTGAACCAACCGCAGAACCAGGACGATCGTGGAGCGTTTTTCGGCGCCAACTTTGCTGTCCAGTAGTAGAGACCGCCCGCTGTTGGGTAGGCCGAGCAGATCTCGGCCATCGCCATACCCACCATGAGCGAGAAGAAGCCAACAATGGGCCATCCGATCATGATGATCCGCGGTCCACCCGCGGCCATGCCCAACCAGAACGAGGTGATGGCGCCAGCAAGGATGGAAATAATTGAGAAGCTGATGGCGAAGTTGGAGAAACCGCCGAGACCTCGTTTCAGCTCTTGGGCGTAGCCCATCTCATGCAACCGTTGCGCATCGGCATCGGCCGCCGGGGGTGGTGCCTCAATGGACATTGCTGAACCTCCAGGGAGCTCGGTTGCGGCAACTTACGCCCGCTTCCATTTCCGTGCCATGAAAAGAAGCTGCGACGCGAAACGACCGTCGCCTCCAAGAGGCGACGGTCGTTTCGACACTTCAGAATGCAGGCTCTGGGCCCGCAGCGAATTACTTGAGTTCGACGGTGGCGCCAGCAGCCTCGAGGGACTCCTTGGCCTTGTGGGCGTCTTCCTTGGAGGCCTTCTCGAGGATGGCCTTGGGAGCGTTGTCCACCAGGTCCTTGGCTTCCTTGAGACCGAGGTTGGTGAGCGCACGCACCTCCTTGATGACGTTGATCTTCTTCTCACCAGCGGTGATGAGCACGACGTCGAACTCGTCCTGCTCTTCGACCTCTTCGGCGGCGACGCCGCCACCGGCGGGGCCAGCAGCTGCGGCGGGAGCGGCCGCGGTGACGCCGAACTTCTCTTCGAAGGCCTTCAGGAGCTCAGAGAGCTCGAGGACCGAAAGGTTGGCGATGGAATCGAGGATTTCTTCTTGGGTGGCCATGTTCAGCTCTCCTGTGCAGTGTCGGTCGAAGCATCGGCCGTGTCGGTGTCGGTTTCGGGTTCAGTGTCTGTTTCGGCAGCCGGGGCTTCAGCCTCGGCGGCGGGCGCATCGTCGGCGGCAACGGGGGCCTCGTCGACGACCGGCGCCGGAGCGTCGGCGGGGGCGCCTGGGGCACCACCGATGTCGATGAGGGCCTTGAGGCCGTAGGCGAGGTCTCGGGGCAGTGCCTGCAGGGCACCGGCGAACTGCTGCATCGGAGCAGCAAGCAAGCCAGCGAACTTGGCCAGCAGCACCTCGCGAGGTTCAACGTCGGCCAAGGCCTTGACGTCTGCCTCGGTGAGGGGCTGGGAGCCAAGCAGGCCACCCTTGATCACCAAAGCCGGGTTGGTCTTGGCAAATTCCTTGAGGGCCTTGGCCACGATGACGGGGTCACCCTGGACAAATGCGATGGCGGTGGGCCCGGTCAGCAGGTCCTCGATCTCCAAGCCCAGGTCCCGGGCGGCGAAGCGCACCAAGGTGTTCTTGTAGATCTTGTACTCGCCGCCCGCATCGCGCAGTGCGCTGCGGAGCTGGGCCGTGGCCGCCACATTTAGCCCCCGATACTCGGTGAGCACGGCAGCATCTGCGGCTTTTAGCTTGGCTCGGACCTCATCTACCACTGCGACCTTTTCAGGTCTCGGGTTCTCCATGGGCACCTCCTTCTGTCTGGTTGGTTCGTTGGAATGCGAAAAGGGTGTCCGCATAGGCGAACACCCTCAGAGCCAGACGTTTTAAAATCGTCCGCCTCATCTGGCGGGCCCTGGGGCCCATTCAGCGCTGGGAAGCGCACCGGAGGTCTTCGGCGTATGCAGTTGTACCGGCGCCGACGCTACTGGGCGTCGCCACCGAGAGTGAAATGCCGAGCTATTCGTCGATGTCGGGGCGCAGCCGGCTCTGGTCGATCTTGACGCCGGGACCCATGGTGGACGACACGGAGATCTTCTTGAGGTAGCGACCCTTGGCCGATGCCGGCTTCACCCGCTGGAGCTCATCGAGCACGGCCCGGAAGTTTTCTTCAAGAGCAGCCGGCTCGAAGCTGGCCTTGCCCAGCGGGACATGCACGTTGCCATAGCGGTCCGTCCGGTACTCGACCTTGCCGCCCTTGAACTCCGCAACAGCCCGGGCCACATCGGTGGTCACGGTGCCAGTCTTGGGGTTAGGCATCAAGCCACGAGGACCAAGCACCCGGCCCAGACGACCGACAACCGGCATTTGGTCAGGCGTGGCAATGGCGAGATCGAAGTCCAGCATGCCGCCCTCGACCTCGGCGGCCAGATCGTCGGAGCCGACGATGTCTGCGCCCGCCTCACGAGCAGCCGCAGCGGCGTCGCCCGTAGCGAACACGGCGATACGGACGTTTTTGCCGGTTCCCTGGGGAAGAGCAACCGTGCCACGGACCATCTGGTCTGCCTTACGGGGGTCTACGCCCAGCCGCACGACCAACTCAATGGTCTCGTCGAACTTGGCCGGGGCCAAGGTCTTGACCAACGCCATGGACTCCGACACGCCATGCAGCGCCTCGTTGTCGTATCGCTTGGTCGCGTTGGAGTATTTCTTGCCCTTCGCCATATCTGGCTCCCTCAGTGGTAGGGCCGCCGGGCGAGGTGATCCCGGTCGAGCCATGTGGTCCGCCCGCGGATGCGAGGCGGCAGAACGGGTATTACTTGACGGTGAGGCCCATGGAACGGGCCGTGCCTTCGATCTGCTTCTTGGCACCATCAAGGTCGATGGCGTTGAGATCGGGCATCTTGATTTTGGCGATCTCTTCTATCTGGGCGTAAGTGACCGAACCGGCCACCTCCTTGCCAGGGTTCTGCGATGCCTTGTCGATCCCGGCCGCTTCACGAAGCAGCACCGGGGCAGGAGGGGTCTTGGTCACGAAGGTGAACGAGCGATCCTCGAACACGGTGATCTCGACCGGGATAATGGTGCCCCGCTGGGCCTCAGTCTGGGCGTTGTAGGCCTTGCAGAAATCCATGATCGCGACACCGTGCGGACCGAGTGCGGTACCTACGGGCGGGGCTGGTGTTGCCTGCCCCGCGGGGATCTGGATCTTGACGACGGCCGCGACTTTTTTCTTGGCCATAGTGACCTACTCCTAGGGAAATCTTGTGGACGGAACAGCGTAGGGGCCAGGCCCTTCGCCTTGCCAAGCGACGGAAGGCGACAAGCGCCCAGCCGAAGCAGCAGAACTGGGGCTAAAGCTTCGCTACCTGCGAGAACTCAAGCTCGACCGGGGTCTCACGGCCGAAGATGTTGACGAGGACCTTGACCTTGAGTTGGTCTTCGTTGATCTCGATGATCTCACCACTGAAATCTGCGAAGGGACCTTCTTTGACCCGGACAGTCTCGCTGAGCTCGTATTCCAAGCGGGCACGACCCTTACGGATCGGTGCTTCCTCACCCTCGGGCTTCGCCGTGAGGAAGGTCTCTACCTCGCGGCGTCGCAGTGGCGAGGGCTTGGTTCCCTGGCCTACGAAACCGGTAACGCCGGGCGTGTTGCGAATCACGTACCAGGAGTCATCGTCGAGATGGCAACGGACCAGGAGGTAGCCCGGGAACATTTTCTTCTCGACCACCACCTTCTTGCCGTTCTTGAACTCCACGACCTCTTCCATGGGGATGACCACCTCATGGATGCGGCCCTCCATGTTCATGGAAGACGTGCGGGCCTCAAGGTTGTGCTTGACCTTTTTTTCGTAGCCCGATTGCGTGTGGACCACGAACCATTTGCCGGGGCGATCAGCCGGGCTATCGATCTTGACCGGCTCCGCAATGAGGTCTTCTGCATCTATGACCTCCATCGCGATCTCCGGCTGGAGGATTTCCCCCGTCTCGGGGTCTACCGACACGGCAACGGACGGGTCAACCGGCCCATCAGCCTGATCGGCGACAGCGGATGTTTCCTCGTCAGAGGCGGGTGAAGTGGTTTCGGGTTCGTTGAGGCTCATGAAAGGGGCACCGTGGTGGGCGAGAGGGTTGCCGTCTGGGCGGCAGGGATCACTGGTTGACGATGAAGAGGACGAGCTTCGAGAAACCGAAGTCAAACCCGGCAATGAGGGCCGTCATCACGACGAGGAAGATCAAGACGATCACCGACAGGTTGATGGTCTCGCTTCTGGATGGCCAGGCCACCTTCCGGAGTTCGGCGTTGACCTCACGCACGAACTGGCGGGGCTTGGTGCGCGGCTCACGAGGAGCGTTGGCAGAAGGTGCAGGCCGACGCGTTGCCTTGGGGGTGCCGTCTTCAGACAGCTGCCCTTGGCGCTGCATCAGCCGCTTGGTCTCTCGGTTCATCGCCATCGGCCAGCCTCGGCGCAGTCGTAGTCAGCGCGGTTCGTTGTCATGGTTGTAGAGCAGGGCAGGAGGGACTTGAACCCACAACCTTCGGTTTTGGAGACCGGTGCTCTGCCAGTTGAGCTACTGCCCTCGGGTTCACGCTCGGCGGGCAACCCTAGCCGCGCTCCGCACCCATCATCCAAGCGGATCATCTCGACCGCGGCAAGAAGGGGGTCCCAAAGCCAGAAGAGAGTCTTGTACCAAGGTGAGGGTGCGGGGCGTGGCACCCTAGAGGAGTGACCGACACCGAGGACTCGAAGGGCCAGGAACTCGCACCTGCCGAGGTAACCCTCGCGTCCAGCGTTGAGTCAGATCAACCAGTGCATCACCTCAACCCGGCCACGGCCAACCTCGACCAACTGGTCGAAGCCGCCCGCGACGGGGATCATCCAGCGTTTGAGGAATTGGTCCGGCGAACCTACGCCGACACCTTCGCCTTGGCCCGCCGTTTGGTCTCGGACGACGAAGACGCCCGAGATGTGGTGCAGGAGACCTACCTGCGGGCGTTCCGATCCATCAAAAAATTCCGGGGCGAGGCGCAGTTCACCACCTGGCTCTACCGGATCACCGCCAACTGCGCCTCCACCTACCTCGGGCGGCGACGCCGACACCGCCACGACGAACTCGACGAGGAGGTAACCGTGCCCGACCTTCACCCCGATCACGACCCAGCCATGGCCGCCGATGCCTCCCTGCTCCGAGATCGTCTCGAGATGGCCATTGCCGAACTTCCTGCCCGGCTTCGAGCGGTGGTCGTGTTGCGCGACATCTACGACATGAACCATGCCGAGATTGCCGATGAGCTCGGGATCTCGGAATCGGCGGCGAAGGTCCGGCTCCACCGAGCCAGGCGCAAACTGCGCACCCAGATCTTCCCGCTGCCGGGCGAAGCAGGCATCGACGACGAGGTCGAGGAGCATGCTCATGCAGTGTGACACCATCACCGACTCGCTCGCTGGCGTGGTCGACGGTGGGGCTCGCCTTGATCGCGGCGAGCGACGCCACGTTGAACGCTGCCTACGTTGCCAAGCCGAACTGGCGCAATACCGCAAACTTCTGCGGGTCATGCACACGCTGCGAACTGAGGTCGCTCCCCCCCCGCCCGGGCTGCTGGGCGATGTGATTGCTCACCTCGAAGCCGCCGGCGAACGCAGCGCTGTGCGGGCAGCACTCACCGGCCGCAAGGTCGCCTATATCGGCGGCATCGCGGTGGCGGCTACTGCCGCGGGGGCAGGTGCCGCCATCGTGTTGGTCACCCGGGGCCGCAAGGGGCGTCTTCCCCTGGCCGGCTAGGCAGCCGCAGCCAGCCTGAGAATCACTCAGGCGGAAACAGGCACCGGAGCCACGACACGGGCCCGGCGGCAGTTCTGAATGATCTCGGCGGCGATTTCATCTACCCGGACATCGGGCACGTCGTGCGCCATGTCCGGGTACATGACCAACCGCGAACCTGGGACGGCGGCGGCAGTGGCCATCCCCCCGGACGGTCGGACGAGTGGATCCAGAAGGCCGTGGACCACCAGGGTGGGTGCGACCACCCGACGGAGATCAGCGGTGCGATCCCGGGTGGCGGTGACCGCCAGAGTCTGGCGGGCCAACCCCTCGCGGGCTGCTAGAGGGTCGCCTTCCCGGCTCCGGGCCAGGCGGAAGACCTCCCGGGCGAGATGCTCGTTGAAATGAGGACCAGCGATCAGGCGGCCCATGGCGACGGCATCGTCGGCTGAACCAGGCTCGGAGTTGCGACTCTTGAGAAACGCCGGCAGCAACTTGGGCGACATTTTCCCCGGACGACGTGCGCCCGTGTTCGACATGATCGAGGTAAGACTGGCCACCCGCGTTGGGTGACCAATGGTGAGTTCTTGGGCAATCATGCCGCCCATGGAGACCCCCACGACGTGGGCTCGATCAATCCCGAGATGATCCAACAAACCGGCGGCATCGTCGGCCATATCTCGCAAGCTGTAGGCCGCCTTGGCCCGGCCCGGCGCAACCAGCGATACCGCTAATTCCTTGACCGTAGGAGCGGGGGCCTGCACCCGCGACGACCCACCGACATCGCGGTTGTCGAAGCAGATGACTCGAAACCC
>JANXNS010000081.1 GCA_025353965.1 Aquihabitans sp.
CTGGGGGTGGGGATACTTGGGCCTCGCTGGGCATGACCGGCGAGCGATTGGCAGCTGAATTGAGCAGTGCCCGGCCACCCGACCAAACAGGGAAACAACCGTGCACATGCCAAACAACCGACCCGAGCGCCTGCCTTCGGAAGCTCAGGCCGACCCCGGAGCTGCCACCGCCTCGCCCGCAGCGCGCCCGCAGATCCAGCCCAGGGCCGCTGGCCGCAGCCTCTTTCACAATCGCGTGCGTGCCGGGCTCCCGCGCGTCAGGCGGCTTCAGCTCCACGTCGAGCGAGACACCCTGCTCACGACGGTGGGCAAGCTCAACGATCAGCTAGCCGTCCTGGCTGATGAACGCCTCGAGGCATTGGCCATGGTCGATGTCCTTCGCGACCGGCTCTGGCCCGTCGTGCCAGGGCAAAAGGGCCGCCGACCACCAGCAGTCGGTCGTCCGCCACTTCCGCCCATCCGCCCAGAAGCTAGCTACCTCGCCGGCCCATCGCTCCGCTCCATCTGCCTGAGCATCCTCCGTCAGCACGGCACCCTTGCCCTGCCAGAAATCCACGCATACCTCCACCACTACGGCTACGCCGTAGATAGCCCGATACCGACCAAGGCCCTCGCCGATGCCTTGGGATATGAGGTCGACGCCGGCAGGGCCGAGCGCATCCGCTGGGGCGTCTACGCCTGCGCCGCCATGGGCCCCAAAACCGGGTTGGGAGGCCCACGAGAACTCATCGATCCGGGCACAGATATGGACCCGCCAACGTGGTCCGGTCACCCCGGCTTCTGGGAGCCACCCCCAGTAACCCCACCCCCACCTCAGGGATCCATGGTCCGAGCCTCCAATGCCCGGAACGCTTGCGTAGCAAGAAGTGTGAGCGGCCCCGGCGAAGCGGGCAACGGGGCGTCGTCGACGCGAGCAATGGGATGCACGTCGCGGGTCGACGACGTGAGGAATGCCTCGGGCGCGGCCCGCAGATGGTCGAAGGTCAGATCGTCGCGCTCAACCACATCAACCGCCTCGCATACCAGCGCCCGGGTCACGCCCGGAAGACACCCAGTCGACAGCGAGGGGGTGCACAACACCCCATTCACCACCAGGAAGATGTTGGCCCCGGTGCCCTCGGCCAGAGTCCCGGCGGAATTGGCCAGAAGGGCTTCGTCGGCCCCCCGTCGGTGCGCGTCGGCTAGGGCCAAGACATTGTCGAGGTACGAAATCGTCTTGGCTCCAACCGTGGGGCTGTGCTCGTTCAGGCGCCAGCCCACCGTCACCACGTCGGTGGTCGGACCCCACCGACGGGCCGGGCCAGCTGCCACGAGCAGCGTCGGCGCCTGCCCGCCGCGGTCCGGTCCGAGGGGTCCCGCCCCACCGGTCACGGTCACCCGCAAGCGTCCAATCGAGCCGGTACCCAGCGGATCGACCAACGTCGCCCCTACCGCCTTCGCGGCCGCGGAGCGAATGACGCTGTCGCTCCACGGAAGCGTGATGCCAATGATGTCGGCCGATCGTCGCAGCCGGGCCAGATGTCGGGTAAGCGCAAACGGTGCCCCGTCGACCACCTTGCAGGTCTCGTAAACCCCGTCGCCTAGGAGCACGCCGCGATCAGTCGCGCCGATGGTCGCGTCGGCCGCAGGAGACACAGTTCCGTCGATCCAAACCCAGGTGCTCATAGCGCGGCATTCTGTGGTCTCGCCGGAGCGTGCGGGTGGAGTGGGTCCAGCGGGTCGACGGGACCGTTGGCGGCCACCCGCAACAGTCGTCGTGCCTTCAACTCGGTCTCGGCCCACTCCCCGGCGGGGTCGGAGTCCCAGGTAATACCCCCTCCAGTCCCGAAGCGGATCTCGTCCTCAGCGAACCAGAACGTTCGAATCGCAACGTTCAGCGCCCCGCACCCACGGTCCGCGTCGACCCAACCCACCGCCCCGCAGTAAATGCCCCGGTCGGCGGGCTCCAACGCCGAAATGTGCTGGAGCGCCGACAGCTTGGGCGCCCCGGTCACTGATCCGGGGGGAAACGTTGCTCCTATGGCGTCGGCCCAGCCAAGCGTCGGCCGCAGTCTTCCCTCGACGGTGGAAACAAGGTGTGCCAACCCGGGATGTTCCTCGACGGCGCATATCGATGGCACCTTCACCGAACCCCATTCGCACACGCGGCCGAGATCGTTGCGGACCAAGTCCACGATCATCACGTTCTCGGCCCGGTCCTTCGCTAGAAACCCGTCGGGCGATGCCGCCGTACCCTTGATCGGAGAGGACCACAACCGATCGCCGTCTCGTTCCAGGAACCGTTCCGGCGACGCCGAAGCAACATGAATCCCCTGTTCAGGAAGGCGGACGACCGCCGAGAATGGAGCAGGGTTGCCCTCGGCCAACGCCGCGCCCAGCGCCGCGACATCTGCCCCTGCGGGCAGGGGAGCGGACAGCAAACGGGTGAGATTTACCTGGTACACATCGCCGGCGGCGATGGCCGAACGGATGGCCGCCACCCCGCGTTTGTACGCGGGTTCGTCAAGCGACGTCCGCCACGCGTCCGGTGCGACCCCAACCCAGGGAGCTCCCCGCCACGGACGGGCCGACTGAACCCGATCAAAGCGGGCGCAGACCGGTGCCCCAGAGAACGGGAGAACTACCGCCCAACACCCAGAACTGTCCAGTGCGCCGAGATCGCTGGTGACGTCGCGAAGACCAGTCAGCAGCCGGTCACCCACTACCGCCAGGGCTGGAGCGGGGCGGTGAGTGACCATCGCCGGAGCGTAGGCCCCGCCGCCTGACCACCGGTAGGGTCGGCGGCGATGAACTTCGACTTCAGCGACGAAACCGAGCAGTTCCGCAAGGTGGTCCGCGAGTTTGCGGAGACCGAGGTCGCACCTCACGCCGAGGCCTGGGATCGAGACCACACCTTTCCCACCGATGTGATCCTGGCCATGGGCGAGCTCGGTCTCTTCGGGCTCCCGTTTCCGGAGCACTACGGGGGTTCCGGATCAGATTTCACTACGTTATGTGTGGCCATCGAAGAACTGGCCCGCGTCGACCAATCGGTAGCTATAACCCTGGAGGCAGGCGTTGGGCTCGGTACCAACCCGATCTTCCAGTTCGGCACGGAGGAACAACGTCAGATGTGGCTGCCGGATCTTTGCGCCGGACGCACCCTGGGCGGGTTCGGGCTGACCGAACCTGAGGCGGGGAGCGACGCCGGTGGGACCCGCACCCGCGCCACGCTGAATGAATCGACCGGCGAATGGGTCATCAACGGCGAGAAGGCGTTCATCACCAACTCTGGCACCGACATCACGTCCGTCGTCACGATCACGGCCCGTACCGACGCCCCTGGCAGCACCGGCAAGCCGGAAATTTCCACCATCATCGTTCCGGCCGGGACCCCCGGTTTTGATGTCCAGCCGCCCTACCGAAAAATGGGCTGGCACGCGTCTGACACCCACGGCCTCACCTTCACGGACTGCCGAGTTCCGGCCGCCAACCTGTTGGGCGAACGAGGCCGCGGGTTCGCCAATTTCTTGGCCATTCTCGACGACGGCCGCGTGGCCATTGCTGCCCTGGCGGTGGGCGTCATCCAGGCGTGTCTGGAGCAGAGCGTCCAGTACGCCAAGGATCGCAATGCGTTCGGCAAGCCCATCGGCTCCTACCAGGCAGTCGCCTTCAAGTGCGCCGACTTGGCCGTCATGGCTGAGCAGGCCCGCAATCTCACCTATCACGCGGCGTGGCTCAAGGACGTGGGCCGGCCCTTCAAGCAAGAGGCAGCCATGGCCAAGCTGTATGCCACCGAGGCCGCCGTCACAGCCACGCGGGAGGCAACGCAAATCTTTGGCGGCTACGGGTTCATCGACGAGACGCCGGTAGCCCGGCACTACCGCGACGCCAAGATTTTGGAGATTGGCGAGGGCACGTCGGAGATTCAGCGCATGATCATCGCCCGCGGTTTGGGCCTCCCGGTGTAGCCACTGGCCCGCCCTGCCTGGGAGTGGCCCGAAGCCGCTGGTATCGTCGGCGCGATGCCCCGCTCCGCTGGCGGTCGCCTTCGGCGGACCTGGCCCCAACGACTGCTCATCGTCTTCAACGTTTTCTGCATCGTTGCCGCGCTCGTTGGCGCGGGCTCGGTGGCCTATGCCAAGCGCACGGTCTCGCAGATCCGCCGGGAGACCACCCTCGGTCGAGATGTCATAACGCCGGCCGATCAGATCAAGCCGGGTGCGCCACAAAACTTTCTCATCGTCGGGGTCGATCAAGACCTGGGTCTGGCCGCGAACGACCCGGTTCGTTCGGGCCGCGACCAGGGGCCGAACGCCGCCACTGGTCTGCGCTCGGACACGATCATGGTGGCTCGGATCGATCCCCGGACCAACGAAGCCCGAATCTTGTCGTTCCCTCGAGACCTGTGGGTGGACATCCCAGGGCATGGGCGCCAGCGCATCAATACCGCTATTCAGTACGGCGCCGATGGTGGCCCGTCACTCCTGATCCAGACGATCAAAGAAAACTTTGGGATTGATATCAATCACTACCTGCAGGTCAACTTTGCCGGTTTCAAGAGCCTGGTGAAGCAAATTGGCGGTGTCTATGTGTATCTGTCGACGCCGGTGCGGGACTTCAACTCGGGCCTGAACCAGCCGACCGCAGGCTGTGTGTTGTTGGGTGAGGATCAGGCTTTGGCGTACGCACGAAGTCGTCATCTGCAATACCAGAAGGAAAGCGGCCGTTGGGTCGGAGAACCAACGTCGGATCTGGGACGTATTAAAAGGCAACAAGATTTCACTCGACGCGTGATTGAGCGGGCTATTTCGAAGGGTGCCAAGAATCCGGCCACCTTGGCCAAGATGGTCAATACCGGCACCAAGAACCTTACGCTTGACCTATTTACCAAGCCGATGGATCTCATCAACCTCGGTCGAGCTTTGAAGAGTTACGACCCGAAGACCCTCATCACCGATAACCTGCCGGTGACCGACGCGGTTCGGGGCGGCGCTCAAGTCTTGGACCTCGTCGAGGTGGAGGCCCAACCGATCCTGGCCAAGTACCGCGGTACGGGTGCGGCGGCGGGTATCTCGCCATCGACGGTCACTGTTCGGGTCATCAATGGGACCCGTAAGCTCAACCAGGGCACCAACACCACCGATGCGCTTCAGAACGTTGGGTTCAAGGTCACGTCGCCTGGGTCCGATGCCGATGTCTTGCAGACCGAGGTTCGCTATGCGCCGGGCCAAGAAGCCGAGGCGGTTACGGTCGCCCTCTACCTCAATGCCAAGCCCGCGTTGGTGTCCGATCAGACCGTCGGTCAGGTCACGGTGGTGACAGGCCCCGATTTCGTCGGTGTGCTGGGCACGGCACGGCCGGTGTCCGAGGTCGTGTCGGCCACGCTGGACCCGACGGTCTCCACCACCACGGTGCTGGATCAGCCTGGTCTTCCGCTGGCTAACCCGCCGGCCTGCGGTTGACCCACTCGGTGCCGATGGCCTCGGTTCCGGCCTCTCGACACTAATCTTCCCGCAACCGCCAACGAAGGCATGCGGACATCGACGACACCAGGAAAGCAGCTGTGGGAAGCAAGATCGCGATTATCGGCACTGGCTATGTGGGACTCACGACCGGCGCGTGTCTGGCCCACCTTGGTCACACCGTTGTGTGTGCCGACATCATTCAAGAGAAGGTCGACGCGCTGAACCGGGGCGAGATCCCGATTCTGGAGGCTGGCCTGGGGGACCTCGTCAACGAGGGATTGCGGGCCGGTCAGCTCAGCTTCGTGATGGGGGCCAAGAACGCGGTCGCTGAGGCAGAGTTCATTTACCTCTGCGTGCCCACCCCTCAGGGGGGGGACGGCTCCGCTGACCTGTCCTACATCCAGGATGCGGCGGCCGAGATTGCCCCACACCTGTTGTCGGAAGCCATCGTCATCAACAAATCAACGGTTCCGGTGGGGTCCACGCGGGTGGTGGAGAAGGCCCTGGGCCGTAGCGACATCTCCGTGGTGTCGAACCCGGAGTTTCTCCGCGAGGGTTCCGCCGTTCACGATTTCTTGAACCCTGACCGGGTGGTCATCGGGGCCGAGGACCAGGGGGCGGCCATTCGTGTCGCGGGGCTGTACCTCGGGTTGGCGGCACCGTTGCAGGTCACGGATCCGGCCTCGGCGGAAACCATCAAATACGCGTCGAATGCGTTCCTGGCCACCAAGATCAGCTTCGTCAATGCCATCGCCGCGGTGTGCGAGGCCGTTGGGGCCGACGTAAATGACGTCGTGCTCGGGATGGGATATGACAAGCGGATCGGCAACGCGTTCTTGCGCCCTGGCCCGGGTTGGGGCGGCAGCTGCTTTCCGAAAGACTCGCATGCGTTGGTGAAGATCGCCGAGGACGCCGGGTATGACTTTGGTCTCCTCAAGGGCGTGATCGACGTCAACGAGGATCAGTTCGAGCGGGTGGCCGACAAGATCGAGCGGGTGGCCGGCGGGTCAGTTCAGGGTAAGACCGTTGCGGTGTGGGGCCTGACCTTCAAGGCCCGTACCGATGATCTGCGCGATTCGCCGGCTTTGGAAATCATCCGGCGCCTCCTTGATCGTGGGGCCGTGATCCAGGCGTATGACCCGTCGGGGCCTGATGGCGCCGATAGTCGGCTGGCGGGGATAGCGGTCATGGCCGACCCGTATGACGCCGTCGCCGGTGCTGAGGTTCTGGCCATCCTCACCGAGTGGGACGAGTTCAAGTGGATGGACTTTGACAAGGTCGGTGAGGTGATGGCGGCCAAGCGGGTAGTGGACGGCCGCAACTTGGTCGACCGCGCGGGGCTTCGGCGCCGAGGGTTCTCCTACGAAGGCATCGGGCGGTCCTGATATGGGTCGCGTCGTGGTTACCGGGGGAGCAGGTTTCCTCGGTTCGCACCTGTGTCATCGCCTGTTGGACCGCGGTGACGAGGTGGTCTGCCTCGACAACTTGATCACGGGTTCGCTGTCGAACATTGCGGACTTGTTCGGCCGGCGTGGCTTTCAGTTTGTCGAGCACGACGTGAGCACCTATGTGTGGGTGCCGGGCGACGTCGACGCGGTACTGCATTTCGCCAGCCCGGCGTCGCCGATCGACTTTGAGCGGATCCCCATTCAGATTCTCAAGGTGGGGAGTCTCGGCACCCACAACGCCTTGGGACTGGCGAAAGCCAAGGGGGCCCGCTTCTTCTTGGCGTCCACCAGCGAGGTCTACGGCGACCCGCAAGTTCACCCCCAGCCGGAGAGCTACTGGGGCCACGTGAACCCCATTGGTCCCCGCGGCGTGTACGACGAGGCCAAGCGGTTCGCCGAAGCCATGACCATGGCGTATCAACGCTTCCACGGGCTCGATGTGCGGATCGTGCGAATCTTCAATACGTACGGGCCGCAGATGCGCCCCGACGATGGTCGGGCCGTGTCCAACTTCATCGTCCAGGCATTACAGGACAAACCGATCACGGTCTACGGCGACGGATTGCAGACTCGGAGTTTCTGTTATGTGGACGATGAGGTGCGGGGCTTCCTGGCCCTGCTCGATTCCGATCTTCGGGGGCCGTGCAACATCGGCAACCCGCGCGAGTACACGATTCTTGAGTTGGCCCAGGCGGTCATCGAGGTCACCGGTTCGTCCTCCGAGATCATTCACGAGCCACTCCCGGTGGACGACCCCACCCAGCGCCAGCCCGATATCACCCGGGCAGTAGACAAGCTCGGTTGGCAACCTGAGGTTGAGCTGCGGGCCGGCATCGAACGGACCGCGGCGTACTTCCGCGGGATTCTGGCAGGAGAAAAAGCCGCGGCTACCGAAGCTTGAGTGCTCCAACTGCGGTCAGACCCTGTTCAGTGGTCCCGTTCCTCGGCTTCGACCCGGTTGGCGAGGTACCAGGCAACCGTTGTCTTCAGGCCATCGGGAAATGACGTCGACGCCTGAAACCCGAAGCGCTCGCGGGCCCGGGTGTTGTCCACGCGCCGCCGGGGCTGCCCGTCCGGTTTTGACGAATCCCAGCGCAATTCGCCAAAGAACCCCGTCGCATCGGCCACGTAGCCCACCAGTTCCTTGATGGGCATCTCTCGGTCTGTTCCCAGGTTGACCGGATCGGCTTCGTCGTAGTGTTCGGCCGCCAACACGATCCCCTGGGCGGCGTCGTCCACGTAGAGAAATTCACGACTGGCCGAACCAGTGCCCCAGAGCTCAATGTGATCCGCACCAGCCTCAACTGCATCAACACATTTCTTGACCAACGCCGGAATAACGTGGCTCACCGCCGGGTGAAATTTGTCGCCAGGACCGTAGAGGTTGGTGGGAATCAGATAGGTCACGTTCTGGCCGTACTGCTCCCGAGCGGTTTGGGCATGCACCAGCTGTGCCAACTTGGCAATCCCATAGGGCGCGTTGGTTCCTTCCGGATACCCGTCCCACAACGATTCCTCGTGAAACGGGACCGGTGGTTCCTTCGGATATGAGCACACCGTCCCGACCAACACCGTCTTGGCCACATCGTGAGCCCGCGCCTCTTCCACCACGTACGTGCCCATGAGCAAGTTGTCGAGGTAGAGCTCGGCCGGGTGAACCTGGTTGTAGCCAATGCCTCCGACCTTGGCCGCCAAATGAATCACCAGGTCTGGCCGGACAGTTGCGAAAAGTTCAGCCGTGGCGGCACGGTCGGTGAGATCGGTTACGGCGCTACGGGGCACAATAATCTGCTCGGCTCCCGATGCCTCGAGACGAGCCACGACGGCCCGGCCTAGAAAGCCGCTGCCGCCGGTGACCAGTACGCGACGATCGGTCCAGAAGTCGGTCATGGCTGCGATGGTAACGACCGCCGCCGACCCCATCCGGGTGCTGCCGCAGACCCCTGCCCCGATTCGGGGTCGGTGACGGGCCAGAATCGGTTGGTGGATCGCAAGCGCCGCGTGGCGATAACCGTCGAGCAGTGCTGGCATCGGGTGCCCGGCGGTACCGCAACGGCCGCCCTCGCCGTCATCTCTGCGCTGGCCGACCGCGAAGATCTCGACCTCATCGGCGTCGCCGCCCGCCACGGCGAAGATCCACCCCAAGCATTTCGTCCAACCATTGAAACGTGTCACCTTCCACTACCTCGCCTGGCCCTCTACGAGACCTGGCATGGCCTGAGATGGCCCCCCGTCGAGCGAGTCACAGGACCAGTCGATGTCGTGCACGGAACCGCCATCGCCGTCCCCGCCTCGGACGCCCCACTGGTCATGACCATCAACGATCTCGCGTTCCTGGCCGACCCACTGCAGGCCACCCGCCACGGCAACCGGTTCTTTCGGCGGGGGACAGAACTTGCTCGGCGCCATGCCAAGTTGCTGCTGGTGCCGTCGGAGGCAACTGCGGCCGAATGCCGGGCGGCCGGTTTCGACGGTGACCGCCTCCGGATCGTGCCCTACGGGGTCAACGCCCAACCGGTGAGTGAGAGCGACATCGACGGGTTTCGCACGAGTCACGGACTCACCCGGCCCTACGTTCTGTTCGTGGGCACTGTCGAGCCCCGTAAGAACCTGGCCGCGGTCGTGGGCGGTATGGCGGCTCTGGTTGGACGGGGGATAGACCTCGTCCTCGTGGGCCCCGACGGTTGGAACGAGGATCTTCGCGCCCGGTTGGCACCACTCGAGGGAACCGGTACCGAGGTCCACCGGCTCGGGTTCCTCTCGGCGCCCGAGGTGGCGGCCGCGTACGCCGGTTGTGTGGCCTTCTGTTACCCGAGCCTTCGCGAAGGGTTCGGTCTGCCAGTGTTGGAAGCCATGGCTCAGGGTGCCCCCGTTGTCACCTCCGCCGGAACGGCCACCGCCGAAGTGGCTGGCGACGTAGGCCTCCTCGTCGACCCCGACGATCACGTCCAGATCGGCGAAGCTCTGGTGCGCCTGGTCGACGATTCCGCCTTGGCCGCCGATCTTGGTGAGCGAGGACAAGCGCGTGCCGCCACGTATACATGGGAACGTACGGCGGCGCTCACCGCCGCCGCCTATGGCGAGGTAGCCCCGTGACCGTCAAACCTGCGACCGGCCAGAGCGCGCCGGCCGAGATGGCTCACCCAGCGGTTCGGGTGGGCGTCAATCTGCTGTGGCTCGTCCCCGGCGTGGTCGGCGGTTCGGAGGAATACACCACCCGCTCGCTTCGGGCGCTGGCCGAACTCGCCCCGCCCGATCTCCGACTAACCCTCTTTGCTCTCGCCCCATTCGCGGAAGCGCACCCGGACTTGGTGTCAGCGTTCCCCACGGTGACCACGCGCCTGGACGGCCACCGCAAAGCCGAACGGGTAGTGGCCGAGGCCACCTGGTTGGCTCGTGAGGCGAGCCGCCGCCATATGGACCTGCTTCACCACGCGGGCGGCGTGATACCTCCGGGCCCGGCCATCGGCCGAGTGCCCGCCATGCTGACTATCCACGACCTGCAGCCGCTGCTGATGCCGGAGAACTTCTCGTCGGTCAAGAGGCGCTGGCTCACCACCATGCTCCCGCGTTCTGCCCGTCGTGCCCGCCTGGTTCTCACGCCGAGCGACCCCGCCTCGGCCTCGGTGGTCGACCATCTCGGCGTACCGGCCGAGCGCGTTCTCACCGTGCCCCATGGTGTGGAGCCACCGCGCCCGGTCCCCGAAGCCGTGCTGGCCGAGGTGCGCAACCGCTACCGACTCGGCGAGCGAGTGGTCATGTACCCCGCGATCACCTACCCCCATAAGGACCACCTGACGTTGGTGCGGGCCTTTGCCCGGGTGGCGCACGACCGGCCTGACCTCACGCTCGTTCTCACCGGTGGTGCCGGCCCAATCGAGGCCGAGTTGGCGGGCGCCATTCGGGCGTCAGGTGTCGGCGATCAGGTTCGTCGGACCGGACGGGTTCCGTGGGCCGACCTCGACGCGTTGTATGCCTTGGCCACCGCCGTCACGGTGCCCAGCCGGTTTGAGGGTTTTGGTGCTCCGGCGCTGGAGGCCATGGCTGCCGGCGCTCCGCTGGTTGCCGCCGATGCAACGGCCCTGCCCTGGGTGGTGGGTGACGGCGGCCTGCTGGTGAAGCCGGGGGACGTCGAGGCCTGGGCGGCGGCCATCGTTGGCGTGGTCGATCATCGCGAGGAACAAACCCGCCTGGCTGCCGCAGGCCGGGCCAGGGCGGGGGCCTTCACCTGGGAACGTTCGGCGCGGGCACTGGCGTCCGGCTATCGCCAGGGCATGAGCATGGGAGAAGATGGATCGCCATGAACCTTCTCGTCTTGTGTCCGCACTATGCGCCCGACGTTGCCCCGACGGGCGAGGTCATGACGCAGATTGTCGAGCAGTTGGCGGCCCGTGGCCACCGTCTTCACGTGGTCACGTCGTTGCCTTGGTATCGCCATCACGCCATAGACGCGGGCTGGGAGGGTAGAGCGGTCCGTCACACCGACACCGAATGGGGGCGTATCACCCGGGTGCATCCGTTTCCCACCGACAAGCGCAACATCCCGGCCCGTGGCTTGGCCTTTGCCGGCTTCACCGCGTTGTCCGGGCTGGCTGGCCTGCTCTCTCGCAGCCGGCCAGACGCGGTGTTGGCCATGTCGCCGCCGCTCACCTTGGGTGCTGCGGGCTGGGCTGCAGCCCGCGCCCACCGGGTGCCATTCGTCTTCAACATTCAGGACGTGTTCCCTGATGTTGCGGTGGAACTCGGGGCGATCAGCAACCCGAAGGTCATCGCCGCAGCCTCGTGGCTTGAACGAGAGACGTATCTTCGCGCCGACGCAGTCACGGTTCTGTCGGAGGACTTGAAGGCCAACGTTGCCGCCAAAATTTCGGGGCGGCGGGGGAGCTCGGGCAGCGCCAGCAAGATCCGGGTGATTCCCAACTTCATTGATACGGAGTGGATCCGCCCGCAGGAACGGGAAAATTCGTACCGCCGCGACCACGGCCTCGAGGGAAAGACCGTGGTCATGTACGCCGGCAATGTGGGCTTCTCTCAGTCGCTCGACCTCGTCCTGGCCGCCGCGACGCACCTGACGCACGATCCGCAGGTGGTGTTCGTGATCAACGGCGGTGGGTCGGCCCGTCCGGGCCTGGAGCAGGCGGCGGCTGGGCTGAGCAACGTGCAGTTTGTGGACATGGCCCCCAAGGACCGCCTTCCGGAGGTTGCTGCGGCCGCCGACATCCATGTCGTGCCCCTTCGGACCGGCCTGGCCCGTTCCAGTGTGCCGTCGAAGTTGTACACGATCCTGGCGGCGGGACGTCCGGTGGTCGCGTCGGTGGATCCGGGTACGGAAGTGGCCCGCACCGTGATCGATGCCGGTGCCGGGCTGGCCGTCCCCCCTGACGACGCGGAGGCGTTCACGAAGGCGATTGAGCGGCTCATCCAGGCTCCGCAGGAGGCGGCAGCGATGGGCGCGGCGGGCCGGCGCTTCGTCGAACAGTGGGCCTCCCCGGCCGCCGTCGCAGAGGCCTACGAGCTGCTGTTCGACGAGCTGATGGGTGAACCTCGAGGCTGACTCGGGGGCGACCCCACCTGCCAACTAGCCTTGCCCTCTATGGCAACGTCTTCCTCGGCCAACAAAGTTGCGCGCCTCGCCTCCAAAAGTGGCGGCGGTGCCAACGCGAACAAGCAGGCCAACTGGATTTTTCCGGTGGCTATCGGCGCGATCCTGATGCTCGGTATCGGCATCGTGGTCTTCGCGCGTGGCGAAAACGGGGGTGGCAATGATGCTTCCACCAAGCCGCGGGCGCAGCTCTCCGAGAGTCAGGCGTCTGACCATTGGCATGCGTCCTACGCCATAAACATCTGTGGCAAGGAACAGGCGCCGTTGGCCGACGGGGCGACCGATGTGCTGGGCATCCACACCCATCAGGACGGACTGGTGCACATTCACCCCTTCTCCCTTCGGGCATCAGGTAAGAACGCCACGCTGAAGCGGTTCTTCGATCAGACCGGCATCACGGTCACGGATACGGGCATCAAACTCCAGGATGGCAAGGTCTACAAGGAGGGCGAGACCACGTGCGGTGGTAAGCCCGCTGAGCTCGTTGTGGCCCACTGGAAGTCCGCGCTGGACGCCGCCACCACCAAGCCTGACCAGATCTTCACCAAAGCTTTTGGCAGCATCCGTTTCACCGAGAACTACGCCGCCTACACCGTTGCCTTTGTCGCGAAGGGCACGACGGACATCCCGGCCCCGTCCACCGCGGCACAGGTCGAGACGCTCGGCGCCTGCGATGGCAAAAATCCCCCGGCCGCGTGTTCGGGTGTAACCGGCAACACGGTGCCCGGCGGATCGGGCGGTGCAACGACGCTTCCCGGGACCGGCGGGTGAAGGCCGTCGTACTGGTTGGCGGCTTCGGCACGCGGCTTCGGCCGCTCACCATCACCACCCCCAAGCAGATGTTGCCGATTCTTCATAAGCCGATGATTGAGCATGTGCTCGAGCATTTGGCGTCGCATGGCATCACCGAGGCCGTGCTGTCCATGGGGTACCGGCCCAATGCCTTCGTTGATGCCTACCCCGATGGCATTTGTGCTGGCGTGAAGGTTCACTACGCCATCGAGCCAGAACCACTCGACACGGCGGGTGCGATCAGATTTGCCGCCCATCACGGTGGTATTGCTGAGCGCTTCATCGTGGTGAATGGGGACGTGCTGACCGATCTTGACCTCGGCGCGTTGGTGGCGTTCCATACCGAGCACGGGGGCGAAGGAACGATTGCGCTCCACCAGGTGGAGGATCCGTCCGCCTTCGGGGTGGTCCCCACCGATGACGACGGCAAGGTGTTGGCGTTCGTCGAGAAGCCGCCGCGAGATGAAGCCCCAACCGATCTGATCAATGCGGGCACCTACGTGCTGGAAGTATCGGTGCTTGACCGCATTGCTGGTGGCCGCAAAGTGTCGATCGAGCGGGAGGTATTCCCGGCCATGGTGGCCGATGGGGTGCTGTATGCAATGTCCGGCAATACCTACTGGATAGATACGGGCACGCCGTCGAAGTACCTCCAGTCCCAAATGGATCTGCTGCGGGGTGAGCGGGGTGAGCGGGCTGTTGGCGTGCATCCATCCGCCGCTATTGCGGCCGATGCCGTGGTGGCCCGGTCGGTGATCGGCGCCGGTGCGGTGGTGGCCGCTGGCGCGGTGGTGCGGGGGTCGGTTGTCATGCCCGGCGCCCAGATCGGTGCTGGTGCGGTGGTCGAGCGGGCCATTGTCGGCCGGCGAGCGGTGGTTGGCGCTGGCGCCAGGGTCGACGACGTGGCTGTCCTCGGCGATGATTCATCGGTCGGCCCCGGCCTGCGGGTCTCGGGCGGCACGGTGGGGGTCGGCGAACAACTCGAGAACGACCCCTCGGATCCAGGAGATTCTTAGCTATGCGAACTCTGGTCACCGGCGGTGCCGGCTTCATTGGATCCACTTTGGTGGACCGCTTGCTGGCCGAAGGCCACCAGGTTGATGTGCTGGACAATTTGTCGTCCGGTTCCATGGCGAACCTGGCCAATGCCCGCTCCGATCCAGATCATGAGTTCAAGCTGCACCGTGCCGACGTGCGCGACGCGTCGGTCCCCGAGCTCATCGAGCGCCGTCATCCAGATGTGATTTTCCACCTGGCTGCCCAGATCGACGTGCGGACGTCGGTCGCTGATCCGGTTCTTGACGCCATGATCAACATCATCGGTAGCCTGAATGTGCTCGAAGGGGCCCGGCGAGCCGGAACCCGTAAGGTGGTGTTCGCCTCCAGTGGCGGCACTATTTATGGCGCTCTTGACGGCGATGACCTGCCGGTCAAAGAGTCCCAGCCGCAGCAGCCAATTTCGCCCTATGGCGTGGCCAAAAAGGTGGTGGGTGACTACCTCTTTGCCTATCGCGAGCTGCACGAGTTGGAGTTCACGGCGCTGGCTCTTGCCAATGTCTACGGGCCGCGTCAGGACCCACATGGTGAGGCCGGGGTCGTGGCCATTTTCGCCGGGAAACTGCTGGCCAACGAGTCCTGCCGGATCTTCGGAGATGGCGAGCAGACTCGTGACTACGTTTTCGTCGACGATGTCGTGGATGCGTTTGTCCGGGCGGCGGACAAGGGCAGCGGCTTGGTGCTCAACATCGGTACCGGTGTGGAGACCTCGGTCAACGAGTTGTACGCCACCATGGCCCAGGTCGCCGGCGTGGATCGGGCGGCAGAGTTGGCGCCCGCTCGCACTGGCGAGGTACAACGCTCGTCTCTGGATGCGGGCCGCGCTGGCATCCACCTGGGCTGGAAGCCGTGGACGGACCTCTCGGCGGGGAGCGCAGC
>JANXNS010000106.1 GCA_025353965.1 Aquihabitans sp.
TTCATTGGTTTTAGGATTGCGTCCTTCCTAACGTGGGCCCAGATTGCATCTCGCCCAACCCCGGCTAACAGATCAGCGGCCGCGCCCAGGCCCGTAATGGCCCCGCGATTCCAGGACCCACCCTCGAAGCGTCGACCGCTCGGCTCCTGGGTCGGGTCAAAGGAGTAGCGATGGTCCGTTTCTGTCATCGAGCTTTCGCCGGGCTCCAGCAGTCGGAGCTGACGTCGGAGATCCGCGGTGGTGGTGAGGAGCGCGACACCCCCGGGACCGAGCAGCCATTTCTGGCTGCCGGCGACCGCGGCATCGACCCCCCACTCGGTCAGATTGCACGGGATCACGCCGAGGCCCTGGATCAGATCCACTACCAGGATGGCACCATGGCGGTGGGCCGTGTCGGCCAGCGCGGCTAGGTCGTGGCGCCACCCTCGAGCGAAGTTCACCCAAGAGACCACGACGGCTCGGACCCGGCCTGCCCCGGCCTCGAGTGCATCGGCAAAGGCCTCCACGGGAATCGCCCAGCCCTCACCATCACCAGCGACGGCCTGAATGGAGACGCCAAGTTCTGTCAACCCACACCAGGCCCCAATGGTAAGGGGATGGTCTCGGTCGGCAATCAGGACCTGATCACCCACGGCCCATTGAAGGCCGTTGGCCACCAATGCCAGCCCTGCGGTGGTGTTCTGCACGAAGGAGACATCGTCGACCGGCACGCGGAGCAGTCCAGCGCAGGTGACCCGGACCTCTTCTACGCGCTCGTTACGCTGCCGGTGGCCAGCGGAGCCCAACATCGTGGCCGCCGCCGCGTCTCTAGCAAGGGCATGCGCCACGACGGTTGGGGGCGCGGCCATGGTGGCGTGGTCCAAATAGCGGTAGCGGTCGGCCACGGGGAACTGCTCACGGGGGAGTGGCGTCGGGGTGCGGCCGGTCAAAAGTCTGGTTTCGTTTCGCCGATCAGTTGCTCGACCAGGGGAAGCGTTCGCATGTGGATCTGCTCAGTAAGGGCGATCTGCGTGGACGTGCGCATGATGCCCGCAACGTCGATCACCGCATTGAGCACCTTGTCGAGATGCTCGTTGGTGCGGGCGACCACCCGGCAGTGGAGGTCTCCCGCCCCGGTAATGGTGTGGACCTCGGTGACCTCAGGAATGTTGCGAAGGTGAGCAATCACATCCGCCTGGTGGCCTTGGGCGATCTCAAGCTGGACAAAGGCCATGACGTCGTACCCGAGCGCGGCCATGTGGAGGTCCGGCCCGAATCCGGTGACGACGCCCCGCGACTGAAGCTTGTCGAGGCGAGCTTGAACGGTGCCCCGAGCGACCTGGAGTTGGCGGGCCAGCTCAATGACCCCGACCCGAGGGGCGCAGCTGATGGCGACCAGGAGGCGGGCATCGAGCTCGTCGATTCCGGTGGGAAGCATGGTCGGCACGGTATCGGAGGGCGGTCGCGGGCCTCAGCCCGCGGGGACGGTGGTACTGACCAGGCCCGTGTCCTGGCGGAGACACGTACGGACTGCATCGGCGAATGCATCGAAACCAGGCTTCTTGGTGGGCGCAGCACTGCCATCGGGGGCCGACAGCAACGCCTTGAGGTCCACCGTGACCAACCGACTGACACAAACGGCCTGACCCTTCTCCCAGCCGATACTCAGCAGGTAGGCCGTGTTTACGCGAGGAAGCGGATCGACCTTGGTGGTCGGGGTTTGATCTGCGGGCGATGACGAGGGCGAGGACGAACAGGCGCCAAGCAACAGCATGGCGACCAGAGCCAGGCTGGCGGCGACGTGGGCCGACCGCCGGGGGTGGTGGCGTTGCATCGAAACTTCCTCCACATCGATTGCGGGACTAGCCATGGTGCCACGCGGCGTCGAAGATCGGACACCGGTAGCGCGCCGATCACCCTGACGTAGTGGTTGTTTTCCCGGTTGGATCCGTGACGCAGTTGGCCACCGCGTCGCTGTAAGCAGCCAACTCCTTGGTTTGGGCCGCAAGCTTTGTGGTGCGATCGACGGCCCGAAGGGCGGCTGGATCCAAGCGATCAAGAATGCACGTGCTTTGCGCCACGGAGAACGAGGACCGAAGCCGGTGCTCCACTCTGGTCTTTCGGGCCTGTGCCGGGCTCGGCGCCGGCTTTGAACACCCGGCAATGGTCAGTGTGGCGACCAGGACGAGAGCAGCCGTTGGACCACGGCGGTGGCCTCCGGTCGTCATGAGGGGCATGGCATGGGGCGATCCAAAGCGGGCAAGCGTGATCTGTAGGCGATGGTCGCATCATCGCGCGCCGCGGGCGGGAGGCGGCGTACCCCGTCCCCGTCAGGGGTCTTTAGCAGCGAGTTTGCGTCGCCTGGGCTGGTCGACTGGACTTGTTGGGCACGTATTCGCCCACTTACGGGGGTCGAGGCAGTCCCATGGCAATCGAAATCGAGACCAAGGACTGCACCGCATTAGGTGACGCCGAGCTCGCTGAGCTCGCCGACCTGTGCGCTGACGGACCCAGCCGCTTCGAGATGGGCGTCCTTTCAAAGGCCGCCGAGTCGTGGGTGCTGGTCACCCTGGCGCGTGAAAGCGGGCGCCTCTACGGCTTCTCGTTCAGCACCCTGGAGCGGATCGGTGGTACGCCCAGCGTGATCATTGGGCTGGCGTCCATCAAGCGAACGGCCAAGCGAGACACCGTCCTTCGGGCCATGGTGCACGATCAGCTTCGGCGGGCCGTGTTGGCCTTCCCGGACGAGGACGTGTTGATCGGGACCCGATTCGCCTCGGTGTCCGGCTACGACGCGTTCAAGACGCTGCAAGAGATTGTTCCCCGGCCGGACTACCTGGCGACGGGCGAGGAGCGGGCATGGGGTCGCCGGTTGGTCAAGCGGTTTGGCATCGCCAGCGCCCGCTACGACGAGCGGTCCTTCATCGTCAAGGGCGACGATTCCTATCCGGAGGCGCTCGATCACGAGACCCTCAAGCCTGAGAAACTGGACCCGGGCTACGCCGACTTCTTCGCCAAGGTTTCCACCAAGCGGGGCGATGCGCTCATCGCCTTTGGGTGGGCCATGGCGGACGACCTCGTCAAGCTGGCCTGAGCCGGCTCGCCCGAACCTCCGGGCCCCATGGAGTTTCTCGACACCGTCCGCAAGCGGCGGATGGTCCGGGCCTTTGCCGGCAAGCCGGTAGATCCGGATCTGGTGGACCAGTTGTGCGACATGGCACGCCGTGCCCCGTCGGCTGGCAATAGCCAGGGCACTGCGTTCTTGGTGTTGGACCAACCCGAGTCAGTGGGCCGATATTGGGACGTGACCCTGGCCCCGCACCGTCGCCTCACCTTTCGGTGGCCGGGCTTGGTGGATGCGCCTGTGCTGGTGCTTGTTGCGGTGCGGCCCGGCGCCTATACCGATCGGTACGCGGAGGCTGACAAGGCGGCCACCGGGCTTGGCGAGGCCACCGACGCCTGGCCGGTTCCGTACTGGTGGGTCGATGCCGGGGCGGCGATCGAGCACCTTCTCCTTGGCGCCGTCGATGTGGGGTTGGGCGCCTGTCTGTTTGGCCTGTTCGACCATGAGGCCGCCGTAGCCAGCGCTTTTGCGGTCCCCGACGGGTGGCGATTTGTAGCCACGGTGGCCCTCGGCTGGCCCCGTGCCGACGAGCCGGGGCGGTCCGCTGGGCGGGCACGGCGGCCCCTTGATGAGGTCCTTCACCGCAACAACTGGTAGCCCCGAACTATCTGTGTAGCGGATGTGAAGTATCTCTCAAATCGAGTGTGACGATTCTCACATGTCGGTTGGGTTACGAAATCGTCAACTTCATGACACACTGGTCGATGACTACGGCGAACGGTGAGGGCCTGGCTGCCCCCGCTTCGTCCCTCTTGCTTCCACAAGGAGCCTCAAAAAATGCAACGTCCTATGACGCGCGCCGGTGGCGCCGACCCCCTCAGTACATCCGGTACGCCTGCCGGGCGTGCCCCTCGTTGGCCCCTTCGGGTCGGCATTGTTGCCCTGGCCGGGATTGCTCTGGCCGCTCCCATGGTGGCCGCTGAGCCGGCCGCTGCCCCCTCGAAGCCGGCCGAATCAGCCGTCACAAGCAAGCAAACGTCAGTGGACAACGCGACGCCGGCTCGGGCCCTCAAGGCTCCAACCGACTCCCATACGTTCTGGACCCTGGGCCTAACGGCCACGATCGCCGCCGCCGGTTCAGCCGGCGAAGCGGGCAAGCCGCTCCCGGAGCCTCCCGCCCCGACGCCGGCCCCCACCACAACCACGACGGCGCCCCCC
>JANXNS010000122.1 GCA_025353965.1 Aquihabitans sp.
GGTCCAGCGATTGCGGTCGCGCACGTAGATCTGATCGGGGAGGACATCAATGTCGGGGTGTTCGGCCAGCAAGTCGCACGACGCCCAGTGCGTGGTGGCCTGGTACCCGTCCAGCAACCCGGCCGCCGCCAGGACCAGGGCGCCGGTGCACACCGAGGTGACCCGCCGAGCACGTCCGGCCAGGGTCTGCACCGCGGCGAGCACGTCCTCGTTCTTGCGGGCTTGGCGGGTGCCGAAGCCGCCAAGCACCACCACTGTGTCCAACACGGGAACTGCGGCGGCCAGGGCCGCGGCATCGGTGAGGTCGAGGTCGGCACCAACCTCTATGCCGCTGGTGGTGCGGATGCGGGTCCCTCCAGGGGCGGCGATCTGGATGACGTACCCCGCCGACGGGGTCTCGCTGATCGCCGGATCGGTGAGTCGGGTGGCGGCATCGAAGACCTCGGCCGGTCCGGCCAAGTCGAGGAGCTGGATCCCGTCGAAGGCCACCAGAATCACCGAGCGGGGAGCGGACATTGCTTCATCTTGCGCCGCCGGGCTACTGGCGGCAATGACAATGTCCTGATGATCTCTGCCACCCAATCAACACCCAGCCCGGTTGGGCGTTCTGCCATGCTGGCGACATGACCGCGGAAACCTTCGACGAATTGGGCGGCTGGCCAGGGGTGATCGGCATCCTCACCGGCGGTGGAGACCTCACCAGCAGCCAGGCCGCCGTGGCCATGGCGGACATACTGGAGGGCAACGCCACCTCGGCCCAGATTGCGGGCTTCATTGTTGCCCTGCGCATGAAGGGCGAGACGGTTGGCGAGCTCACCGGCTTGGTGGCCGCCATGGTCGACCGCTCCGATGTGGTGACGCTGGCGGACCCGGACGGCGTCATCGACCTGGTCGGTACCGGCGGAGACCGCAGCCACAGCATCAATGTGTCCACCCTGGCGGCCCTAGCGGTGGTGGGGGCAGGGGGCCGGGTGTGCAAGCACGGCAACCGGGCCGCGTCGTCGGCCTGCGGTACCGCCGACCTGCTGGAAGAACTCGGTGTTGCCTTCGACCTCGGGGCGGCGGGCGTAGCTCGTTGTGTCGACGAGGTTGGTTTCGGCTTCTGCTTTGCCCCCAAGTTCCACGGCGCCATGCGTCATGTTGCCTCCACCCGCAAGGAGCTTGGGGTGCCCACGGTGTTCAACTCTCTCGGCCCGCTCGCCAACCCGGCCCGGGTCCGACGCCAGGTCACCGGGGTGGCCGACCCGGCCATGGCCGAACGGATGATTCAGGTCCTGGCCGCCAACGGGGCGGAACGAGCGTTGGTGGTCTACGGCCACGATGGGCTCGATGAGCTGACCATCACCACCACCTCAACCATCCATGAACTCCACGACGGCGATATCCGCACCTACGAGGTGGACCCCCGTTCGTTGGGTTTGGCCGGAGGGACCCTGGAAGACCTGCGGGGTGGCGACGCCGCCACCAATGCCCGCCTGGCGCATCGGGTGCTGGCGGGTAAACCAGGCCCCCAGACAGACATCGTCGTGTTGAATGCGGCCGCCGGCCTCGTGGCCGCGGGGCTGGTGGACGACCTCGCCGAGGGGGTCGATGCGGCCCGAACATCACTAGTGGACGGCAAGGCGGCGGACGCCCTGGCGGCCGTCATTGCTGAGTCCCAAGCCGCCCGAGCCGCAGGCCTGTAACCAATGCCAGAGTCTCAGCCTGGGCCTGACGATGCCGAGCGCCTACGGGCACTGAACCGCATGAAGCTGCTGGCCACGGCCCTTCTTGTGATGGTGGGCGTGGTGTTCGTCGTGGCCCGCCAGTATGCCCCCAACACCATTGCGGGCTACGTGGAAGCCTTTGCTGGGGCGGCCATGATCGGTGCCCTCGCGGATTGGTTCGCTGTAACCGCGCTGTTCCGTCACCCGCTCGGCATTCCCATTCCGCACACGGCGATCATCGCCGAGCGTAAGGACGAGATTGGCAAGGGGTTGGGTACGTTCGTGCAAGGCAACTTCCTGTCGGGCGCCGTGATTGCCGAGAAAATCCGTTCGCTGGGCGTGGCCGATCGGGTGGGGCTTTACCTGGCGGACCCAGTCAACGCCGACAAGCTCGGGGAAAACGCTGGCGACGCAGTGCGGGCCGCGGTGGACGTGCTGCGCGACGAAGATGTCGCTCCCGTCGTGGAGCACATGGTGACGGACCGGGTGGCAGACATTCCTGCTGCGGCGTTGGCCTCCAAAGTGTTGGAGGCCGCCATTGCCGATGGCCACCACGAACTCGTTATCGAGTCGCTGCTGGAGGCAACTTCCAAGTTCCTCGGACGTAATACCGAGACCATTCGGGCCAAGGTCGACCAAGCGTCTCCCTGGTGGGTACCCGACGCAGTCGACAGCCGAATCGTGGCCCGGATCACCGGTGCTGGCCACACGTTTCTGGCGGAGGTGGCCGCCGACCCCAACCACGAGGTACGCCGCCAGATACATGAACGAGTGCAAGAACTAGCCGTCGAGCTTCGCACCTCCCCGGAGATGGAGGCCCGCGGCGAGGAACTCAAAGCCCAACTCCTGGCCCACCCGGCCTTGCGAGCCTGGACGTCCACGTTGTGGCAGGACCTCAAGACGACCCTGGTTGAAGCCAGCGAAAACCCAGACAGCGAGCTGCGAACCAAGCTATCGGCCGCCATTGTCCGCCTCGGCGACAGCCTGCAGACCGATCTGGAACTGCGGGCCAAGATCGATGCTTGGGTCGAACAGACGGCGATCTACTTGCTTGATCAGTACCGAGACGAGGTAGCGGACCTGATCTCGGGCACCGTCGCCCGGTGGGATGGCGACGACGCCAGCCGGCGCATCGAGCTACAGGTCGGCCGGGACCTTCAGTTCATCCGGATCAACGGCACCGTGGTGGGCGGGCTGGTGGGGCTGGCCATCCACGCCTTCACCACGGTCTTTTAGCCCGACCGGCCGCTAGGTCGACGGTGGCCAGGTTTGCGGCGGTGCGGGCCGTGATGAAGGAGGGGTAACCGGCACCAGTTGGGCCTGGGCATCCAAGCCCAGCAACTCTTGGTAGGCCTCAGCCAAGCGGTCGATGTGCTGCGTGACCGCGGCGAGGCCGGGGTCGTCCAGGTCGAGTCGGCGAGGAGCCCGCACCTGCGCGTTCAAGGCCACGAGGCGAGCCCCGGCTGTCTCTATTTCGTTGATGGCCCGGTCCAAATCCGCCAGCGGCTGTCGCCTGGCTCCGGGGGCCAGCACCGACACACGAGCGACCTGAAGGTCCAGCAAGACCGCCTGGGCTCGCAGCTCACCGGCCGTTATGGCCAGCGGCGATGGCACCGCGGTGCGCCGGCGCCTGCCGGTCGGACGATGATCTTCCGCCACCGCGGTGGCGGCAGTGCCGACCTTGGCCAGACGGCGATGAAGGCGAGCAGCAGCGCGCGGATCCACCAGCCAGGTCATGGGCGCCTCGGTGCGCACTGCTGGATCCACTCGGTGGTGGCGGTGGAGGCGGTTTCGGGCGATCAAGGCAGCGAGGCACGCCACGGATGTGAAGAAACACAGTCCGGCCAAGATGGCAACCACGATCCACTCCACCCGAGGAGGCTACCGGGGGCTGCTACGCGGCGGGCACGTACGACGGGAGGGCCGGGTATAGCGAGGCGAGACCCCGGTCCGAGTGGATGACCCGAATTCGTCCAGCTTCCTTATCCAGCCAGGCGGCAACGCAGGCCAACTCGTCGGCCATGGCCTTGGGCACGGGCTGGCCAGGCTCAGAATGATCGTCCCCCAGGGGCGCAACGAGGTGGTCCGGCGCCGCGGGATCCAGATCGAGCGGAAGCGCTAGGGGCGTAATGCCTTGGCGGGTGATGGTCCATGCCCGGACCAGGCGCCCGTGGTCCAGCTCGGCTCCGGATCGTTCGCCGAACTCCACGACTACCCGTCCGGCCCGGCGCAGCATGTCGAAGCGGCGCTGACGTCGGAGTGCTGACGTAAGCGCCGCCGCCCGATCGCGCATCTCCGCCGCCTCCTCGAACCGCTCGGCGGCCGCCAGGCTGTGCATCTTCTGTTCGAGGGGGCCCAACAGGAGTTGGGGCTCGTGCAGGAGCCCCCGGCGAACCTTGGCGGCAATGCCGGCATAGTCCTCAGCGTTGGTCTGGCCCGCGCACGGACAGGTGGCCACACCGATCTGCGCCGCCGCGCAGGATCCTGGCCGCAACGCCCGGCTGGAAGGTGGCGGTACAGCGTCGCAGCGGAAGGGCTGTCTCAATGGCCTCCGCCACTCGTTTGGCCGCCTGGTGCGAGGGAAGCGGACCGAGATACAGGGCGCCGTCGTCTCGGATGGCCTTGACCACCGAGAGCCGGGGAAACGCCTCGTTGGTGAGCTTGAGGTACACGTAGCGGCGCCAGGTGGTGAGTTGGCGGTTGAACCGTGGTTCGAGCCGGTGTATGAGGCGCACTTCCAGCACCGCGGCCTCCAGCGGGCTGGGGCACACCACATGATCGATGCGCTCGGTCTCGCGGAGAAGCTGGCCGATCTTGCGGCGATCGTCGCTGGAAAAATAGGAGCGAACCCGCGAGCGCAGATTGGATGCTTTGCCCACGTACAAGGTGCGCCCGGTTGCGTCCCGGAACAGGTACACACCCGGGCTGCGGGGGAGTGAATCGGTGAGGCGGAGTTTGCCGGCCTGTGCGTGGCCGCCCATGGTGGGCAGTGTCAGGAGATCATCCAGGCCGCACACGCCCAAGCGGCCGGCCCGCTCCAACAACAGGTGGAGGAGATCCCCGGTGGCCAGGGCGTCGTCCAGCGCACGATGGCTGGGGCGGTGCTCGAGCCGGAAACGATCGGCCAAGGTGCCCAGCCGGCAATTGGGCACGTCGTCGCGAACGAGGCGCCGGGCCAGGCTCAAGGTGTCCACCACCCGATTGGCCAGCTTGGGGCGGCCGGACCGAACCAAGGCGCCGTTGAGGTAGCCGAGGTCATAGCGAACGTTGTGGCCAACGATCACCGCGTCTCCCAAGAACTCCAAGAAGGTGGGCAGCACGGCATCGGGCGGGGGAGCGGGGGCGACCATGGCCTCGGTGATCCCGGTCAGCAGGGTGATCTGGCGGGGGATGGCGCACCCAGGGTTGACGAACGTGCAGAACGTACCCAGTTGCTGGCCGCCTTGGAGCTTGACGGCGCCGATTTCTGTGATCCCACCGTCTGCCGCGCTACCGCCGGTGGTTTCGAGGTCCACCACCACGAAGGTGACCTGGTGGAGCGGCGTACCGAGGTCGTCGAAGCTGGCCTGCATGCGTGGATGGTATCGAACGGCTGTTCTGTGAACAAGTGTTCTTCCACCAGAGGTCCGTGGCCTCTCCGGTAACATCCAGGCGTGTCCAGCCCTGTTCGTTACCGGTGCACATCCTGCGGCAACCTGACCCGCTTCGATGTCACGTCCACCCGCCGTACCAGCGCCTACCACCACTACACGGTGGGTGGTGAGCTCAGTATCGAAGATGAGCAGGTCCTTGATGATCAGGTGGAGTCGGTGGAGTGCCGGTGGTGTGGGGCGGCTGGCCGAGTCGAGGCCCTCGAGGCCGAAACAGCGCCCGCGGTAGAGGGCTGAAGGAACCATCGCTGCGGACGCCAAGCTGCTGCGCGACGCCTGCCGTTTGGCGGTCGCGGTCGCCCGAGACGGTGAGATGGCCGAGCCTCGCCAACCGCCGCCCGGCGGTGTGCACACGGTTTTGACCTTCAGCCGGATGACCGCTTCGGCCTATGCGATTGTCCGTCGGGCGATAGAGGAAGACGAAGTTTTCCGGGCCCGCGTTGCCGCCGCCGCTACCGAAGAGGGGGTGGGCCGGGCGGGTTGGCTCTGGCTCCACCGGCCAGAAGGGTGGCAGACCGATGCTGCGCTAGAGACACCCGATGAGCACGACCGCGGGCGGGGGATGGCCCGGCTTCGTCGTGAGCGAGACGGGGCTGAGGCGGCAGCCGCCCGCCACCAGGCCGAGGCTTCGGCGGCAGAGGCAAGCCGGAGGCGTTCGGTCGCACAGTTGCAAGATGCCCGCCGAGAGGCGTCTGCGGCGGTGGCCGACGGTAACGCGCTCCAGGCCAGGGTCGGCCAACTCGAGGCCGAACGCAACGAAGCCGTTCGGTCGCTCAAGGCGGCCGAGGCAGATTTGGCTGACGCCCGGCGTGACCTTCGCATCGCCCGAGCATCCACCCGAGCGGTGGAGGTGGGACTGGAACTGGCTACGCCCGGGGCCGAGTTCCCGACGACAGATCCGTTGTGGCCCCCAGCTGGGTTGCTGGCCGCGCCAGGCAGCCGAACGTCAACGACGAAGACCCCAAGGGGTCGGGAGAAGAAGAAGCCCCCGCTGAGCCTCGGTGCCCGGACGAGTTTGCCGCCCGGGCTGTTCACCGGGACGCCCGAGGCGGACCGCCACCTGGTGTCGTCAGGAGCGGCGATCGTCGTGGTCGACGGATACAACCTGTCCCGAGCAGCCTGGTCCGGCATCGAACCCGAGGAGGAGCGGCGGCGGACTGTTGCCTTGCTCGAAGAGGTGCAGGCCCGTTCCGGGGGTGTTGTGGTGGTGGTCTTCGACGGGGCTGATGCCACGGTTGCCCCGCTGGCCAGCCGGTCCGTTCGGGTCCGGTTCTCCGCCACCGGCCAGACGGCTGACGACGTGATCAGGGACCTGCTCATGAACATGGTGAAGGGCGAATCGGTTCTGGTGGTTTCCTCGGATCGAGCGGTGGCTGACGATGCCCGACGCCACGGCGCATTGGTGCTCGGAGCCCGGCAGTTTTTGGCCGCTGCAGGCCGGTAGGTCCGCTGAGTGTCAGAGGGGCTGGGGATGATGCAGGTCCACCCAACGGAGGTCCCCGATGTTCGCCGCTCTGCCCTTCTCCAATTCTTCGCCGGATCCGCTCTGCATCGATTGCGACGCCTGCGTCCTCCAAGACACCGATGCCTGTAGCGATTGCGTCGTCACTTTTTTGTGCGGGCTAGACGCCGACCAACCCGTGGTGGTGGACTTGGCGGAGGCTAGGGCCATGCGCCTCCTGGGTGAAGCTGGCCTGGCGCCGCCGATCCGCTTTCATACCGGATGACAGCGGCTGTTCGGTTGGTAGCTGCGAAGATGTCAGGGTGGTCGATCCGCTCAGGTATGAGGCGCTTGAGGCAGTTGGGCTTGGTGCCGGGCTTGATGTGATGGGCGCCTGCTCGGCGGAGCCTTTCGAGGAGACCCGCGAGATTCTCGAGAAACGGCGTGCTGCCGGGTTGGCCGGGACCATGCAGTTCACCTACCGGAATCCCGCCCGGTCGACTGACCCGTCGGTCACGCTGCCGGGCGCGCAGACGTTGCTCGTGGGCGCCTGCTCGTATCACCGGGACCCACCACCACTTCCCGAGCGGGTTGGGCCTGTGGCGCGGGTGGCGCGCTATGTCTGGGCCGACGACCAGGAGCGGCTGCTGAAGGGCCTCGGTGCGGTTGCGGCCAACCTGGAGCAAGTTGGCCATCGGTCCTGTGTGATCTCCGATCAGAACCATCTGGTGGACCGCGCCGTTGCGGCGCGGGCTGGTCTGGGCTGGTTCGGCAAGAACGCCAACCTGCTCCTTCCGGGTCAAGGAAGCTGGTTCATTCTCGGTGCGGTCATCACCGACGCGGGTCCAGAGGACCTGGTGGGGCTGCCTTCGCCGGCACCGGTCTTGGATGGCTGCGGCACGTGCGATCGGTGCGGGCCTGCGTGTCCGACCGAGGCAATTGTTGCCCCCGGGGTGGTCGATGCCCGCCGGTGCTTGGCTTGGTCGCTACAGACCGAGGGGTCGTTTCCCCGGGAGCACCGGATCGTGCTCGGCGATCGAATTTACGGCTGCGACGAATGCCAGGAGGTCTGCCCACCCAACCGGAGAGAGATCCTGCGGGCGGCCCCAGATGGCCGAGGCCAGCCGGTACCAGAGGGAGACCCAACGCGTGCATGGGTACCCGTTCTTGAGCTGCTGGAAGCAACTGACCAGGAACTTCTGGACCGCCACGGCCGCTGGTACATCGCCCGCCGAGACCCAGCTCACCTGCGGCGCAATGCGTTGGTCGTCCTCGGCAACATCGGCGATGGGGCGGATGGCGCCACTCGGACTGCGCTCGACGCCGCCCTGGTTCACCCGAACCCGGTGGTCCGCGCCCACGCGGTGTGGGCATCGCGTCGGCTGGGGTGCGACGATCTCCTAGCCGCCGTGGCCCAAGACCTGGACCCGATGGTCCGCGCCGAGCTGACCCAACCGGTTCCACCCCTCTCGACCCCCACTCCACGAGTCACGTGAAGCACCTCCTCGTCACCAACGATTTCCCTCCGAAGATCGGCGGCATCCAGTCGTATCTATGGGAATTGTGGCGGCGGCTGCCTGCTGCCGATGCAACCGTTCTGACCACGCCGTATACGGGCGCCGAAGCGTTCGACGCGGCTGCGGGCCTACGCATTGAGCGGACTCGTGAGCGGGTGTTGTTGCCCACGCGGGGTCTGCGTCGTCAGATTCTTGCCCTAGCTGATGAGGTCGAGGCCGAACTGATCATCCTCGACCCCGCCCTGCCCGTAGGCCACCTCGGTCCCAGCCTTGGGCGCCCCTACGGCGTGATTCTCCACGGCGCCGAGGTCACGGTGCCAGGCCGGGTTCCCGGTCCGCGTCACGCGTTGGCCCGCGTGCTGCGAGGCGCAGACCTCGTCATTGCCGCCGGCGGCTACCCCGCCGACGAGGGCGAGCGGGCGGCCAACCAGGTGCTGCCCCTGGTGATCGTGCCTCCAGGGGTAGATGTCCAACGCTTCGTGCCGCTCGGGGAGCAGGCCCGGCTGGAGGCCAGGAAACGGTTCGGTGCGTCACCCGGATCCACCTTGGTGGTTTCGGTCAGCCGACTGGTTCCCCGCAAGGGGATGGACACCCTCATCGAGGCGGCTGCCGGTCTGGCGCCCAGTCATCCAGACCTGGAGGTACTGATCGGGGGTAGCGGCCGGGACCTGGATCGGCTCGGAAAACTGATTGCGGAGACGGGCGCTCCGGTCCGGTTGCTTGGTCGGGTGGAGGAAGCTGATCTCCCGACGTTGTACGGCTGTGCAGATGTCTTCTCCATGGCCTGCCGGAACCGTTGGCTCGGCCTGGAGCAGGAGGGCTTTGGCATCGTGTTCCTCGAAGCTGCGGCCTGTGGGGTACCGCAGATTGCCGGAGATAGTGGGGGGGCGGCCGAGGCGGTGGACGATCACGAGACGGGCCTAGTGGTGCGTGATCCGGGTTCGGTTGATGAGCTGGCCCGGGCGCTCAAGACCCTGGTGGCCGATCCTGGTCTCCGGCGGCGTATGGGCGAGGCCGGGCGGGCGCGGGCCGAAGCTGAGTTCTCCTACGACGTGCTGGCGGAGCGCCTGACCACCGCGTTGGCCGGGAAGGCCACCCCATGACCGCACCCGAACCGCTATCCGCCGAGGGGCCGCTCCCGCCGACCCGCTTCGGTGAGATGGCCGGAGGTGGCATCGTGCGGCTCGACGCCGTCGGCACCGCCGTCCTGGTCCTGGTCACCATTGTTGCTTCGTTCTGGGAGGGCACGGCCACCGACCTGCTCAACCTGGTGGTCTCTGGCGCGCTGTTCCTGGGGGGTTGTGCGGCCTTCACCGTGGGGTTCTTCCGGGCGGTGGGTCGGAGCCGAACGGAGGTCGTGGATCTGGCTGGGCTCTTCTACCTGACTGGATCGGCGCCGCGTGTGGCCCGACGGTCGCTGCTCGGGTTGTGGTTTCTGCAGATCACCACGGCGGCCGCGAGCGTGGTTGCTGTCCAGCCACCATTCGGCGTGATGGCCCCGGTTTGGGGTATCGGGCTGCTCGCCGTGTGGGGTTCTCGCCACGGTTCGTTCCCCGTCAGGCCGCTTCACGACGGTCCGGGTCGCCGTTCTGCGCCACAATGACTTCTATGGCCGACCGAGTCACCGAACACACCACGATCGCTGCGGACCCGAACGTCGTTCTGGGTGTGCTGCTCGATTTCCCGGCCTATCCAGAGTGGGCCACGGATTTAAAGTCGATCGAGGTCCTCGAGACCGACGATCAGGGTCGGGGGATCTCCGTCCGGTACCGGGCCGCCGGTATGGGCCGGTCCACCTCGTACACCTTGGCCTACGACTACAGCGACCCAGCCCGGGTGGCCTGGAAGCTGACCGACGGAGACATCGTCCGCAAGCTCGATGGGCATTACGAGATGCACTCGGCCGATGCTGGTACTGCAGTCACCTATGAGCTTGAGGTCGAGCTCGTCGTGCCGTTGCCGGGCTTCGTCAAAGCGCGCACGCAGGGGCGCATCATGCACTCGGCCCTGCACGAGTTGAAGTCGCGGGTCGAGGGCCTGGGCGGGTCGCCCGCCTCGTGAGGGTCCTGCTTTTCACCGGCAAGGGTGGCGTAGGCAAGACCACCACCGCGGCAGCTACGGCGCTTCGCTGCGCAGATTCAGGCTTGCGAACCATCGTGTTGAGCACCGATCCTGCCCATTCTCTGGCCGATGCCTATGCGCTGAACTTGGGCGATACGCCGGTGGAGATTGTTCCTAACCTGTGGGGCCAGCAGCTCGACACGCAGGCCCGAATGGAAGACACCTGGGTGGAAATCCAGGCGTGGCTCATGCAGGTCTTTGAATGGGCTGGGGTGGCGGCCATCGAGGCCGAGGAATTGGCGGTCATCCCTGGGCTGGACGAAATCTTCAGCCTGAGCGACATCAAGTCATATGCCGACAGCGGCGACTGGGACGTCGTGGTGGTGGACTGTGCTCCGACGGCGGAGACGCTGCGCTTGCTGTCCTTGCCGGAGATTTTGCGCTGGTACATGGATCGGGTATTCCCGATGAGCCGTAAGCTGAACAAGGTGGTGTCTCCGCTGCTCGGCCGGGTGGCAGGCCTTCCCACCCCAGGCGATGACGTGTTCGGCTCGGCCTCCAAGTTCTACGACCGACTGGATGGCGTCCGCGAACTCCTGTGTGACACCGAGCGGACCAGCGTGCGGCTGGTGGTCAACCCGGAGCGTCTCGTGGTGGCGGAAGCTCGTCGCACCCATACGTACCTGTCGCTTTTCGGGTACCGGGTAGACGCCGTTGTGGCCAACCGGCTGCTCCCGGAGGCGGTGACCGACCCGTGGTTCGCTGAGTGGAAGGCCCGCCACGTCGAGCACCTCACCGCTATAGAAGAAGGGTTTGCGCCGCTCCCGATTTTGCGGGCGGAGTTGGCGGCTGATGAGTTGGTGGGTGTGGATGCCCTGCGGGGTTTCGCCGAGTCCCTCTATGGTGATCTCGATCCGGCTGGGGTGCTGCACCCGGGGGAACCCATGCAGGTGATTCGGAAAGGCAACGGCTACGAGCTGGTTCTGGAGCTCCCGTTTGCGGAGAAAGATGACCTCGAGCTCGGCCGCCGAGACGACGAGTTACTCATCCGAGTCGGCGGTCATCGGCGAGCACTGCTGCTGCCCGATTCGCTGCGCCGCCGCCCGGTTGGCGCAGCGTCGTTGACCGACGGTCGGCTGCGGGTCACCTTCGCCGGGGAACCGGATCGCGCTCAAGGGCGCCCGGGGTCGCGGTCATGGACGTCGCCTCGGTCCAGCCGGCGTAGATCGCAAGCCCGATGACCGCAACCAATGACCAGCGGGATCCCCTTGGTCGGCTCCGAGATCTTGCCGACAATGAGCCGCGGGTTCAGGCCAGCCTGGATCATCTTCAGCGGGCGGCGCGAGAGATGATCGCCGCCTCGCGTGCGCTGCTCGATGTGGCCGAGGACATGATCGACGATCCAAAGGCGGCCAGTGGTCTGTTGGATCTACTCGGCGCGGTCGGAGATCTTGCTGGCCGGGTGGCCAGACCGGCCAGCCCGTCCGCCGATGATGATGACGATGAACCGCCAATCCAGCGGATCCCCGTCTCCTGACCTCATTGCCGTCGACGGGGTGAACCATCGGGTACCGTCTGGCCTCGTGAACCGCCATTTTCCGGCTAATCGGCGGGCGAAGGACTGAGTGCAATGAAGGTCATCCAACTGCGCGGAACCACCGGTGATGACGTCGTTATAGATCTGCATCCGCAGGTCACCCTGATCCGGGGCCTTGACCCGACCCGCCGGGCCTGGTTGATAGATGTGTTGGGGAGACTGGCAGGAGGCCGCAACCTGCCCGCAACAGGGGAGCTGGAAGCCCACGGCATCCTCTTTGATCTGCACGACGAAACGCTGGCGGTTCTCGGTCTGGACGACTCCGTGCCGTCCGTGGTCACCGCCGCAGATCTTCCAGGTCACAATCCCGCAAGAGATGCTGCGGCCCGTCACCTAGCAGAGGCCAACCGTCGCCGCGACGAGTCCGCTGCTCAGCTCGCCGCTCGCCGAGCCACCATGACGGCCGCCCTGGCCGAACGTGACGCCGCCGGGGAGGCGCTCGATGAGCTGGCTCGAGGCGAAGGAGCAGCCCGGACGGCCATTGCCGCGGCCGGTGCGGAGCGGAGCCGACTGGAATTTGAGCTGCAGTCAGCACGCGATGAACGGGGCCGCCACGAAGATCGACTGGCGGAGTCGGTGACCGCCCGTGAGGCGGTGGTCGAAGAACGCAATCTGGCGGCTCATCGGTTGGAGGCGGCGCACTACCGGCGACGCGAAGCCATGGCCGAAGCAACCCAGGCGGCAGCCCAACTGGAGGAGGCTCGCTCAGGCGCAGACCCATCCTCGGATCCGACCATCGAGGCCAGCCGGGCTCGTGACCGGTTGGCGGTGGCCGCAGGCGCCGCCGCTGAAGCCGATCCCGATGGTGGCGATTCTCCACTCAGCCGTCGCTTGGCCGATCTTGAGCGCCGCCGGGTGGAGTTGGCCCGCCTGGAGGCGGCCATGGGTGAGGGGAAGAGCGCGCCCGTTGCCCGGGCGCTCGACGATTACCTCGGTGCGTCATCGGAGGCCGTTCCGGTGGTGGCCGCCCTCGCTTTGGCAGATACTTGGCGGGACTTGCACCAGCAGATCAGCGCCTTGGATGCGGGGGTCTCGCCCGCCGAGCTAGAAGCCGAGTCGCTCGTCATGAACGCTCGCCAGTCGGTGCTTGCGGCAGAGTCGGACTTCAACCAGCCCGTTCTTACCTCCGAGCAGATCACCAAGGTTGAGGCGGCCCACACGGCGGTCCTGGAAGCCCAGGATCGCTCCAATGCCCGCTTTGGTGGGAGCCGGGCACGGAAGCGGCTGGAGGAAGCCCGCGGCTATGAGCGTCGGGTGCTGGAGCGTCTTGGCTTCTCCAACTATGGCGAGTACATGATGAGCTCATCGAGCTATGACGCCATGCCCGCCAACCGGGTCGTCTTGGACAGGGCGCGTGCGGGCCAGCTCAGTGCCGAGGATGTCCTGGCTGCGCTGCCCGGGGCGGGGGATCGCCGCCGGCGGCGAGCTGCATTGCTTTCTCGTCGTGATGCGGTTGCGCCCCGAGTGGCGGACCTTCTCGGCTACGAACCCACGGGTCCCGAGGTGGAGGAAGAACTTCGAAGCCTCCGTGAGCCGTTGGCAGGCGACGAAGTCGCGCTCGATGCGCTGGCCCGTCGGCTGGTAGACGCGGGGGTCGACGTTGGTGAGGGGCCCTACGAATGGGAGGATCTCGTCCTGCTAGGTCGTGCCTACCTGGCCGAGGAACGCTCGGCGGAGGTCCAGCGGGCCGACATCTTTGCTGCGCTGGCTGCGTTGGACCAGGCCGTTGATTCGCTCCGTGATGCTCGCAGTCGCGGAGCGACGGACCTTCCCGACGCCCCGCCGCTGCCCCCGCTGGCTGAGCCCATTGCCGCTCCCGAAACTGCTTTTTCTGCGGCCACGGCCGATGTCGACGCGCTGACCCTGCGTGAGGCCCGTTGGGCAGAGGTCGAGGCGGCCCGGTTGGCCTCCGCCGAGGCGGAGGCGGCGGTGGCTCGCCATCGTGAGGCCTCTGGCCGGCTTGAGGAGCTGGAACAGGTTCTGGCTGAGCGGACAGCCGCCGAGGCAAAGGCGGCGGCGGATGTGGCCGAGGCTGAGACCATCTTGGGCCCGGAGCTGGAAGGTCGGACGGTGGAGGCGGTCACCCTGGTTTCGGAGGCGGAGGCTGCGTTGGCTCGGGCGCGGGCCAACGAGGGCGAGGTGAGCACCCAGATCACTGGCCAGCAGGGCTTGTCCGGAGCGGAGCCGCTCCTGGTTGCAGCCGAGGGACGCGTAGGGGCGGCCGAGCGGGCGCTTTCCGAGGCAGCCGCCGCCGAGCAGGCCACCGCTGGTGTGTTGGCTGAAGCCGAGGCTGCGTTGGCCACAGCCGTCCAGGCGGAAGAACAAGCGGCGGCGGCTGCCGCTGCGCTTGACCGGGCGTCGCTGACTGATGCCACGGAGTGGGAGTTGCTCTCCCGACTGGCCCGCGTGCGGTCAGTGGGCCCCGGTGGCTCTATCCCGCTCGTCCTGGACGATCCGTTCGCCGTGCTCGACGACACCGAGGTTGTCACCGTTCTGGATCACCTGGCGCTGCTTGGCGGCGCCGTCCAACTAGTGGTGGTCAGCGATCGCCCGGTCATTGCGACATGGGCAGCTGGCCTTAGCGCCGACCGAGTCCTGGTCCGCGCCGGGTGAGCATGGTTCAGTCCCTTGTCTGTGGCCTTGACCTCGGCGGTACAAAGCTTTTGGGACTGGTCGCAGATCCGGCTGGAGACCAGCCCGTTGCGCTCAGCAAGGTGCTGGCTCCCCGCGGTCCGGATGCGGTCGTAGATGGGCTGGTGGCGTTGGCCACCGATCTCTGCGAGCGGGCGGCGGCGGCCGGCGATGGCACGGTTGTTGCGGTGGGGCTGGGTGCCCCCGGCTTGGTCGATAGGACTGGCACCCTTCGCTATGGACCAAACATTGCCGGGGTGGTGGAGGTGCCGTTTGCTCAGCTGCTGAGCGAGCGCCTGGGCTTGCCGGTCGTGGTCGAAAACGATGCAACCTGTGCCGCCTGGGCCGAGCACGAGCGTGGTGCGGCCCGGGGGGCCAACCATTCGCTCACGGTGACGTTGGGAACGGGGATTGGAGCTGGCATGACCGTGAAGGGGGAGACCCTCCGGGGTGCACATGGCTATGCGGGCGAGGCCGGGCACATGGTGGTCGACCCCCATGGCCCCCGGTGCCCGTGTGGCCGCCGGGGCTGCTGGGAACGGTATGCCTCGGGCTCGGGGCTCGGCTGGTTAGCTCGGGAGGCGGCCCTGGCGGGGTTGGCGTCTCGGATGGTCGAGCTGGCTGGCGGAGACCCGGAGGCGGTTCGTGGTGAGCAGGTGACGGCCGCGGCTGTAGAAGGTGACGCGCAGGCATTGGCGGTGCTGGAGAAGTTCGGCTGGTGGGTTGCTCTCGGCCTGGCCAACCTGGTCAACATCCTCGATAGCGAGATCGTGGTGATCGGTGGTGGGCTAGCCGAGGCAGGAGACCTCCTGCTGAACCCCATCCGGGCGGCCTACGGCGAGCTCGTGATGGGCGCGAACTATCGTGAGCCCGTTCCGATCGTCCAAGCACAACTGGGTGAACGGGCGGGCGCTTGGGGTGCAGCCCTGCTAGCGGCGGCCCGCACCTAACGGCTCAGGCAAACGCGGTGCCTTTGGCCCGTTCGATCGACTCGGCAATTTCCTGCTCGGCTTGGACTCGACCCTCAAAGCCTTTGGTGTCGGCGAATTTGCCCGGCTCCAGTTGCTTGTAGACCTCAAAGAAATGACCGATTTCATCGGTCAGGTGGTCCGGCAGTTGATCGATGTCCTGGACGTGGTCCCAGCGCGGGTCGCCATGGGGAACGCAGATGATCTTGGCATCCGGCCCAGCATCATCGACCATCCAGAACACGCCCACGGGCCGGGCGCGGACTCGGCACCCGGGAAACGTGGGCTCTTCCATGATCACCAATGCGTCCAGCGGGTCCCCGTCTTCGCCCAGGGTGTGGTCCACGTAGCCGTAGTCCGCCGGGTACACCGTGGCCGAAAACAGGCGCCGGTCCAACCAGATTTCGCCGGTCTCGTGATCGATCTCGTACTTGTTTCGGCTTCCGCGGGGGATCTCGACGACGACAGGAACGAACTCGACAGGATCAGGCATGGCTTCAGCTTGGCATGTCCAGCAAAGGGTTCTCGGTGGGCCTAGGCACAACGCGTAACGTGCGAACCATGGAGTTCCGCCGCATTACCAACTTGCCGCCGTACGTCTTCACCATCATCGACGGCTTGAAGGTCGAGGCACGCAGGGACGGGATAGACGTGATCGACCTTGGCTTCGGCAACCCGGACCTCCCCTCGCCCGCGATTGCGGTGGAGAAGTTGTCGGAGGCCGCCCACAACAGCCGGAACCACCGCTATTCGTCCAGCCGGGGTATCCCCAAGCTCCGCGAGGCCGTGGCGGATCTGTACCTGCGTCGCTTCGGCGTTGCGCTGGACCCTGACCGCGAAATCATCTCCACCATTGGCGCCAAGGAGGGGTTCAGCCACCTCATGTGGGTGTTGCTCCAGCCCGGAGATGCTGCTTTGGTGCCTTCGCCGTCGTATCCCATCCATATTTGGGGTCCGCACTTGGCCGGGGCCGATGTCCGTGAGATTCCCATCAGCACCGACACCGATTTTTTCGAGAACATCCAGGAGGCCTACGAGTACTCCTGGCCCAAGCCGCGGGTGATCGTGTTGTCGTTCCCGCATAACCCCACCACTGCCTGCGTGGACGTGGACTTTTTCCAGCGGGTTGTGGACTTTGCCCGTGAGAAAAATGTGATCGTGGTCCACGACAATGCCTACGCCGAGTTGGGGTTCGACGGGTACGAACCGCCCAGCATCCTGCAGGCGAAAGGGGCCAAGGAGTGCGCCGTGGAGCTGTACTCCATGACCAAGTCGTTCTCCATGGCTGGCTGGCGGGTGGCCTATCTGGTCGGCAATGCCGAGATCGTGCAGGCGCTGGCCAAGCTCAAGAGCTATTTGGACTACGGCACTTTCCAACCCATCCAGATTGCCGCCACCGTCACCCTGAACGAGGACCCTGGGCACCCCAAGGAGGTCCAGCCGATCTACCAGGCCCGCCGGGACGTGCTCTGCGATGGCTTGAACCGAATCGGCTGGGAGATCGAGCCACCGCGCGGAACCATGTTTGCGTGGGCGCCCATCCCGGAGCCCTACCGCGAGATGGGTTCCATTGAGTTCGCGTCGTTCCTGGTTCGGGAGGCGCAGGTGGCCACGTCGCCCGGTGTTGGCTTTGGTCCTGGCGGCGATGGTCACGTCCGGTTTGCCCTCATCGAGAACGAACAACGAATTCACCAGGCGGTCCGCAACCTCCGCAAGACCCTCACGAAACTGAGTTGATCAGGTCTGGCGAGGGCCCAGGACGCCGTAGAGACAGAAGCCCACCGCGTTCTCCACCACGTCGTCGGTGGCTTCGAGTAAGCCTCGATGGACCAAGTGCACGAGGTGCGTCGTCACGCCCAGCATGTTGTGGGCCAACAGGTTGGGATTCGAATCTGGGATCTCCCCGGCCTCCATGGCGTCGGACACGTGGCGGGCGGCGTCTCGGACGGCAATCTGCTCGCCCTTTCGAAGCCCGTCGGCAAAGCGATCGTCGGTGGCGGCGAACTGGAACAGTTGGAAGAAGACCCGATGCTCCAATGACCATTCGATGGACGCACGGATGCCGCGCTCGATCCGTTCCATCGGTGTGCTTGCCCCGGTAATGGCCGCCCGTTGCCGGCGCCGGAGATCAAGCTGACCCGCAGCCAAAATTGATCGAAGGAGCTCTTCTTTGGAGTCGAAATACCAATAGAAGACGCCCTTGCCGACGCCGAGGCCTTCCACGATTTCAGCCACCGAGGTTGGGTGGTAGCCGTTATCGGCGAAACGGTTCGCGGCGAAGTCCATCAGCTGACGCCGACGTTCCTCTCCCCGTTGCGTCAGCTTGCGGTCCATCGGGCGGGGACGGTACGGGCACTTGACCGTTCGGTCAAGTGCTGGGCCGGACGGCCACAGCGCAGAAACAATCCGTTCACATGGTGCGCGTAGGGTCGGCGACCATGGAGAGCTATGTATTGCGGGTGTGGTTGCCAGACCGCCCCGGCGCCCTGGGTGCTGTCGCCAGCCGCATTGGTGCGGTCAAGGGAGACGTTGTCGGTATCGAAATTCTCGAGACGGGCGCAGGCCAAGCGGTCGATGAGCTTGTCGTGCAGCTTCCCGATGCGACGTTGGTAGACCTGTTGGTGGCGGAGGTCCGTCAGGTAGACGGGGTGCACGTCGAGGAGGTTCGGTCCGCGGGGCCGAACGGGCACGACCCTCGTCGTGCCACGCTGGAAACGGCGGCCAAACTGGTGGAGGCGACCAGTCGACTGGGGTTGCTGGCCGTGGCGCGCGACATCGCCCCGATGTCGCTGTCGGCAGCCTGGGTGGCAGTGGTTGATGTGGAGGCGGGCGGCACCCTCGCAGCCGGCGAGCGGGCGCCGAGCCAAGATTGGTTGGCCGCCTTCGTGCATGGCGCCGCATCGGCCGCGTCCTTGGGCGGCGCCGACGCCGGGGCCAGCGATGTGATCTGGACCCCGCTCACCGAGGTGGGCTTGGCCATCGTGGCCGGGCGGGACCGCATTGTGTGGCGGTCACGCGAACGGCGGGAGCTAGAAGCGCTCGGCCGAATCGTGGCCGCCCGCTGGACCGAACTGCCCGCCACCGCCAGCTAGCCCGTTGGGGCCGCCCACCCTCGGCTGTGCTCCACCGCTTGAAGCCAGCGAGCGTGGTGACGGTCTACCGCGGTCCGATCCGGCGGGGCTGGAGTGAATTCGGCATCGAGCACCCAGTTGGCCTCGATGTCATCGGTGGACTCCCATACGCCTTCGGCCAACCCGGCCAGATAAGCAGCACCGAGGGCGGTGGTTTCTTGGACCTGTGGCCGCCGCACCGGTACGCCGAGTTGATCCGCTTGGAGCTGGAGCAGCAGGTCCATGGCCGAGGCGCCACCATCGGCGCGGAGGCCAGCGACCGGGTGGCCCGAGTGGGCGGACATGGCATCGACCACGTCTCGGGTCTGGAACGCCATGGACTCCACCACCGCCCGGGCCAGATGGGCGCGGGTTGTACCCCGGGTGACGCCAACCAGGGTGCCCCGGGCGTAGGGATCCCACCACGGGCTGCCCAGCCCGGTGAAGGCCGGCACGAAGAACACGTCGTCGGTATCCGGTACCGAGGCGGCCAGTGGGCCGGCTTCGCTGGACTCGCCGATGATGCCCAGGCCGTCACGAAGCCACTGGATAGCGGAACCCGTGGAGAAGATGGCGCCCTCCAGGGCGTAATCGGTCCGGGTGCCGCCCTGGCCATCGGGGATGCTCCATGCCACGGTGGTGAGCAGGCCGTCGACGGGTTCGGGGCAGGTGGTGCCCACGTTCATGAGTACGAATGAGCCGGTGCCGTAGGTGTTCTTGGTCGCCCCCGGTGCAAAGCAGGCCTGGCCGAAGAGGGCGGCTTGCTGATCGCCGGCGATGCCAGAAATGGGGATGCCGGGAGGTAACCCTGAAGATGCCACCGTCACCCCGAACCGGCCGCTGGAAGGACGCACCTCGGGCAGTGCGCTCGTGGGCACCCCGAACAGGTCGCACAGTTCGTCGGACCAGCCAAGGGTGCGAATATCGAACAGCATGGTCCGGCTGGCGTTGGATGGTTCGGTGGCATGGATCTCGCCGCCCGTGAGGTTCCAGAGCAGCCAGGAATCAATGGTGCCGAGCGCAACGTCGGGCCCGGGTTCAACCCCGCCCTCGGAGAACAGCCACTCGAACTTTGAGGCAGAAAAGTACGGATCCAGCACGAGTCCCGTGGTGTCTCGAACCAGGGGAAGATGGCCTTGCTCGCGTAGTGCGTCGCAGCGGGACGCGGTCCGTCGGTCCTGCCACACAATGGCCCGGTGCAGGGGCTTGCCCGTACGGCGATCCCAGGCCACTGCGGTCTCACGCTGGTCGGTAATCCCCACGGCGGCGACGGGCAAACCAAGCTGCGAGATCAGCTCGGCGGCGGTGCCCACGACGGCACTCCAGATTTCGGTGGCATCGTGTTCGACCCAGCCCGGGCGCGGGAAATATTGGCGGAACTCGCGGTAGCGGTAGCCCACCGAGCGCCCCGACTCGTCGATGGCGAAGGCGCGGACACCGGTGGTGCCCGCATCGAGGGCGATCACAATTGCCATGGCGGGCGAGGCTACCGACCTCCGCCGTAGTGTGGTGCCGAGTCGGGTTCCCGGCGCCCGCCGACCAAGGAGAAGCACCGCCAATGCGGATCGGTATCCTCACCGGTGGCGGCGACTGTCCGGGCCTCAATGCCGTCATTCGCGCTGTCGTTCGCGCCACGGAGGCGGACCATGGTGGTCAGGTGGTGGGCTTTCACGACGGGTGGCGCGGCGTCCTGGACGATCGCTGGGAAGCCCTTTCGGTGGCTCGTTGCCGCGGCATCCTGCCGCGTGGCGGCACCATTCTGGGGACGTCGCGGGACCAGCCGTACTCTCGCCCCGGCGGGGCCGCGATGGTGGCGGAGGCCATCGCCCGCCACCAGCTCGAGGCGATTGTAGCCATTGGTGGCGAGGGCACCATGGGTGTCGCCGGCGATCTCCACCGCGACGCGATACCGGTGATCGGGGTCCCCAAGACGATCGACAACGACATTGCCGGTACCGAAATGACGTTCGGGTTCCAAACCGCCGTACAGATCTGCACCGATGCCATCGACCGCCTTCACACCACTGCGGAAAGTCATGATCGGGTGTTGGTGGTAGAGGTCATGGGCCGCCATGTTGGCCACATTGCCGTGTGGGCCGGGCTGGCCGGCGGGGCAACGATCACCCTCGTGCCCGAAGTGCCTTTCGATATTCAAGATGTGGCCGATCGGATTGTGGCTCGCCATCACCACGGCAAATGGGCCACCATCGTTGTTGTGGCGGAGGGCGCCTTGCCGGTGCCGGGCAGTATCGACGTGCGCAAGCCGGACATCGACTCGTTCGGCCACCAGATCCTCGGCGGGATTGGCCAGCTTGTGGCGAGCGAGATTCAGGAACGAACTGGCATCGAGAGCCGGACCACCGTGTTGGGCTACGTCCAGCGGGGCGGGTCGCCGGTGGCCTTCGACCGCGTCCTGGGCACCCGTTTTGGGGTCGCTGCGGTAGATGCCGTGGCGGACCGAGCCTTCGGCTCAATGGTTGCCTTGCGGGCCGATCGCATCGTTCGTATTCCTGTGGCGGAGGCCATTGGCCACCTCAAGACCGTTGATGGCGAACTGCTCAGGACCGGTGCAATGTTCCATCCGCCTCACCCCTAGCGGGGGTTCAGCGGCGGGGCGTAGTCGGCGGCGCTCACCACGGCGAGATTGCCGTTGTCGGTTGGGGCATCGACCTGCTTGCCCTGGACTCGAAATTGGACGCTGGTGATCTGGGCGAACTTCAGCGCCGTGAAGACGATCTGGGCGTAGGCCTCTTTTTGGGTGGGCCCGCTGATGTCCTCGATGGCATCGCTGAGATCAATGGATGCCACTGATCCCTCTACTCGAAGTTCCAGGAGGCTGGTGCCCGGTGGTATCCGCGTCTGGAGCGGCGCGTCGGGCTTGGTGACCAACACCAGCCCGATCGCCTTGGCCAGATCGGGATCTGTTTCGACGGCAACGCTGGTGGGCGCCAAGCGGCCATCGTTGAGGAAGTACAGGCGTACCTTGGGGGCGCCGGCGGCCTCGCTGAGCGGCACGGTGGTCTGGCTGGGAAGCGTTGTGGTGGTCCGGCTTATGGCTCGCGGGGCGTCGTCGAGGGGTACCCCGCAGGCCGGCAGCACGAGGGCGCCGAGCAGGGCGACGGCGATGGTCAGGGCACGAGTGGTCGAGCGGGAGATCACGCGATGTCCTCATCCATGGGTTCGAGCGGCTCGTCCCACGCGACGGGCAACTCGACCACAAACCGGGCGCCGGGCTCGCCGTCGAGCCGATCTTCCACCCACACCTTCCCCTTGTGGAGGGCGACGTGTTCTGCCACCAGGGAGAGCCCCAAGCCCACCCCTTCGCTTCCGGCCCTGCGGTTGGAACCGGCGCCCCGTGAGAAGCGGTCGAACACGAGCTCGCGCTCCTCAGTGGGTACACCGGGCCCATTGTCTTCAACGGCAATTTGCACGCCCTCGGCCAAGCGTTTGAGCTCGATCTTGGTTGCCCCTCCACCGTACTTCCGGGCGTTGTCCAGGAGGTTGGCGATGACGCGGACGATGCGGCGCTTATCGGCCCGAATGAGCACCCCGGCCAGATCGCTATCGAGCTCTATGGGCACGTCCGGACTCTGCGACCAGGCCACAGATTGGGTGACCAGTTCCCCCGGCCGAATCTCCGAGAGGTCGAGGCGAGCGGCCCCGGCGTCGAATCTTGAAATCTCCAGCAGGTCTTCCACCAGCTGTTTGAACCGGGCGACGTCGGCGACCATGAGGTCCACTGCCGCCTGCGCGGATGCATCCGGCATGTCATCTCGGCGGGAGGCGAGCACCTCGATGGAGGCGGAGAGGGTCATCAACGGCGAACGAAGCTCGTGGCTCACGTCGGACGCGAAACGGCCTTCCCGGTCCATGCGCTCTTCCAGAACCTGGGCCATGTGATTGAACGACGTGACCAACACGCCCAAGTCGGGATCATCGATGGCGCCCAGCCGAGTGTCGAGTCGTCCTCCGGCGATGGCCTCGGCCGCGACGGACACGTCGGCTAGGGGGCGAAGGGTGCGCCGGCTGGCCCACCACCCGAGCGCAGCGCCAGCCAGGGTCGTTACCAGCGTGGCCCCGAAAAGTGACGCGGACAGCGATTCGAGGGCGGATTGGGTGTCCGCCAGGGAGACGAACTCGAAATACAACCCGCCAACATCGGGAAGCGGGATCCCAATCACCAGCTCCGGTGTGCCATCGATGTTGATCCGCATCCGGCTGGCTTGGCCACCGTCAACTTGGTCCAGCATCTTTGGTGGGATGGCCTTCTCGTCGAAGGCGGTGGTTTGGTAGGTCCACTTGCCCGACCGGTCCAGCACCAACGCTCGAGACGGGCTATCGCTCTCCAACGAATTGAGGCTGTCTCGTAGTTGCTTGTCGTCGACCGTGCGGCGATCAAGCGAACCACTGATGAGGGCGGAGTTTCGGAATGCCTGGCGGGTGGCGGAACTCTCCCGCTGGTTCACGATGTTTTCCCGGGTTAGGACCCAGGTCGTGCCGGCCAGCAGGGTCGAGAGCAGGGCTGCGCTCAGCGTGAACGCAAGCGTGATGCGTGCTCGAAGGCCGAGGCGAGGGTTCGTGACCCGGCGTACAAATGTTCTTCGGGCCGGACGTTCGGCCGCGACGGGATCGGTCAAGGCCGGATCAGGTCTGCAGCTTGTAGCCGAGTCCACGCACGGTGACGACATGGCGTGGGTTCGCCGCGTCCGCCTCGATCTTGGTGCGGAGCCGGCGGACATGGACGTCTACCAGGCGACCGTCAGCGAAGTAGTCGTAGCCCCAGACCTTGTCGAGAAGCGTCTCTCGACTGAAAACTTTGCCGGGGCTGTTGGCGAGTTCGACCAAAAGTTTGAATTCGGTTTTGGTGAGATGCACCTCAACGTCGGCCCGACGCACGACGCCTTCGTCCGGGATGATTTCCAGGTCTCCGAAGCGAAGGTGTTGGCTGCCAGTATCTGATGTTCGGACCCGCCGCAGCAGGGCGCGAATGCGGGCCGAGAGTTCCTTGGGGGCGAAGGGCTTGGTGAGGTAATCGTCGGCGCCAGCTTCGAGGCCAGCCACGACATCGTGGGTGTCGTCGCGGGCGGTGACCATGACAATCGGTACATCCGAGGTGCGGCGTATGGCCCGACACACCTCGAACCCATCGATGTCGGGAAGCATGATGTCGATCAACACCACGTCCGTCGGGCGTTTGGCGAACAGGGCGAGGGCTTCCTCACCGTTCTCGGCCTCGTCAACCGTCCAGCCCTCGTCTTCGAGCGCAAGCCGCACCGCAGTGCGGATTCTCTCGTCGTCCTCAACGCTCAGGATCCTGGTGCCCACGCCCACGACTGTAGGGGAGCGGACCGTGGTCTCGGGGCCGGCGTGTCAGACGGCGGCGGCCCCAGCCTCGGAAAGCAGGGTCACGAACTCGTCCCAGAGGGCTAGAGGTGCAGCCAGGATGAAGCGATCGGATGGCGCAGAACCATCCAGCGTTCCGACTTTGGCGCCGGCCTCGGTGGCGATGAGGCCACCGGCAGCGTGGTCCCAGGGATTGAGGCCCACCTCCCAGTAAGCGTCGAGGCGCCCGCACGCCACCGAGCAGAGGTCTACGGCGGCGGCGCCGCCGCGACGAATGTCGGCGATGTGAGAAATGACTGCCGCCAGGACGTCAGCCTGGCGCCGGCGACGATCAGGGTCGTAACCGAACCCAGTGCCGACAATGCAACGGCTGACAGATGTTGGCGACGCGCAACGAATGACCTGACCATTGCGGGTCGCCCCACCCCCGAGTGTCGCCTCGAAGACATCGCGGTGGAGCGGAGAAACCACCACTCCAGCCACGGACTGACCGTCCACCTGAGCGGCAATGGAGACGCAAAATCCGGGGAGCCCATGAACGAAATTGACGGTCCCGTCAATGGGATCGACGGACCAAGTGACTCCACTAGTCCCGGAGATATTGGCTCCCTCCTCGCCCAGGACCGCATCGTTGGGCCGGGCGCTCAAGAGCCGTTCGGTGATGTGGGCTTCGGCCCACGTGTCCATCTCCGTGACCAGATCCGTGGGCGAGGACTTGGTGGAGATGGCCGGTCGGACGCCATCGAGCGAGGCAACCAGCCGTTCGGCCACTTCCTCCGCGATCGTGCGGGCCAGCACTACCAGTGCGTGCGGATCTGCCTGTTGGTCGTTCGGGAACCTCACGAGGGACGGCGACGGCGAGCGGCCGTGGGGTCACCGGTCTCCACAATGGTGTTCCACTCGCCCATGGCTCGCAGGACCAGAACCGACACGATGCCCACGCCGCCCGCACCAACAACGGCGCCCACTAGCCCACCGAAACCCGCCCAGATGCCAGGGTTGTCGACCTGGAGGCCGGTCACTTTCCACCCGATCAAGCCACCGCACACGCCAGCCAGAATGATGGCTCCAAAGGCCAATACGCGTGCGCCGATGGACGGGAGGGCGGAATCGATCGGTCCGGGTTGGGCCATGGGGCCATCGTAGAGGGAGGTCCCCTCGGACCCCACTGTGGGCGTCTCCGATGTTGCCCGGCCACCCCGTAAGGTGATCGCTCGATGTCCCCGCTCGTTGTGTTGCCCACCTACCAGGAAGCGGAGAACATCCGCGACGTGCTCACTCGGATCCGCGTCGCCGTGCCCGATGCCCACGTCCTGGTGGTAGACGACGGCAGCCCAGATGGCACCGCGGATCTTGCGGCTGGCGTGGGCGCCGAGCTCCACCAGATAGATGTGTTGCGGCGCAGCGAAAAGACTGGCTTGGGCCCGGCCTACCGGGCGGGCTTCAACTGGGGCATGGAGCGTGGGCACGAGGTGCTCATTGAGATGGACGCTGACCTATCGCATGACCCGGACGTCTTGCCCCAGCTCATAGCGGCGGTCGGCGACGGTGGAGCAGACCTCGCCATTGGGTCGCGCTACGTGCCCGGCGGTGCCGTGCCCGGCTGGCCTCGCAATCGCCGGCTGCTCTCGCAGTGGGGAAACCGCTACATCAGCATCATGTTGAAGTTGCCGGTTCGAGATGCAACCGCAGGCTTTCGTGCCTACCGCCGGTCGATCATCGAGAAGATCGGTCTCGAACGAGTTCGGGCGGATGGCTATGGCTTCCAGATCGAAATGGTCTATGAGGTTGCCAAAGCGGGTGGCGTGATCACGGAGATCCCGATCACCTTCCGGGATCGGGTCAAGGGCGTGTCAAAGATGTCGCCCAATATCGTGACCGAGGCGCTCGTCCTGGTCACCCGCTGGGGCATTCGAGACCGTCTCCACCGTCTTCGCCGCCGGGCGTAAGGCTGGCAGACTGGCGGTCATGCGTAGCTGGCAGGTCGGGGGAGCGGTGATCGAAGGCCCCAGCGGGCTTTTGCTCGTGCAGAACAAACGCCGAGATGGCCGCCTTGACTGGTCCACCCCCGGTGGGGTGATCGATCCGGGCGAGACCGTGCTGGAAGGCCTCGCCCGTGAGGTACTGGAGGAGACCGGCCTGGTGGTGGCTTCGTGGACTGGCCCGGTGTACGACATCGAAGTCTTGGCCCCAGACCTCGGGTGGGACCTCCGGGTCGAGGTTCATCTGGCCGCCGTGGTCACCGGAGACCTCCTGATCGATGACCCGGATGGGATCGTCGTGGATGCCTGTTACGTCGCCAGTGATGCGTGTGGCCCACACTTGGCCCATGCCCCTGCATGGGTGCGTGAGCCGCTTCATGCGTGGCTGGCCGAGCGATGGGATGGCAGTCGTTCGTTCCGCTACCAGGTTGACGGGGCCGACCTCGGATCACTCGTGGTCACCGCGCTCACGTGATGGCGTCGGAGGTGCCTGGCATCCTTCACGTCGACATGGATTCGTTCTTCGTGTCGGTGGAGTTGTTGCGGCATCCAGAACTCGCGGGCCAGCCAGTGGTGGTCGGTGGGACCGGAAATCGCGGCGTCGTGGCTGCGGCCTCGTACGAAGCCCGCGCCTACGGGGTGCATTCGGCCATGCCGTCGGTGCGAGCCAAACGACTCTGCCCCGGGGCCGTGTTCTTGCCTGGCGATCACGCCCGGTACGGCGAGGTGAGCGCTCGGATAATGGACATTTTTCGATCGATGACCCCGCTGGTAGAACCGTTGTCGCTGGACGAGGCGTTCCTGGATGTCCGCGGATCGCGACGGCTGCATGGTCCGGCCCCGGTCATCGCCGCGGGATTGCGCCAACAGGTCTACGAATCTGAGGGGCTGTGGTGTTCGGTCGGCGTTGCCCGCCTGAAATTTCTGGCCAAGCTGGCCTCCGTGCAGGCCAAACCGCGGGCTTCGCGGCACGGCACCGTTGCTGGCGCCGGTGTGGTGGTCGTCGACCCTGCGGGGGAGCTTGGCTTCCTGCACCCGTTGCCTGTGCAGGCGCTGTGGGGAGTGGGCCCGGTCACGTTGGCCAAGCTTCAGCGCTTTGGTATTGCCACCATCGGAGACTTGGCCGCTCTCCCCGAAGACGCGCTGGTTGCTCGCCTCGGCCGTGCTTCAGGTCGTCACCTTCATGCGTTGGCCAATGCCCGAGACCCCCGAACGGTGGAGCCGGACCAAACCGCCAAGTCTGTCGGGCACGAAGAAACCTTTGCCCGAGATCACCACCGGGCCGACACCTTGCGTCTCGAGCTCCTCCGCATGAGTGATGCCGTTGCCACCCGCCTCCGGGCGAGAGGGGTGGTCGGGCGAACCGTGACGCTCAAGGTTCGGTTTGGCGATTTCACGACGATTACTCGCTCGTCCACCCTGGCCACCCCAACCGATTCGGCCCGAGAACTAGCGCGGGTGGGTCGCCTTCTTTTGGACGGGGTAGACGCCAGCCCGGGCGTTCGTCTCCTTGGTTTGAGCGTGAGCCAGCTCGGCGACGACCTCGGTCAGCAACTCACCTTCGATGACCTCGATGATCCAAGACCGGCCGAGTGGTCCCGGGCCGAGGCGGCGGTCGATGCCATTCGGGCCCGGTTCGGCGCTCGATCGGTCGGCCCGGCCAGTCTCACTGGGCCTGATGGCTTGCGGCTCACGCAACCTGGTGCCCAGCAGTGGGGTCCGGACGCCCCGGGAAAAAATTCCTAAGCCGTTGCCCGCGCGCGTTGTTGCCTAGGGGCCGCTGTGCGAGACTCGCAGGCATCCGGGTGCCCGCCCGGCTGAGCTCAAGGGGTCGTGGTGCCGCTTTCCGACGAAGAACAGCGAATCCTTCAGGAGATCGAGCAACAGTTCCACGCGAACGACCCCCATCTGGCTGGCGAAATGGGCAGCCATTCGATCTACGTTCATTGCCTTCGTCAGATGAAGTGGGCGGGAGCAGCGTTCTTCGCCGGGGTAGTGGTTTTGGTCGTTGCCCTAGCCACGGCTACCAATTTCCTTGTTGCCTTCGGGGCGTTCATCGTCATGTTGGCTGCGGCCCTCTGGTTTGAGCGGAGTCTTCGCAAAATGGGTCGGGCCGGTATGGAGCAACTCGGCCAGCAGTTTCGAACCGGTGGCTTTCGGGAGTATCTCGGGACCACGTCGGAGCGGCTCAAGGGACGAGCCCACACCTCGGACAACGACGGCCCGCCCGCTCCTGACGCCTAATCAGCCCGAGGGGACCGGCGGGGTCGGTCGAACGCTTCCCGCCACGACAATCGGCGGCGAAGTTGCTTGGCTCGAGATTGCCGTTTCATCACGTCGGCGCGTAGATCCTGGGCCAGCCCCCGGGCTTGGTCGGCATCGCTGACGCTGGCCCCGGCGGGGTTCCATGCCGCGCTGGTTGCGAGGCCGGCGAGTTGGTCGATCGCGTAGGTGAAGGCGCCGAGCGGCGCCGCGGCGCGCTGGGAAAACTCCAGGGGGGTCTCGGCCGCTCGCGGCCGGAGGCCCGTGAGCCAGCGCACCGGTGCCAAACCTTGATGCCACGCATCCAGCACCACCGCGGCGGGGATCGTCTGGGCCGTCCGGCGACGAGCCGTTAGCCACGGGGCAACGAGCACGGCACCCACGTAGAGCAGGGCCAACAAGGCCAGTCCCAGCAGGAGTCGGACTGGACCGCTGGCCCCGCCCGGTCCGGCGCTGGGGGCTGCGGTCACCCGGCGTGGATTCGGTATGGGCGCTGGTGTCGTGGTGTTCGGTGTCGCGGTTGTGGCCGCCCCTACGGCGGTCGTCGACGTCGTGGCTGAGGGGACGCCAGAAACCGCTGGGTCGCTCGTGTCCTGGGCGTCGGCGACATTGGTATAGGCCTCGGCGCCGGGAATCCCCCGGCCCGGCGTGGGCTCGAACGGGACCCAGCCGACGCCGGGGAACCACAACTCTGGCCAGGCATGGGCGTGGCGGCCACGGACGGTGAACTTGGTGGGTTTGTCGTCCACGCTGGTTCCGGAGTCGGCCTCGCCTGGGGTGAACCCCACGGCTACTCGGGACGGAATGCCGAGTGACCGAGCCATGGCGGCATAGGCGCCGGAGAATTGCTCGCAGTAGCCCTGCCGGGACCCAAGAAATTCCACCAGGGCGTCATCGCTGTTTCCCGCAGGTACGTCCAGGGAGTAGGTGAAGTTCGACCGGAACCAGTTTTGCAGGGCGAGTGCTTTTCCGTACCGATCGGTTGCGCCGTTGATGGCATCTCGGGCGGCTTGGCGGGCTACGACCGGGAAACCAACGGGGAGGCTCTCATAGCGCTCCTTGATGGCGGGGGAGTCGTTGGTACCGGCCCCACGGAGGATGGTTGGATCCAGCTGAGGTGCTTCGGAGATCGCGCTGAACTGAAGGCCGTCGGAGGTGTTCTCGACCGCACCCCCGGACGCTTCCACAATGAGCGTGGAGGACTCGGGGTCCCAGCGGAGCGCTTCGGAAGACTGGTTCACGGTCTTTGCCTCGAACGCTACTGGTACCCAGATGGCGGAGAGTCCCCGGACCGTGATGGTCTGGCGGTTGGCGCGAGGGCGGTCGATGGCGGGGCTGGCCGTACGAAGGTGGCCCTTGGCCTGGCTGAATTGACCGCCACTGGACCACAGTTCTCCGTCGAAGCGGTCCAGGGAGGTGAGGCGCCAATAGGAACGATGTTGAGCGGTCACGGTGAACAGTTCGGTGTCGCTCTGGTTCAGCAGTCGTTTTCGGAGGTCCACGATCGGGCTCACCGTGGTTCGGTCCCCGGATCCGCCGCGGCTGCCACGCCAGGAAATCAACGCATTCGAACCCGCTCCCGGTAGCCAGGGGCCCACAACAGCTCCGGTCACCAGCGCCAGTCCGGCGAGCACTACGCCGGCTCGAAGCATGGCCCGCGGCCCTACAGCCGGCGACGTCGTGAGCCAAGCGCCGTCGAGTTCAGCGCGCCAGGCCCGGTGGGCGGAGGCAAAGAACAACACAGCCGCCGCGAACAAGATGGCCGACGACAACTGATGCTGGCCAGACCCGAGCAAGGCAGCAAACGTGAAAAGCACGGTGGGCGGGGCAATGGCTTCGATGGTGGCTCGCAGGCGAAAGGCGGCCCAATCGGCGAACCAGACCGAACACCAGAGCGCCAACCCGGCGACAAGCTGGAACTCCGGGGTCACCGGGGCTGGGGCGGTGACGTGTTCGAACCTGGACCGGCCAAGCCGTACGGACTCTCGGACGAGGTCCAGCGTTTGGCCGGAGGGAAGGCCAAACCGGGTGGACGTGGGGAACAGAAGCCACCCGGTTGTGATGGCCGCCCCCGCTACCGCGATCACGGCCACGACCGCAGCCGGGATGTGGAGCCGGCGGGCCGACACGGCCAGCAGGGAAGCACCCACCACATAGACGGCCAGTACAGGGAAGAACGACCCGCTGCCATAGAGCCGCGCAAACCCGCCGACCACCGCGAGGTGGACCAGCAACAGCGATAGCTCGCTGAGGCGCTTGGTCATGGCCGTAAGCCGGTTCTACGGCCGCGCCGGGCCCAGGCCATCGGGAACGGGGTGGCGGCGTCGACGAAGGAGAAGTCCACCCCGTCGTCCACGTCTAGGGGGCGGCCGAGGGGCATGCCGCCCGCACATGATGGGTCGAATACCACGAGGTGGACGGTGGCAAACGTGCGTTGGGCGGCGCGGAGGTGGGCAAGGTCCGCTGGGGTGGGTTCGCTGGTCATCAGGACCAAACCTCCCGTGCGGCCGCGGGCGCCGGTGTTCGAGGTGTTGAGCTGTTGCGGGGCGTGGCGGCTCACGACGGCCAGATACTCGAGGAGTGTGTCCTGTGCGGCGCGTGCATCGACCAAGCCGCTATCGGTGCCATCGGTGATCACCAGTCGGCAGCGGTCTCCCTTGGCGGCTACCGCGTGGATCAGGCTGGCGGCGGCGCAGACGGCCACCTCAAACGTTTCCGCGTCGACCCGGTCCTCGCGGCCATCGAGGAGGACGGTGATGTGGCCCTTCCACAGCGGGTCATCCCGGCGGATGAGGAGATCTCCGGCCCGGGCCGACGAGGCCCAGTGCACCCGACGAAGATCGTCGCCCACGGCGTACGGACGCAGGGTGGCGAAGTCTTCGTCGCCGGCGGCACCGACGATCGGGTGCCCGAAGCCACTGAGGGGATCGTCGATAGCGCCGCCCTTTGCGAACCCACCGAGGGACTCGATGGCCGGTAAAACCGTTAGCGCGGCAACGTCGGCGACCACCGTGCATCGGCGGGCCAGCCCGAATGCATCGGCCCGCTGTGCCACTAGCGGGCCGACCTGGACGATCCCCCGGCATTCGGTCGGCAACCGGTACCTGGCGGAGGTAGCAGCGCCCGGCTCAAGCGGGGCTAACGCCACCCGAGCGCCGACGGTCCCTGCAACTGGGTCAAGCAGCGTCAAGAGGGGGCTCCTGCGCTCGCTTCGATTCGTCACCCGCAACTCCACTCGGCTGTAGCCACCGAGGTGGACTCGCCGTGGATGCACTATCCGCTCGACATCGAGATCGGCCGGGCGGCGCCGAACTTCGATCGTGGCCCAACCCACCAGAGCAATCCCGATTGCGCCCAGAACAAAGAACTCGGCTAGCCCAAACGCTCGGCCGGCACCGAGCGTGAGCACCGAGGCCACGAGCAGGAGCCGACCTGACCGTGTGACCACCGGCCTTCAGTCCGTCGAATCGAGCGGGCGGGCGGGCGGGACGGGAACCCGGTCCAAGATGTCGGCTACGACTTCTGCAGCTGAGGTGCCGTTCACCTGAGCGCCCGGCGTGAGCAGGATGCGGTGGGCCAGTACCGGTTGGGCCAGGGCCTTGATGTCGTCGGGCACCACGTAGGTGCGGCCCCTGGTGGCGGCGCGGGCGCGAGCAACGCGTTGGAGGGCCAACGTCGCCCGCGGCGACATGCCGACGGCAGTGGCAGTGTGGCGCCGCGAGGCCTCGGCAAGATCCACTAGGTAGCTGCGCAACTGCGGGGCGACGTGGACGGTGCTGGCCGCGGCGACCAAGCCCTTGACCTGCGCTGCGGTCACGACCGGTTCGAGGTGATCCAACCGCTCACCGTTGCCGTGGTTTTCCAGAATGTCGAGCTCCGCCTGCCGGGCGGGGTAGCCCATGGAGATCCTCATGAGGAAGCGATCCAGTTGGCTCTCCGGTAACGGGTAGGTGCCTTCGTGTTCAATTGGGTTCTGGGTAGCGATCACCAGGAACGGTTGGGTCAGGAGGTGCGTGGTGCCATCTACCGTGACCTGCGCCTCTGCCATGGCCTCCAGCAGCGCCGACTGCGTCTTGGGGGAGGCCCGATTGATTTCGTCGGCGAGGACGATGTTGGCAAAGACGGGCCCCGGGCGAAACTCAAAGGTGTTGGCCCCCCGGTTCCACACGTTTACTCCCACGACGTCGGTGGGGAGGAGATCGGGGGTGAACTGGATCCGCCCGAACTCGGCATGGATGGACGTGGCCAGGGCCTTGGCCAGGGTCGTTTTACCCACGCCAGGTACGTCTTCGACCAAGAGGTGGCCTCCGGCGACCAGGCAAAGCAGAACCAGATCGATGGCATCGGCTTTGCCCTGAATGACGTGCCCGATGTTGTCGCTCAGCAGTCGGTGCAGGTCGGCGAAGCTCTCCGAGCGATCGTCGACGGTCTCGGCCGCGTTCTGGATGGCCACAGCGCGCTGGCTTTCCTGCTCGGGGGTGTGGACGTTGACACGATAGGCGGCGCTCGCCCGTTCAGCGGAGCGGACACGCCGACGTGTCATGCTCAAACGGTGGAGCATGTTCTGGCCGTGGATATTGGCGGCACCAAGATGGCGGCGGCAATCGTCGATGCCAACGGAGTGTTGGTTGCCCGCGACCAGGTACCGACGTCCGGGGCCGACGAGAACGAACTGTTTGGCACGGTGACGAGCCTGATCGACCGGGTCCGAGAACAAGGCGGGGTCGACGTGATCGCCTGTGGGGTCGGGTCGGGTGGGCCGATGACCGCGAGCGGGGTAACCGTATCGCCGCTGAACATCCATCAATGGCGGGAATTTCCCCTGCGGGCCCGGTTGGCCGACCACACGGGGCTCACCACCTGGGTAGACAACGACGCAAAGGCGCTGGCGTTGGGCGAAGGCTGGAAGGGCGCGGCGGTGGGTCGCCGCAACTATCTGGCCATGGTGGTGTCAACCGGCGTTGGGGGCGGCATCGTGCTCGACGGCCGCCTGCTCGATGGTGCCGGAGGTAACGCTGGGCACATTGGCCACCTCAACGTCGTGCCGGATGGTCGGCTCTGCCCGTGCGGGTCTCACGGCTGCCTGGAGGCAGAGGCATCGGGTACGGCCATCAAGGCCATCACCGGGCGCTCGGCCAAGGAGGCAACTCTCGACGTGATGCGTCACACCGGCGCCCTGGTCGGCCGGGCCGTCGGGTCGCTGGCCAGCCTGCTGGACCTCCAGTTGGCCTGTGTCGCTGGTTCGGTCGCCCTCGGTTTCGGCGAGCCGTTCTTTGCTGCGGCCCAGGCGGAAGTAGACCGCTATGCAATGATCTCGCACGCCCGCGGAACCGTGGTGAGGCCGGGCGGGCTCACGTCAGATGGACCGCTCATTGGGGCTGCGGCCGTGGCGTGGCGGGCCCTTGGTCACGACGTTGGTGTGTCATGACGTCGCCCTCTTTTTGGTTCTCGGTGGGCCTTGCCCTGGTTTGTCGGCCCGGCTTGTGGGGCACCGCTTGGTCGCAGGTGTTTCGGCTGGCGGCGCCGGGGTGGTGGCGACGATCGCCCTTCTTGCCCCTGCCCGACCCCGGCTACCTCCGCTTCCGCCTGGAGACCCAATACGGCAGCAATCAGGCGCCAGACCCGGCCGACGTCGTGACGTACCTCCAATGGTGCCGGTCATACGGACAGCTCACCTGACCGGCCGTGGCCGGCGGGTCCCGTCCGAAACCCCGGTCCGGAACACCACGACTTCGGTACGATGCCCCCGTGGTCCGGGCGCTCGTGCTCAACGGAACTTACGAACCTCTGGCCGTGGTCACCGGCCGTCGCGCCGTGGTGCTGGTGTTGGGGGACAAGGCCGATGCCTTGGAAGGTTCGGGCTTGTGGCTCCACGCCGAACGGTTGGCGCTGGAAATGCCCTCGGTCATCCGTCTTCGTGCCGTGGTGAAGGTCACCCGGCAACGAGACCTGCCGATCAGTCGGCAGGGCGTCTTCGTGCGGGACGATCACTGCTGCCAATACTGCGGAAACCGCGCCGAGACGCTGGACCACGTGGTGCCGCGCAGCCGGGGTGGGTTGCACTGCTGGGAAAATGTCGTGGCGGCCTGTCGGCCCTGCAACGTGGGCAAGGCGGATCGCCTCCTCCCCGACACCAGGCTCAGGCTGGGTCGTCCGCCGGTCCAGCCCCGCCGGTTGTCGTGGGTCATGGTTGCAGTAGGTCAGGTTCCTGATCAGTGGCGGCCGTGGTTGCCACAGGCGGCGTGAATCGGTGAACGCTCGGGTTGAGTTTGATGTGGCCGAGGTCGAGTTGGTGCGGGTGCAGGTACCGCTCGTGGCCGCCCTCTCCTCCGCCCACGGCACCGAGTTGATCCGCGACCTCGTGCTGGTTCGGGTCACGCTCAACGATGGGAGCACCGGGTGGGGTGAGTGCTCGGCGCTGGCCCGACCGACCTACACCTCGGAGTACACCGCCGCCGCCTGGTCGATGTTACGGGATGAACTGATCCCTGGCCTTTGGGCTACCGGCGAACATGAGGTCGTCGGCCATCCCATGGCCGTCCACGCGCTCGGAACCGCTCGCCTGGACGCGAGCCTCCGCCAGCGGGGGCGGCGTCTGGTGGAGGAACTCGGGCAACGCTACGGCCGCCCGTCCGAGCACCTGCCGGTCACGGCGGTGGTGGGGCGAGCAGCGTCCATCGATGCCGCCTTGGGGGTGGTGGAAGCCCGCCTGAACGAGGGGGCTGTTCTGATCAAGGTCAAGGTCACGCCCCACCCGGCTGACCTGGAGGTGGTCATGGCCGTGCGGGCCATGTGGCCGAACCTCGCACTCGCCGTTGACGGCAACGGCACGTTGGATCACCGGTCGCTGTCGATCCTGGATGGTCTTGGCCTCGCCTATGTCGAGCAACCAGCCCCGGCAGAGGACCTGCTGGCTTCGGCGGCGATGGCGAAGCGGCTTGGGGCCCCGGTCGCGCTGGATGAATCGATCACGTCGATTGCTGCCCTTGAACTGGCGCTCACGGTGGGTGCCGGTCAGGTGATCAATGTGAAACCGGCCCGGCTTGGCGGCGTCCACGTTGCCGCCGGTTTGGCCCAGGTCGCCGTCGATGCTGGTTGTGCCGTGTTTGTGGGCGGGATGCTCGAGTCCGGGGTTGGTCGAGCGGCGGCCTTGGCCGTTGCTGCCCTTCCGGTGTGCACCCTCCCGACGGACCTAGGCCCTTCGAGTCGGTACCTTGACCCGGACCTCACAACCGCGGTGGTGGCCGATGACCGTGGCTGGGTGGTCGTACCGCCGGGCCTGGGCATTGGCGTCGACGTAGTGGCCGACCGTCTGGAGCAAACCGCGGTCGACCGCCTCGTTTTGCGCCCATGAATTGGCGAGTGGAGCGCCACTTGGGCTCGGCGGCCACTTTTCACGGACTCGACCTCCGAGATCCCGTTCGTCGCCTGGTTTGGTGGTTCGAGGTGCTTCGCCCGGCGATTGCCTTGGGCAGTACCCAACGCCTGGAGGTGGTCGACCCCGAACGAGCGGAGGCAGCGGGGGTGGAGATCGTGCGCCGCCGCAGCGGGGGAGGGGCGGTATGGCTGGCCCCCGGTCAGGTCACCTGGGTCGACGTGGTTTTGCCCGCGGGAGATCCGCGTTGGGTCGATGACGTGGGGCAGGCCGCCGCGTGGCTGGGCAGGGCCTGGGCCGCGGTCTTGGAGGATCTTGGGTGCGCGGGCGTTCAGGTCCACCTGGGTCCGCTGGTGCGTTCGCCACACTCGGGTCTGGTGTGCTTTGCCGGGCTGGCTCCCGGTGAGGTTCTGGTCGATGGCCGCAAGGTGGTGGGCATCTCCCAGCGGCGGACACGCGCTGGTGCCCGGTTCCAGTGCGCCTTGCTTCACGAGTGGGACCCGCGCCCCATGGTCGATGTCCTCGCATTGACCGAGCCCGAGCGGGAAGCGTTGGTCGGCGACCTCAGCGCCGTCGCTGCTGGCATTGGGCCGGTGCGGTCGGCCGAGGTTGTTGGGGCCCTGGTGGCTCAGTTACGGACCGAAAGCTGAACTGACCTCGGGATCGAACAAAAGTTCGGGGTTCCCAGGATGAATGAAATGGAGTAGTTTGGACCTCAATGGAACAGGGGCAAGAACGCGGGGTCGCTCTAGCGATCGAAGAGACGCCCACTGCGTCGCCCCTCACCTCGTTTGGCCACCCGGCGTTTCACGGCACCTACCGCCTCAAATTGGATGCGACCGGCCGGGTTTCGTTGCCTGCTTCGTTCAAAGGTGCCTTCAGCGCCACGGGATTCATTCGGCCCAATCGAAACTCGCACCTGATGCTCTGGACGCCGAGCGGGTTCAAGGCCGTCGCCGACGCGTTCGGCGGGAGCGGTTCTTCGGGTGTGGTCAATCCCCGCACTCGCAAGCGGTTGCACATGTCGACCACCGAGGTGTCGGTCGACAGGCAGAGCCGCTTCGTGATCCCCCCGGAGCTTCGGGTCAAGGTCGGGCTCGGCGAAGCCATCGTGTTGGCCGGGGCCATTGAGACCATCGAGATTTGGTCGGCGGATTCCTTCGTGGACGAAGAGGCCACCTTTGATGATGCGGACCTGTTCTTCGATGGGTTCGAAGGACTGTGAGCATGACCTTCGTCCACCAATCGGTTCTGCTTGACCGAGTCCTGGAGCTGTTTGCTCCGGTGCCCGCCGGCACGATCGTGGATGCAACTCTTGGCGGTGCCGGCCATGCGGCGGCCCTGCTCGAGACACGAGCGGACCTTCGGGTCCTCGGTCTCGACCAGGACCCCCATGCCCTGCTCGCAGCGCAGGCCAGGCTCGCCGAATTTGGTGACCGGGCCACGGCAGTACATGCCCGCTTCGATCAGCTGGCGACGGTCGTCGCCGCGGCCGGCGCCGCCAACCAACCGATCGTCGGGGTCCTGTTCGACCTTGGCGTGTCCTCGCCGCAGTTCGACCGGCCCGAGCGCGGCTTCAGCTACCGCAACAACGCCCCGCTCGACATGCGGATGGATACCACCACGGGCCGTACGGCCGCCGACCTCGTCAATGACACCAACGAGCGTGACCTGGCGGCCATCCTGCGCCGGTACTCCGACGAACGCTTTGCTAGCCGCATTGCCAAGGCCATCGTGTACGCCCGCCCGGTGCTCACCACTGGTGAACTGAGCGAGCTGGTCGTGAACGCCATCCCCGCCCCCGCCCGCCGTAAGGGTGGCCACCCAGCCAAGCGGACCTTCCAGGCCATTCGAATCGCCGTCAACGAAGAGCTCGACGTGATCCCCCCGGCGCTCGATGCCGCCATCGACGCGGTCGTGGCTGGTGGACGGGTCGCGGTCATCAGCTTCCATTCGGGGGAGGACCGCCTGGTCAAGGCCCGGTTCCGTTTGGCGGAAGACGGTGGCTGTAGCTGTCCCCCCGGTTTGCCCTGCGTGTGTGGCGCCGTGGCGGAGGCCCGTCTCCTCAAGCGAGGGGGCTGGGTTCCGACCGCAGCCGAAATCGAAGCCAATCCCCGAGCTGCCAGTGCCCGCCTTCGTGCGGTCGAAAAACTTCCTACAACTCCCGGCGAGGATCTCCAATGACCAGTCCCGTACGTGCCCCCCGACCAACTCCTCGCGGCATCCCTTCGATGCCCGCCCCACGGTCACGACCTGACCTCCGGGTGGTCGGCGAACCGGCCCCGCGGTCTCGGACCGGCATCTCGGTCGCCGCCTCGGTCATCGTGGTTTTTGGCGCACTGGTCATGGTGGCCATGGCCCATTCCATGCTGGTGAGTGGCCAGGCTCACCTCGACCAGATGAACGCCCAGGTTCGAACTGAACGGGTACTCCTCCAGCGGGAGCAGCTCCGTCTTGCCGACGCTCAATCCCCGGCGCGAATCACCAGTGAGGCGCAGCGCCTCGGGATGGTGCCGACGGAGAAGCCGAATTGGCTGAGTCTCAAGACAGGCGTGCCGCCGGTCATGGCCGGCACAAACCATGATTCATCGGGTAGTACCGAACTGGCCAGTAGCAATGACGGGGCAGCGATCCAACCATGACGAAGCTTGGTGACTTCGATGATCTCGACAGCTTCTTCGGCCGCCGCCCCCAGGCTGTCCTCACGCCGCATGCCCTGTCGCCACGCCCAGCGACAGCAACTCGCCAGGCGCGGCCGGCCCGAGCGCCGTCAACTCGCCACGCCCCCCACGCCCCCCACGCCCCTCGGGCCCCTCGTGCCGCGAAGGAACGGCCGGGGCCGGTGGATGCCTTCATCATCGAGCGCCGTACGCGCCGCCGCCTCGTTGGGTTCGTCGCCGTCGTCGCCGTAACGGCTGGTGGGATTGGGGCCCGCCTCGCAGATATCCAAGTCACAAGTCGCCAAACCTGGGTGACCTACGGCGCCAAACAACGAGATGGCTTCCGCGTCATCGATGCTGGTCGCGGCGCCATCTATGACCGCAACGGCCAGGCCTTCGCCCTGTCGGTGACCGAGCCGAACATCGTCGCCGATCCAAAGCAGGTGAGGGGTCCGATTGCGACCGCTCGGAAACTGGCCCCGATTCTGGGCGTGAGCGAGAGCGAGTTGACCAAGAAATTGACCGGCACGTCGCGCTACCAGTTGCTGGCCAAGACTGTTTCGGCTGAGGTCGCCAAGAAGGTGCTGGGCCTCAAGTTGGCCGGGATCACGCAAGAGGATGCGTACGTTCGCAAGAACCCCAGTGGTGGGCTTGGTCGCAACGTTGTCGGGACCACGTACGCCGATGGCGGCGTTGACAAGGACGGGCACATGGCCCGGCGGGGAATCGAGCGGGCCTACGAAAACTCGCTTGAAGGTACCCAGGGTCGCCTTGAATTCGAGAAGGATCCCGGGGGCAACACGATCGCTGGTGGTCAGACCAAGCTGACGGCGGCCAAGCCTGGTACCAACCTGTACCTCACTCTGGATCAGTCGCTGCAGTACGCCACCGAGCAGGCCCTCATCAAGCAGGTCACGGCCACCCGCGCCAAGCAGGCCATGGCGATCATCAGTCGTCCCAGTACGGGAGAAATCCTGTCGATGGCCACGGTGGCCGCCGATGGCGAGGGGAACGTCCGCACTACCGGGGCGAACCGTCCGGTGAGCGACGTGTTCGAACCAGGCTCGGTCAACAAGATGATCACCGTCGCCGGAGCGCTCGAAGAAGGACTCATCGATCCGACGACGCCGCACGACGTACCCGATCGACTGATGGTTGGCGATCACCTCTTCACGGACCACGATCCGCACCCGACGCAGAACTGGTCGACCACCGACATCCTGGCCAACTCCTCCAACATCGGCACGATCAAAATCGCCCAACAGCTAGGCGCTCCCAAGGTCGATCAGTACCTTCGTGCCTTTGGGTTCGGAACCAGCAGCGGGCTCCCCGACGAGGTCAACGGCATCATGTTGCCGCTCGATGCATGGTCCGGCACGAGCATCGGAGCCATTCCAATCGGGCAGGGCATTGGCGTCACGGCCCTCCAAATGCTCACGGCATACAACGTGATTGCCAACGACGGCATCTATGTGGCCCCGAAGCTGGTTGCCGCCACCGACACGGGCACGGGTAAGACGCCGACCCCGGCATCTGCTCGCCGACGGGTCGTCTCGACCGAGACGGCCATCTCGATGCGCCAGATGTTGGCCAAGGTCGTCAGCGACGGTACGGGCAAGCCGGCCCAGATCCCCGGCTACGAGCCCTTTGGCAAGACGGGCACGGCACGGATTCCGCAGTTCGCTGGGGACTCCAAGGACGCGTACAAAGATGCCCAGGGCAAGTATCACTACATCGGGAGCTTCGTCGGTGCCGTCCAGGGCGCTGACCTGTCGATCATCGTGACGGTGCAAGAGGCTGAGACATCGATCTTTGGCAGTGATTTGGCTGCCCCGGTGTTCTCAGCGCTGGCGTCACTCGCCCTGCGCTACCAGCACATAGCGCCGCCCAACCTGCTAGCGGCGGCCAAGCAGGTAGCGGCGGCCAGAGCAGCGGTGCCCGAGCTCAGCCAGTCGGCGCTCGAGGCCGACAGCGAGGGTCCCGCTTCGGGGACCGAAACCGCGCCAGGCTGAGCTGGTGCAGTTGTCAGAACTGGTGGCGGCCGTCGCTGACCGCCCCGTGCTTCGCGACCTCGTGGTGACCGGCTCATCAGAGGTGACCATCACAGGCGCGGTCCACGATTCTCGCCGGGTCGGGGTGGGCGCCCTCTTCTGTTGTGTGCCCGGTGCCCGCCATGACGGCCACGACTACGCGGCCGCAGCGGTGGCTGCTGGTGCCGCTGCCTTGTTGGTGGAGCGGCCCCTCGGGCTTGGGGTGCCGGAGCTACTGGTGCCTTCCGTTCGTGCCGCCATGGGGCCGTTGGCCGCTGAGCTGGCTGGCCGCCCGTCGGACCATATGAGCGTTGTTGGGGTCACCGGTACCAATGGCAAGACCACAACCGTCCACTTGTTGGGCGCCATCCTCGAGTCGGCAGGGCAGTCGTGCGGTGTCATTGGCACCCTGACCGGGGCGCGAACCACCCCGGAGGCTCCGGAACTCCAAGAACGCTTAGCGGAGATGCGAGACGAAGGCCGGGTGGCGGTGGCCATGGAGGTGTCCTCCCATGCGCTCGATCTTCGTCGGGTAGATGGCACTCGTTTCCGAGTATCGGTTTTCACCAACCTCAGTCGAGACCACCTTGACCACCACGGCGATATGGCCAGCTACTTCCAGGCCAAAGCCAGGCTCTTCGAGCCCGAGCTCTGCGACCTTGCGGTCCTGAACCTCGATGAGCCCCACGGCCGGCTCCTGCGTGATGTCGCCTCGGTTCCTAGCGTGGGCTATTCGCTCGACGACGCCGAGGACCTCGTGCTCGGGGTAGACGGCTCCCGGTTCCGGTGGCGCGGCGCAGACATACATGTCCCGCTCGCGGGGCGGTTCAACGTGGCCAACGCTTTAGCCGCGGCCACGGCGGCGGCGGAGTTGGGCGTGACCCCCGAACAGGTCGCCAACGGGCTGGCCGCGGCCGGGACCGTGCCCGGCCGTTTCGAGAGAATCGATGTGGGCCAGCCCTTCCTCGCGGTGGTGGACTACGCCCACACGCCGGATGGTCTAGAGCAATTACTGCTCACGGCTCGGGAGCTCGCAGGCAGCGGTCAGGTCGTTCTGGTCTTTGGAGCGGGTGGTAATCGCGATGTCACCAAGCGGCCCGAAATGGGGGAGGTGGCTGCCCGGTTGGCCGATGTTGTGCTGGTCACCACTGATAACGCACGGGACGAGGACCCGGCTGCGATCATCTCTCAAGTGGAGAGCGGCATGGAGGACCCTCAGGATGTGCGCATCGTGGCGGACCGACGAAACGCAATTGCGCAGGCTGTCAGCCTGGCTCGGCCGGGAGATGTTCTTTTGATCGCGGGCAAAGGCCACGAGTCCACTCAGACCATTGGCGCCTCAGTTCGGGTGTTCGATGACCGGGTGGTCTTGCGCGAAGCACTCGTTGCGGCCTACCCGGACGGGGTCGCCTCATGATTGCCTTGTTGGTATCGGGTGGGCTCAGCCTGGCCGTGTCATTGGTGTTCACCCGATTCCTGATCGAGTGGCTACGCGCTCACCGGATTGGCCAGCCGATTCGCGAGGAAGGCCCCAAGGGCCACCAGACCAAGGCGGGCACGCCCACCATGGGCGGCATTGCCATTGTGGTCGGTTCGGTGGTGGGTTACACGGTGGCCCACCTACGCAGCCGTGTTTTCTATACGAGGTCGGGCATCTTTGTTTTGTTGCTGGTGGTCGGCGCTGGCTTGGTGGGTTTTCTGGATGACTGGATCAAGATCAGTCAGGCCCGCAACCTGGGCCTGAGCAAGCGAATGAAGGTGCTCGGGCTGCTGACCGTGGCCGTGGCTTTCGGCTGGGCTTCTGTCCGCTTCACCAGCGTCCACACCACACTTTCGTTTACCCGTTACAACTCGTTTGCCGAGTCCAGCTTTCTCGACATCGATTTTGGCAAGGTGGGCTGGGTGGTCTGGTCGGTCCTGCTGATCATGGCCATGACCAATGCCGTGAACCTCACCGATGGCCTGGACGGGCTGGCGGCCGGGTCTTCGCTGTTTGCCTTCGCGGCCTTCACCATCATTGGGTTCTGGGCCTTCCGCAATCCGCAGACCTACCAGGTCGAGCATGCTTTGGACTTGGCCGTGGTGGCGTCGGCCATGCTCGGTGGTTGTACAGGGTTCCTCTGGTGGAACGCCCACCCGGCCAAGATCTTCATGGGCGACACCGGCTCGTTGGCTATCGGCGCTGGTCTGGCCGGTCTGGCCCTCATGATGAGCACCACCTTGCTGCTTCCCATTATCGGGGCGCTGTTTGTGGTCGAGACCCTGTCGGTGATCATCCAGGTTGCCTCGTTTCGTGGCTTTGGTGGCCGCCGGGTCTTTCGTATGGCACCAATTCATCATCACTACGAACTCGGTGGTTGGCCGGAGACCACGGTCATCGTGCGTTTCTGGATCATCGCTGGCTTGGCCACGGCCCTTGCCCTGGGCCTGTTCTATGCAGATTTCACCAGTCTCCCGGTTCAGTTGGTGCGCCCGTGACGGCAGTACGCCATCCCGCCCTTCGCGGCCAGTCCCAACACCAGGCGCTCAGCGGGCGTCGACGGCTCGCTCTCCCAGGGGTGGCCACCGGGTCGTTCTGGATCCTGGCATCGGTGATCACGGTGCTGAACATGATCGGGCTGATCATGGTTATGTCGGCATCGTCGGTGATATCGGTCCGCGAGAGCGGCCAGCCCTGGTCCTACGTCCAACGGCAGTTCATGTGGAGCGCCGTTGGCATCTTTGCCCTCTTCGCCACCCTGGCCATATCCATTGATTTTTGGCGACGCCACGCCCGCATTTGGTTGGGTGCGACCACCCTCATGCTCGCCTTGGTCCTGGTTCCCGGCGTGGGAATCAGGGTAAATGGTGCCACCCGCTGGCTGGGGGTCGGGCCCCTTCAGTTCCAACCTTCGGAGTTCGCCAAGTTCGCCTTGCTGCTCTTTGTGGCCGACCTTCTCGCTCGGCGTTCGGAACATGTCGATGACTGGCGGTGGACCCTCCTGCCGGTCGTTGCCTACCTCGCCATGATCGGCGCGTTGGTGATGGCCGAACCCAACCTGGGGACCACGATCATCATCGCCGCCATCGTTTTGGTCATGTTGTTGGCGGCCGGTGTCCAGTTCTTGCCGCTGACGCTCACCACGATGGCGGGGGCCGTGCTGGCCACGCTGATTGTGGCCAGCACCCCCTTTCGTCGGACCCGTTTCCTCCGCTT